>CAZLWN010000037.1:0-26888 GCA_964563195.1 uncultured Undibacter sp. | reverse complement strand
CACCATGGACGCCATCGACTTCCTGCTCGACAAGCTGCGCAACACCAAGAGCAACGCCGAGTTCTTCGAGTCGATGAATACGTAACGCCGCGCAGCCGCGCGACCACGCTTAATGGCCGGCCTCAGGGCCGGCCATTTCTTTGTTTGTTATTATTGCCGTCTGCCGCTCAGCCGCTCGCCGGATCGGGCAGGCAGGTCACGCTCTTGTCGCCGTCTTTGTCTTTCTTATCGGACAACGCGCGCTTGCATTGCTGCAGGCTGGAAAAGCCGCATTGCACCCGCGATCCCGCCTTCTGCTGGAAGCCGCACCAGTCGGCCGCGCCGGCCGGCGTGGCCAGCAGGCCCGCGAGCGCCAGGCCGCCCAAAAGTCCGCTCCAAATACGTATAACCCCCACGCCCGTCGGCGTTCCCCGCGCGGCCGATTTTCAACATTGCCGGCGCAAGATCAAGGGTGTCGGCCCGGCTTAGCGGTGCAGTATCCGCCACAACTGCACGAACGCGATCACGGCGCTGACCAGCGTGCCGGCGATCACCACCAGCTTGAGCAGCCAATTGCGCTGGATGTTGCCGACGGCAGATTCGGCCCGCTCCGACAATCCGGCGGCACCGGGCAGCGGTCCGCGCAGCCGCTTATCGCCGAGAAAGTCGGCGATTGCGTCGGACATGACGCGGTTCGCAGGCTCGTTCGCGAGGATCAGATGACTGCGCGATTCAAGCGGCACCAGCTTTGCATTCGGGATTCCGGCCGCGATTTCCTGGGCCGAGGAGAACGGCACACGTAGATCGCCGGTCGCGTGCAGCACCAGCGTCGGCGTTTTGATCTTGGGCAGCAAGGCGGCGACGTTGATATCGGCATTCGCCCGCAGAAAACGCTCCGCCATTTCCGGCGTGGCCGCGACTCGCTGCATCTCGTTGAGCGAGTGCTGCAGCTCCTTGCGGGCGTCCGGAATGAATTGCGACGTGAAGAATTGCCTGTGCGATTCCTCGCTGCCTCCCCATCCATTGCGCACGAGCCCACAGGCGAGTTCGAGCGTCTCTTTCTGCTTCTCGATATTTTCGCGGTGCAGAAGGCCGCGTGTGAAGCCGCCGAAAACGATGAGATGGGTGAGCCGTTCCGGATGTCGTGCGGCATAGGCGATCGCCTGGGATGCGCCTTGCGACAGTCCGAACAGAATGAATTTATCGAGTTTGGCGCAATCGACGACGGCTTCGAGGTCGGAGACGAAGCGATCGAATGAAATCTCCACGTTGTCGCGTTGCGACAAACCGATGCCGCGCGCGTCATAGCGCAGATATGAATGCTGCTGCGCCCGGCCGAGCGTCATGTGGCGCACAACCGGGCTGACCAGGTCGTATTCGAGGTGCGCGAACCAATGCGGGGTGCGCACCAGCGGCGGGCCTTTGCCGATGATGGAATAGGCAAGCCGCACGCCATCCGGCGTCGTGCAATATTGAATATGCTGCTGCATTCGCCCCCTCGCGCCTAGCGCGATTGTTTCATTGCGGCAATGGCGCCGGCAATATCGCCGGCGCATGTCACCGGCAACGAGCAGCGCTCGCCCACGCAGACGAAGGCCGCGGCTCCTTGCGCGGCCTGCAATTTTTCCTGCGCCGGGTGCGCAGCCGGCAGCTCGGCGGCGGAACCCGCCCGCAGCACGATGCGGTCGAGGAACGGCAGTTTCAGCGCGGCTTGCGTGAGCGCGCCCGCGTCCGGCCCGGTCAACACGATCTCGGCGGCGCGCAGGCGCAGATCGAGTGCATTGAGCAGCGCCACATGGCCGAACAGGTTGCGCGCCTGCGCCGACAAGATGCCCTCGATCAGTCGGTCGGCCTTGGCGCGCCAATGGTGCTCGCCGGTGGATGCGGCGAGTCGCACCAGGTTCTGCGCGGCGACCGCGTTCGGGTTGGACGTGACGTCGTCGGCGGTGGAATGCGGGCGCACCACTAGACCTTCGGCATCGTCGGCGGTCAGGTAATAGCCGCCGGTCTCGCCGTCGGCGTAGTGCGCGTCGAGTGCGTGCTGCCAGGCCAAAGCCCGTTCTAGCAAAGCGCGCTCGCCGCTCGCCTCGTAGAGCGCCAGCGCGGCCCGGATCATGACGGTGAAATCGGAGGCCAGCCCCGGAAACAGCGCCTGCCCGGCCCGCCACGAATGGCCGAGCCGGTCGCCTTGCGTCATTTGCTGCGCGATGAAATCGAAGGCCCGCCGCGCCAGAACGAGCCAGGACGGCTCGTCCAGAATAATGCCGGCATTGACCAGCGCGGCGATCATCAACCCGTTCCAGTCCGCCAGCACCTTGTCGTCGAGCCCGGGCCTGACACGTTTGTCACGTGTTTTCAATAACTTACCGCGCAACATGGAAAATCGTGCTGCGCTTGCGAGCGTGGTTTCTTGTGCACCCATGTTGCGCGGTAAGTGCTTGAGACGATTGAGAATATTGTGCCCGTCGAAGTTTCCGCCCGCGCTCACGTCATATTCCGCGGCAAAATCAGCAGCATCGGGCCCGAGTGCCGCCTCGATCTCGGCCAGCGACCAGACGTAGAACTTGCCCTCCTCGCCTTCCGAATCGGCATCGAGCGAAGCGGCGAAGGCGCCCTCCCCCGTGACCATCTCGCGTTCCAGCCAGCCGACCGTTTCGCGCGCCCGCTCGGCGAACAGCGCCTTGCCGCCGCGCTGCCAGGCCAGCGCCAGCAATTCCAGAAGCTGGGCGTTGTCGTAGAGCATCTTCTCGAAATGCGGCACCAGCCAGCGCTCATCGACCGAATAGCGCGAGAAGCCGCCGCCGAGATGATCGTAGATGCCGCCTTCGCTCATGTGCTCGAGTGAAAGCTCGACCGTGTCGAAAAACCGCGCATCGCCGGTGCGCAAGCCCGCCCGCCACAGAAACTCGAGCATGGCCGGCTGCGGAAACTTGGGCGCGCCACGCAAGCCCCCGTGCGTAGTGTCGAAGGCGTTGCCGAGCTGCGTGGCGGCGCCGTCGAGCTCGGCCAGCCCGACGGTCACCTTGCCTTGCGGCCGCGCTTTTTCGGCGAGCCGCGTCAGCAACGCCTTGCGGTTCTGCTCGATCTTGGCGGGCTCCTCGCGAAACAGCCGCGCCAGCTCGCGCAGCACGTCGACGAAGGCCGGCCGGCCGAAGCGGGAGTCCTTGGGAAAATAGGTGCCGCCCCACACCGGCTCGCCCTTGGGCGTCAGAAACATGGTCAGCGGCCAGCCGCCCTGCTCGCCCAAGAGATGTAGCGCGTTCATGTAAATCTGGTCGATATCCGGCCGCTCCTCGCGGTCGACTTTGATGTTGACGAACAGCTCGTTCATCACATCTGCGGTTGCCTGATCCTCGAAACTCTCATGCGCCATCACGTGGCACCAGTGGCAGGCGGCGTAGCCGACCGACAGCAGAATCGGCTTGTTGGCGCTTTGCGCCTCCGCCAAAGCCTCCGGCCCCCACTGCCGCCAATCCACCGGATTGTGCGCGTGCTGCAAGAGATAGGGCGAGGTCGCCTGCGCCAGGCGGTTGGTGTGAGTGCTGTCTTGCGATGAGGCCATCGACGAAGCCTAGCCCGGAATGAACGCGGGGTGAAACCGGCGCTCTGGCGCAGCCGGCCGGGCGAGTGACGCGCCGGTGCGATGACGCTGCACGCGGGGAAATGCTAAAGTCATTTCTCCACGGGTTGCACGTTATGACGACGGACAGGCAGAATCAGCCCGACGACGAAGAAGACGAACGCGATCGGCGCGCCACCAATATTTTCCTATTGGTCGCCGGAATCCTCGTCGTGGGTGGAGGCATTTGGCTGGTCAACGCACTGGCTGACGCCAGAAAGACTCAGCTCTGTTTCGAATCCGGCCGGCGCAACTGCAGCCCGATTCAAGTGCCGGAACGGCCACAGGATTAAGGCGCGCCCTATTCGTTACGGCAAAATCGCAAACGCCCGCGCCGGGAAGCCGAGGCCGTCGCGCACCTTTGGCCAAGTCACGACGATCAGCGCGCCCGTCGCCGGCACCTTGTCGAGATTGGCCATCACCTCGATCTGATAGTGCCCGTGCACAAGCAGGTAGGTCTCCGACCGCATATTGTCGGTGGTGTCGGTGTCCAGGGATTCGTGGCCGGTGGCGGTGACGCCGCGCTGTTCGTAGAGGAACTTGATGGTTTCGAACGCCCAGGCCGGAAACGGCGCGCGCTTGAAATGCTCCGAGTTTGCGTCCCAATCCTTGTACATGTCGGTGCGCAGCGCGACGAACGAGCCGCGCGGCACTTTGCCGTACGTTTTCTCCCATGCCATCAGGTCGGCCACCGAGAAGGCGTGGTTCGGGTCCTTGCCGAGATACGGCGTATCGTCGAGCACGATCAGCGGCAGGATCATTTCATTCAGCGGGATCGTGTCCATGGTCGCGCCGCCTTGGGCGAAATGCGCCGGCGGATCGACATGGGTGCCGTACTGCCCGACCATGTTGTAATAGGTCGTGCGGAAGCCATCCTCCTTGATGGTGTAAGGCCGCTTGGTCTTGGGATCGTAGGCCCGCGTGAATATGGCCTGCCCGAAGCCCGACCATACCGGCGTGTTGGGTGAGAAGCCGTGGGTCAGGTCGACGAATTTTTTGCTCTCGATGATCTTATAGGCGCGCGCCAGATCGCTTTCGGCGCGGGCTGTTCCGGAGGTCGCGCCCGCCACAGTGAGCAAAGACAAGGCGATAAGAGACCGCAAAAGGCATTGGGTCGGAGTCATGCAAGCCTCCCGAATGGGATTTGAATCGAATCAAGCTTCCGGCACTCGCGCCTTGATGGCGTTGGCGCGCGCCGAATGGGTGACGCTGCCATCGGTGTTTGTCGGCAAACCGGCACGCACGCTGTCGCGCAGGCGGGCACGTTCGTTCTCCGGCAAGGCGGCGATCGCTTTGGCGGCTGGCATGAAGCTCGGCGTCTGGGCGTCCCAAAAGTCGTCGAAATCGCGATAGGTCTGTTCGACGTCGATCATCGTTGTGGCGATGTCGGTCAATCCGGCCGCAGCGAACATGGCGTGCAAGCGATCGAGTGTGGAGTCGGCCGTGCCGGCGATGGGCGGGAGGTTGCCGCCGATGCTGCGCACCGCGCGTTGCACGCGGGCGTTCGGGGAAAGGCCGCTTGAAAAGTCCCACACATAGCCGGTGACCACGCCGCCCGGGCGTGCCACCCGGTGCATCTCGGCGAGCGCCTTGGCCCGCTCTGGAATGAAATTGATCACCAGCGCCGAGGCGACGATATCAAAATTGCCATCCGGGAACGGCAAAGCCATTGCGTCAGCGACCTGGAAGTCCGCGCGTTGCGCGAGCGGCAGCCGGCGCACTTGCTCGATCTGGGCTTTGGCCGGGTCGACCGCGACAATTTCGCCGGGCGAACAATTATCCAGGACCAGCTCGGTGAACGCGCCCGTGCCGCAGCCGAGGTCGAGCCAACGGACATTGGGCGGCGGCGCCAGCCACTGGAGAAAAATGTCGCCGACGGTGCGGCTCCAACGCCCCATGAAGCGCTCATAGGCGGCGCCATCGTCGAAGCTGATTTTGGTTTCGGCCATGGCGGGCCTCGTTCGGCTGGGCAGGATCATAAGCCGCCGCACGACGCGGTAGCATCGCGAGCTGCTCATGACGAGCAGGCCTTGACCCGCCCTTCCCCCGGCGCTTCCGTGCGCCGCGATGCCCGCGGAACACGCCACCGTCTTCGCGCTCAGCTGCGGCCGTCGGCATGGGCTTAATTAGGACTGCAACACCTCGAGCACTGGACAGAGCGGCGTGACTTCGCCGGCAGATCGGGCGTCACACTGGCTAACGGTCTTGGACAAAATAGTCTCCAACTTTGCCAGGTCATTTTGCTTGGCGCGCACGTCCGCCAGATGGGCCGCAGCGACCTCGCGCGCCTCGGCGCATGACGCGTGCCCCCGCTCGGAAAGCAGCAGCAGCGTGCGGATGTCCTCGATGCCGAAGCCCAATTCGCGCGCGCGCCGGATAAAGCGTAGCCGGTTGACATCGCCCATCGCATAACTGCGGTGGCCGCCCGTTGTCCGGGGTGGCTTATCCATGAGGCCGATGCGCTCGTAGTAGCGGATGGTTTCGATGTTCACGCTGGTCCGTTGCGAGAGCCCGCCGATGCTGAGGCTGCTGCCTCGCGAAGCCGTGATCGATGCCATGGCCCGTTTCCCTTGAACCTGTAGTGGCTACAGGATGCATCTTCGCGCCATGACGCTCAACCGCGAATCGCACGCCTGGATGGCCCGCCACACGCCGAAACTGCTGGTGGCCGGCGGCATCGTCGGTGCGCTGGCGGCGTCTTCGTGCTGCATTCTGCCGGTGGCGCTGTTCGGCCTCGGCGGCGCCTGGATTGGGAACTTCACCCAGCTCGCTCCCTACCAGCCCTATTTTGTCACCGCGGCGGTCGGCTGCCTCGGCGCGGGCTATTGGCTGGTTCGCCGCTCGGAAATGGCCGCTTGCGCCGAGGACCAAGCGTGCGCGCGTCCACTGCCAAATCGAATCGTTCGAATCGCGCTGGTCGCGGCGACATTGCTGATCGTCGCCGCGGTCGGCTTCGACTTTATCGCGCCTTATGTCCTGTCTTGATGAACGGAGAAACGCAGATGGCCAGGCTCATTGCTTCGCTTGCCTTCGGATTCGCCCTCGTCGTGTCGTCGCACGGCTTCGCCGCCGAGCGCACGGTCATGCTGGCGGTTCAGAACATGTTTTGCGCGGCCTGCCCGCATACCGTGAAAGCGAGCCTGCAAGCAGTTCACGGCGTCAGTAAAGTGGCTGTTTCGCTTCAGAATAAGACCGCGGTCGTCACTTACGATGATGCGAAGACCGATGTGAAGGCGCTAACTGCCGCGACGACAAACGCCGGTTATCCGTCTGCGCCGAAGAGCTAGGCGATGGGCGAGCTGTCTTTATTAACCTGCCCGCATTGCGGTGCCGCGAAGCTGGAGCAGATGCCCACGGACGCCTCCCTGTTCTTCTACGACTGCACCGGCTGCGGCGCGCGGTTGAAACCCAAGCTGGGCGACTGCTGCGTGTTCTGCTCCTACGGCTCGGTTCCATGTCCGCCCGTGCAGGCAGAGCGGAGTGGCGGGGCCGCCAGCTGCTGCGGAGCGGCATCTCCACGCTGATGGAGACTCTCGATCGAATGTTACACTCTTGACGGATGCGATTGGACAAAAGCAATCGGCGTCGGCATCGGCGTTTCGATCCGCACGGCTGCTTTCATGTTCGCAGGGTTGAAATCGGGCGTTTCGCCGCTGCCGAAATAACTCGGCTTGGCCTTCGCGGAAATCGTGTTACGGCGGCTGCTTCCACTGCCGGTCGGCCTCCTGTTCCACACCGTTTGGACCACGGCTTTTTCCACGCTTTACGTCATCCTGTTCCGCGACACCCTCACCTTCATTCGCGCTTCTGGCTCGCCGTCGCACTGTGGCTGCTGGTGCTGGTGGTTTTCTTCGCGGTGGTCGGCTGGGGATTTTTCGGCCTCGGCGTCAGCCCGAAACTGATCGTTGGCGCCGCTATCCCGCATCTGTTGTTCGCCATATTCCTGTGGGGCTTGTGTCGGTTGCAGTTTCGCTCGCGCGCGCCGGCCTATTCGTAATGGTTGCACGCCCTTGACCCCTGCCCCCCGCGGCGCTTCCGTGCGCCGCGATGCCCGCTGACCGCGACACCATCTTCGCCCTCTCCTCCGGCCGCCCGCCGGCGGCCATTGCGGTGGTGCGCATTTCCGGCCCACGCGCGGGCGAAGCGCTTAAACGCCTGAGCGGCAAAATTCCCGAAAGGCGCAAAGCGGCGCTCGTGCGCGTCCGCGATCCGCAGACGAACGAACCGATCGACGAAGCTTTGGCGCTGTGGTTTCCGGCGCCGCACAGCGAGACCGGTGAGGACACCGCCGAATTGCAGTTGCACGGCGGCCGCGCGGTCATCGCCGCGACCCTCGCCGCGCTCTCCCACATCGAGGGCCTGCGCCCGGCCGAGGCCGGCGAGTTCACCCGCCGCGCTTTCGAGAAAGGCAAGCTCGACCTCACCGCGGTCGAAGGCCTCGCCGACCTGGTGATGGCGGAGACCGAAGGCCAGCGCCGCCAGGCGCTGCGCCAGATGCAAGGGCTGCTCGGCAACCGCGCCGAGACTTGGCGCGATCGGCTGATCCGCGCGCTGGCGCTGATCGAGGCGCGCATCGATTTTTCCGACGAGGCCGACGTGGCGACGGATCTGGTGACGCCGGCGCTGCATGCGGCGCGCGAACTCGCCGGCGAGATCGAAGCCGCGCTCGCCGACGGCCATCGCGGCGAGCGGCTGCGCGAAGGATTGGTGGTTGCCATCTCCGGTCCGCCCAATGCCGGCAAGTCGACGCTGCTCAACCGCATCGCGCGGCGCGAGGCGGCGATCGTCTCGCCTTATGCCGGCACCACGCGCGACGTGATCGAGGTGCATCTCGATCTCGGCGGGCTGCCGGTCACGCTGCTCGACACCGCCGGCATCCGCGACACCGACGATCCGGTCGAAATGGAGGGCGTGCGGCGCGCGCGCGAACGGGCTGCGGCCGCCGACCTGGTGCTGTGGGTGGTGGATGCCAGCGGAGCGAACGCCGCCGCTTCACCGTCCGGGACGCCAGTCTGGGTCATCCGCAACAAGGTTGACCTAATCCGGCGAGGCGACCAAAGAAATGAATCGTTATTGCGGCCAGACCATAAAAGTGAAGCCACATTTATGGCTAACAAACCGTTAACAAGCATGGTTGACCAAAGATTAACTGACGCGCCACAAAGAAATAAATCTAAATCCGATAGAAATGAACGTATATTCAGCATATCAGCCGTCACCGGGGAGGGAGTCGATGCCCTGCTCGCCCAATTGGCCCGCCACGCCGACAGCTTCCTGGCCGGGGCCGAGCCGGCGCTGGTGACCCGCGCACGCCACCGGCGGGCGCTGGAGGACGCCTTGGCGGCCTTGCGGAGGGCGCTCAAGCCCGAGCTGGCCGGCCGCGAAGATCTGCTGGCCGAAGAGCTGCGCCTCGCCGCCCGGGCGCTGGGGCGGCTCACCGGCCGGGTCGACGTCGAAGATATCCTGGACGTGATTTTCCGCGATTTCTGCATCGGCAAATAGCCCCGCGCCCCATGTGGCAAACAGCCGCCGCGGCAACGGGTCGTCTCGCGCTAAGCTGCGACTTGCCTGACGTTGGCGGCACGGGGCGGGCAAGCGAGGAAACGACATGGCCGACACGCCCGAATGGAAAAAGGCCCTGCAGGAGCCCAACGCGATTGGTTGGATCGGGCTGATCATCCTGGTGATCGCCATCGGCTTTGGGACGCTGTATTTCGGCGGCAGTGGCCACGAGCGGGCCAAGCCACCGATAACTGTGACCCACGCCACCCGTTAGGTCCTAAGTCCAACAAACCTGCCATCCTCGGCCTCCGAGGATAGCGGCCTCGGGGGCCGAATAAGGCTCGTTCGGGGGCCGAAGAAACGCAGATCACTGGTATTCCGGCACCTTTTTCGGCGATGTTTCACGTGAAACTTCCCACAAAACCGCGATTTTTTTGACCCGCTCCGGCCCCTCCGCTACAACGCGCCAATTATGGATTCTTTCGACGTAATCGTCATCGGCGGCGGCCACGCCGGCTGCGAAGCCGCGGCGGCCAGCGCCCGCATGGGCGCCCGTACCGCCCTGGTGACGCACCGATTCGCTACCATCGGCGCCATGAGCTGCAATCCCGCCATCGGCGGCCTCGGCAAGGGCCATCTGGTGCGGGAAATCGATGCCCTGGACGGTCTTATGGGCCGCGTCGCCGACGCCGGCGGCATCCAGTTTCGCGTTCTGAACCGCCGCAAAGGCCCCGCCGTGCGCGGCCCGCGCGCGCAAGCCGACCGCAAGCTCTACGCCGCCGCCATGCAGGCCGCGATCCGCGCAACGCCGAATCTCGCAGTCATCGAAGCCGAAGCCGATGATTTGATTATCGCCAACGGTCGCGTTTGCGGGATCAAACTCGCTGATGGCCGCGCGATTTCTGCGGCGGCAGTCGTGCTCACCACCGGAACATTTTTGCGCGGGCTCATCCACATCGGTGAGCAGAAAATTCCCGCCGGCCGCGTCGGTGAAGCGCCGGCGATAGGGCTGTCGCGCACGCTGGAAAATCTCGGCTTAGCGCTCGGCCGCTTGAAAACGGGAACGCCGCCGCGCCTCGATGGGCGCACGATCGATTGGTCGGCGTTGCAAATGCAGCCCGGCGATGAGCCGCCCGAGCCGTTTTCCGTTTTGACGACGCGCATTGCAAACCCGCAGATTCAATGCGGCATCACGCGCACCGTCGCGGCCACGCATGACATCATCCGCGCCAACGTGCATCGCTCACCAATGTATTCCGGCCAGATCGCCAGCACCGGCCCGCGCTATTGTCCGTCGATCGAAGACAAGATCGTCAAATTCGGCGAGCGCGACGGCCATCAGATTTTTTTGGAACCGGAAGGCCTCGACAATGCGACGGTCTATCCGAACGGCATTTCCACGTCATTGCCAGAAGACGTGCAGCATGCGTTGGTCGCGACCATTCCCGGACTGCAGAAAGCAAAATTCATCCGGCCTGGTTACGCTATCGAATACGACTACGTCGATCCGCGCGAGCTCGCGCCGACGTTGGAAACCAAACGCCTGCGCGGATTGTTTTTGGCCGGCCAGATCAACGGCACCACAGGCTACGAAGAGGCTGCGGCACAGGGACTTCTTGCAGGTCTCAATGCGGCATCTTTGGCCGGCGAGGGCGATGAGACCGTGCTTGATCGTGCGCAGGCTTACATCGGCGTGATGATCGACGACCTCGTTACCCGCGGCGTCAGCGAACCCTATCGCATGTTCACCTCACGCGCCGAATATCGTTTGCAACTTCGCGCCGACAATGCGGACCAGCGCCTGACCGACAAAGGCATCGCGATCGGCTGCGTCGGCGCCGAACGCGCGCGGATGCACTCTGGAAAATCTTCCGCGCTGAAAGGCGCGCGCGAATTCGCAAACTCGCTTTCGCTCACCCCGAAAGAAGCCGAGCGCCATGGCGTCATGCTCAACAAGGATGGCCAGCGACGCACGGCGTTCGAGATGCTTTCGTATCCGAATATTTCTGTTGCGGATCTCGCGCGCATCTGGCCGCGCTTCGGCGCGCTTGCACCCAAGATCGCCGAGCAGATCGAAATCGATGCCAAGTACGACGTTTATCTCTCGCGCCAGGCGGCGGACGTCGCCGCCTATCGGCGCGATGAAAGTTTCGCGTTACCTCAAGATTTCGACTACGCGGCGCTGCCGGGTTTGTCGAACGAGATGAAACAAAAATTGCAGACGCATCGTCCGCGCACGATTGGTCATGCGAGCCGCATCGACGGCGTGACGCCGGCGGCGCTGACGTTGCTGCTTGCGCATGTGCGCCGCGCCAAGAAGCCGGCCGCAAAAACCGCTTGAGCAAGCGCGGGCAGGGGACTTTCGATCTCGCCGCCGACAAAGCGCGCGCTTTGAAGCTCACGCCTGTTTCACGTGAAACGGAAAAGCGCTTGGACATGTTCGTAGACGTGCTGTTGCTCTGGCAGAAAACGGTCAACCTCGTGGCATCCTCGACACTTCCTCGGCTGTGGACGCGGCACATCGCCGACTCGTTGCAACTCCTCGCGCTGGCACAGCAGGCGCGGGTGTGGGTGGATCTCGGCTCCGGCGCAGGCTTTCCCGGCATGGCGGTTGCCTGCGCGCTCGCGGATCAGCCCGGCGCAAAAGTCCATCTTATTGAAAGCAATGGCAAAAAGGCCGCGTTCCTGCGCGAGGCGGTGAGGGTGACCGGGGTGCCGGCGGCCGTGCATCAGGTGAGGGCGGAGGATTTTGCGAATAGCTGTGCAGAACCCGTGCAAGTGGTCACGGCGCGCGCGCTGGCCCCATTGAAAATCCTGTGCGATCAAGCCTTTCCTTTGATGGCCCGGGGTGCCGCCGGCTTGTTCCTCAAGGGTCAAGATGTAGATGCTGAATTGACTGACGCCGCTAAATATTGGAGCATTGAGGCCTCAAAAGTGCCCAGTAAGACCAGCCCGGAGGGTTGCATCGTCGTCATACGGGGCCTTCATCGTCGTAGAAGCAGCGATGCTCGGCCCCGATGACGCTCCGAACGACCCCCGAACATGCTCTGAGGATGGCGGGCGGGCAGCAGATACCAGCGTGGAATGTCCCGATATGACCGATTCGCAGACCAACAGCCCTGAAATCGTCCCCTTCGGCAAGCCGACGCCGCGACCCGAGCCGGCGCCGCGCCCGCGCGTGCTGGCGATCGCCAACCAAAAGGGCGGCGTCGGCAAGACCACTACCGCCATCAATCTCGGCACCGCGCTGGCGGCCATCGGCGAGCACGTGCTGATCGTCGACCTCGACCCGCAGGGCAACGCCTCGACCGGACTGGGCATCGACCGCCGCTCGCGCCGCACCTCGACCTACGACGTGCTCACCGGCGCAGCACCCATGCGTGACGCCGTGCTGCAGACCGCGGTGCCGCAACTCACCATCGCGCCCTCGACGCTCGACCTCTCCGGCCTCGAGCTCGAGATCGGCCAGGCGCGCGACCGCGCCTTCCGTTTGCGCTCCGCGCTCAACACGCTCAACGCCGGCGAGCGCGCTTACGATTTCGGCTACGTGCTGGTGGACTGCCCGCCGTCGCTCAATCTGCTCACGGTCAACGCCATGGCGGCGGCGGATTCGATCCTGGTGCCGCTGCAGTGCGAATTCTTCGCGCTCGAAGGCCTGTCGCAACTGCTCAAGACCGTCGAACAGGTGAAGACCAATCTCAATCCGAAACTGTCGATCCACGGCGTCGTGCTCACCATGTTCGATGCGCGCAACAATCTCGCCAACCAAGTGGTTGCCGACGTGCGCAAGTTCATGGGCCGCAAGGTCTACGACACGGTGATCCCGCGCAACGTGCGCATCTCGGAAGCGCCGTCCTACGGCAAGCCGGTGCTGGTCTACGATCTCAAATGCGTCGGCAGCGAAGCTTACTTGCGGCTCGCCACCGAGATCATCCAGCGCGAGAAGGAATTGAAGGCAAGCTAACGACCGTCATGGCCGGGCTTGTCCCGGGCATCCCGATAAGGGACGCTAAGGCATTGCCAACCTAAGCGGGATGCGCGGGACAAATTGTGTGAAGAGGGTGCTTCGCACCTTTTGCCCACGGATGACAGAAACAAAAACAGCGAACCAATAACTAAAGAGGCGAAGCGTGGCGAGAGGGTCAGGAGCGGCGGCGATGACGGATCATAGGCGATTGGGACGCGGCCTGGCCGCGCTGATCGGCGATGTCGGCGAGGAAAGCGCGCCGGTAGAGCAGGGCCGCAAGCCGCGCCGCGCGCCGATCGAAAGCCTGAAAGCCAACCCGCGCAATCCGCGCCGCGCCTTCAGCGATGCCGAGCTCGACGAACTGGCCGCCTCGATCCGCGAGCGCGGCATCATCCAGCCGATCGTGGTGCGCGCCGCGCCGGGCGGCGCCGACAGCTTCGAGATCATCGCCGGCGAGCGGCGCTGGCGCGCGGCGCAACGCGCCGGACTGCACGAGGTGCCGGTCGCGGTCATCGACGCCAACGACGCCCAGTCGCTCGAATACGCCATCATCGAAAACGTGCAGCGCGCCGACCTCAATCCAATCGAGGAGGCAAACGGCTATCTGGCGCTGATGGATGATTTCAGCCGCACCCAGGACGAGGTCGCGCAGATCGTCGGCAAGAGCCGGCCGCATGTCGCCAACACGCTGCGGCTGTTGAAATTGCCGAAGCCGGTGAAGCAGCTGGTGCGCCAGGGCAAGCTATCCGCCGGGCACGCGCGCCTGCTGGTCGGCCAGCCCAATGCGGAAGCAATCGCGCAGGAAATCGTCGCCAAAGGCTGGAGCGTGCGCCAGCTCGAAGACGACATGCGCAAGGACGGCGCCGCCCAAGCGCGCGATGTGCGCCGCGACGCCAAGGGAAATAAGAGCGGCAAAGACGCCGACACGCGCGCGCTGGAGAAGCGGTTGTCGGATGCGCTCGGGCTTGACGTCAGCATCGACCATCGCGGCAAAGGCGGTACGCTGCACATCAAGTACAAGGATCTCGATCAGCTGGATACGGTTCTCAAAAAGCTGAACCGGTAGCCGGCCCGGCGAGCAGACGGCGATCGCATCGCCCGCCCCCGCCTGCGCGGGGGCCCGCGTCGACGCGCGATCCAGTATTCGCGAATTCAGCGATCGGTCGATACTTCGCCCCTGCCGCGAGGCAGGACTTTGCGTTTGCGCTGCCGAATGTCCGCTTTCGGAGATAAACAGGACGTGGTCAAAAGTGGCGGCCAAATTCGCTAATGACGCGGAGCCGAGGTCGGGCAATCAATCATTCAATCACCTTGTCGGCGCGCGCGAGCAGCGAGGGCGGCACGTTGAGGCCGAGGGCCTTAGCGGTCTTAAGATTGATCACCAACTCATACTTGACCGGGAGTTGGACAGGAAGGTCGCCCGGTTTATCGCCATTGAGGACACGATCGGCATAGGCCGCCGCACGCCGATACATATCGCGCGTGTCAATTCCATACGAAAGTAAGCCGCCCTGTGCAGTGAAGGCTGGCAATGGATAGACGGCAGCAATTTGGTAGCGGGCTGCGAGCGTTATGATCTCCATGCGATGAACGGTCGTGAAAGTATCCGGTATCACGATCAAGCCCCCTTTCGGCTCGGGCGCCTGTGCGGCAATGATGGGTTCGATTTCGACCCTGTCACGAACAGGCGCGACGATCGCCTCCATTCCAAGCGACCGAGCCGCGGCTTTGAATGGGGTCAGGTAATATTCGAAATATGGCGCCGTTTTCGGATTGAACAGAAAGGCGACCTTGGCGACGCGCGGCGCAACCTCCTTGAGCAGCTCCAGCCACTTGCTGGCCAGTGTGGGCTCGTAGTGGGTGAAACCCGTAACGTTGCCGCCGGGCTTCGGAAAGCTCGCGACAAAGCCGCCTCCGATCGGATCGGTAACGTTCACGAAAATAATGGGAATGGTGTGTGTTTGTTTAGCCAAAATAGCCGTGTTGGGCGTGCCATGCGAAATTATCAGGTCGGGCTTCAGCGCGATCAGCTCCTTTGCGAATCGCGGCCTCAACTTCGGATCGCCGGATTTCGCCCAGCGAATGTTAGTGCGAATATTGCGGCCTTCGGTCCACCCGAGCTTCTGGAGTCCCTCCCGAAATGCAGTGATAAGAATCTGTCCTTCCCGGTCGCCCTCCGCGTAGGCCATCAACATGCCAATTCGCCGCATCCGATCGGCATGTTGCGCGTGCGCGGCAAGCGGCCACGCGACCGCTCCGCCACCGATCAATGTAAGGAAATCCCGCCGCCTCACGGCGCTCCCCCAAGGCTGAGGACCAAGTCAAGACGTGCAAAAACGATAGCACGTCCTGGGTAGCCAGATGTCGGAAATGATGTGGCCGATTGGCGCATAGCGGCTGTGCGATATCATGCGCGTGACGCCTGCTTTCGCGGGCATCGCGCCGACCAGCCGCTACGTCTGCTTTCGACGCGAAGCGGACGTTCGAGAACAGATCGTTTTGCTCGATAGCAGACATCCGTAAGAAGGCGTGAACCGTGCCGGATTCCTCGCTTCCGCGCCCGTCGTCGAGCCATCCCAATTTTCATATTCCGCATTGGCGCGCCTTGCAGGATTTGCATAGTATTGAGCATTGTCATGCACCGCCCAGGGGGCGACATGAGACGGCGCAGTAGAGCAAGCGGCAAACCGGTAAAAAGCCCAGGCCGTCACGCGACTGGGCCGAAGGCTCGCAAAGCTCTGACTGTAAGTGCGTCCGCTGGGGACCCGCAGGAACAATTCGAGCGCCTAAAACGCGAGCGCGACGAGGCGCGTGAGCAGCAGACGGCGACCGCCGAAATTCTTCGTGTGATCCGCACGTCGCCGGCCGACGTGCAACCGGTATTTGAGACGATCGTGCGAAACGCCGTCTCTCTCTGCGGCAGTTTGTTTGCAAACGTGTTCCGTTTTGATGGCCAACAGTTACATTTTGTCGCTTCCCATAATGTGGGCCCAAGTTATGTGGACTTGATGCAACGGAAATACCCGATGCGGCCCGACCTTTCGCAGATTTCTGGAAGGGTCCTGCTCGCAAAATCGGTGGTTCGGCTGGAGGACGTGCTTACCGATCCGAATTACGACCAACGTTTTCCGCTGGTTATGGGTTGGCGGCGGATGTTGGGGGTGCCGATGTTGCGCGAGGACGAACTACTCGGTGTCATCGTCGTCGGTTGGGCTGAGCCGGGACCGGTCCCGCAAATCCAGGAAGAACTACTGAAGACCTTCGCCGCCCAGGCGGTTATTGCCATCGAGAACACGCGGCTGCTGGGCGAGCTACGCGAATCACTGGAGCAGCAAACCGCGATGGCCGATGTGCTCGGGGTCATCTCAAGCTCGTCTGGCGAATTGCAGCCGGTGTTCGATACGATGCTGGCCAAAGCGACCGAACTCTGCGAATCCAGCTACGGGGCGATGTGGCTACCCGAAGCGGATGGCTTCCGAAACGCCGCATTCCACGGTGCGCTACCAGAAGCTTTCAAAGACCAATGGCGGGGCGGGAAGGTGATCAAACCTACCCCGGACCTCCCACTCGTCCGCGCTGCAAAATCCCGAAAGCCAATCCAGGTTGCTGACATGCGAGAAAGTCGGGCCTATGTCGAGGGCGCGCCTTTGACAGTGACTGCGGTCGACGTCGGCGGCATTCGGACGCTGGCTGCCGTGCCGATGCTCAAGGAGGACGAGTTCGTCGGCGCAATCGTCCTATACCGCCGGGAGGTGCGTCCTTTCACCGACAAGCAAATCGAACTCGCTAGCAATTTTGCCAAGCAGGCCGTCATCGCCATCGAGAACACGCGCCTGCTCAATGAGCTGCGCCAGCGCACCGACGATCTTTCCGAGTCGCTGGAGCAGCAGACCGCCACCGTCGACATTTTGCGTGTAATCGCCAGCTCGCCGGACAATACGCAGCCGGTTTTCGAAGCGATCGTAAACAGCGGGCTCAAGCTGTTTCCAGGCGCTCTGATCAGCATCGCGGTGCCCGTCGGAGATCAGGTGACCACGGCGGCTATTGCCCAGCCGGATCCCCGGCGTGTTGATTCGTGGCGTCGCCGCTTTCCGTTCCCACTAACACGTGAATACATGCACGGCATTGCCATACTTGACGCCAAGGTCGTCGACATTCCCGATGTGGCGAATGCGCCGGTCGACCTTATGAAAGGTGCGCAGAACTTTTTGGCAAGCAGCTACAGGGCGATCACGATCATACCAATGATTCGCGGCGCCAGCGCAATTGGGGCATTGAGCGTCGTGCGGATTCAGCCTGGTCCGCTTTCAGCGGAACAGCTTGCGCTGCTTAAGGCTTTTGCCTCCCAAGCCGTTATCGCCATCGAAAACACCCGTCTGCTCAACGAGCTGCGCCAACGCACCGACGATCTTTCCGAGTCGCTGGAGCAGCAGACCGCGACGTCGGAGGTGCTGGGTGTCATCTCAAGCTCGCCGGGTGAGCTGGAGCCAGTGTTCAAGGCAATGTTGGAGAACGGGACGCACTTGTGCGAGGCCAAGTTTGGCATTATGTGGCTTCGCGAGGGAGACAAGTTCCGCTGTGGCGCCCTACACAATGTGCCACCGCAATTCGCAGAGTCGCGCCGTCGCGAGCCGGTTATCACAGCGCACGCGGAATCGCCCTTAGGCCGCGCCGCGCGGACAAAACAGGTCATCCACGTCGCCGATATCAGAACAGAGCCGGGTTACGCCGAAAGCCGACCGTTAAGGGATCTCGCCGACTTGGGTGGTGCGCGGACTCTTGTCGTCGTGCCAATGCTCAAGGACGATGAGTTGGTCGGCGTCATCGCCATTTACCGCCAGGAAGTCCGGCCGTTCAACGACAAGCAGATCGCGTTGCTCACAGGCTTCGCCGCGCAAGCCGTCATCGCCATCGAGAACACGCGGCTGCTCAGCGAGCTGCGCGAGTCGCTGGAGCAGCAGACCGCGACCGCCGAGGTGCTGCAGGTCATCTCCAGCTCGCCCGGCGCGCTGGAACCGGTGTTCGAGGCCATGCTGGCGAATGCGGTGCGCATCTGCGACGCCACGTTCGGCAACCTGTGGCTACGGAAAGGCGAGGGCTTTCGGCTCGCCGCCACGCATGGCTCGCCGGCCGCCTACCGCGAACGTCTGCAGGGACTAGCCGCGGTCGGTCCGGGTACGGGAACGGCCATGGCCGGCGTCGTGAAGACGAGACGAGCAGTCCAAATCGCCGATCTCGCTGCATCCGAAGGTTATCGCGCACGCGATCCATTGATCGTCGCCAGCGTCGAGCATGGCGGCACTCGCACGTTGATTGCCGTGCCGATGTTCAAGGACGACGAACTGATCGGCACCATCGCCATCTACCGCCAGGAGGTTCGGGCCTTCACCGACAAGCAGATCGAGCTGGTGTCGAATTTCGCGGCGCAAGCCGTCATCGCCATCGAGAATGCGCGGCTGCTCAGCGAGCTGCGTGAATCTCTTCAGCAGCAGACCGCGACTGCCGATGTGCTCAAGGTCATTAGCCGCTCGACGTTCGATCTTCAGGCGGTGCTTGATGCTCTGGTCGAGTCGGCATGTCGTTTGTGTGAGGCGGAAATCGGGACGATCCGACACCATGATGGTACAGACTACCGTCTTGCGGCGACGTTTGGCTGTGCACCTGAGTGGCGCGGCCAATTAGCGCGCTATTCAAACCAGCCGGATCGCGGATCGGTTTTCGGGCGAACGATCGTCGAAGGCCGCACGGTCCATATTCCCGACGTCCTTGCCGATCCCGAGTTCGCACGCGCGGACATACAAAAGCTTATGGGTTTCCGGGCGGCGCTCGGCGTGCCTTTGGTACGGGAAGGCCGAGTTTTTGGTGTCATGAATTTGTTTCGCTCGGCGCCGCGCTCCTTTTCCCAAAAGCAAATCGAGTTGGTCGAGACCTTCGCCGATCAGGCGGTGATCGCGATCGAGAACGCCCGCCTGGTCAACGAGCTGCGCGAATCGCTCCAGCAGCAGACCGCGACCGCCGACGTGCTCAAGGTGATCAGCCGTTCGACCTTCGATCTGCAGGCCGTGCTCGACACTCTCGTCGAATCGGCCGCGCGGCTGTGCGAGGCCGATAATTCGTTCCTGTTCCGAAGTGAAGACGGCAAATACGTCTGGGCCGCAAGCCATGGTTTCCCGGGCGAGTATCTCGATTATATGAGAGACCGGCAGCTTGTCCCCGAGCGGGGGACCGCGACGGGCCGTGCCGCGCTTGATGGAAAAATTGTCCATATCCCGGATGTTTTTGATGATTCTGAATATACCTGGTGGGAATCGCAAAAGGTCGGCAAGTTTCGATCGGTGCTTGCCGTGCCGCTGATGCGTGAGAGCGTCTCGATTGGCGTGCTCGGCCTGACGCGGACGGAACCGCGCGCTTTCACAAAAAAACAGATCGAACTGCTCGCTACGTTTGCCGACCAGGCGGTAATCGCGATCGAGAACGTGCGGTTGTTCGAAAGCGTGGAGGCGCGCACGCGCGAACTGGCACAATCGCTGGAAAATCTGCGCGCCGCGCAGAATCGCCTGGTTCAAACCGAAAAGCTTGCCTCGCTCGGTCAGCTCACCGCCGGTATCGCTCACGAAATCAAGAACCCGCTCAATTTCGTCAACAATTTCTCGGGTGTCTCGGCTGAAATGATCGATGAATTGCAGGACGTCTTGGGCGGGTTACCGATCGACGGTAAAGCGCGCACAGAGATTAACGAACTGACCGCCACATTGCGGGCCAACCTCGACAAGGTCGTACAGCACGGCAAGCGCGCCGACGCGATCGTCAAGAACATGTTGTTGCACTCGCGTCAGGGCTCCGAAGAGCACCGGCCTGTGGAAATTAATGCCATCGTCGAAGAGAGCCTTAATCTCGCCTATCATGGCGCGCGGGCTGAGAAGCAGGGATTCAATATCACCTTGGAGAGGTCGCTTGATCCGGCCGCCGGCGAGGTCGATGTGTTTCCGCAGGACATTACCCGGGTGTTGCTCAATTTGATCTCAAACGGCTTCTACGCCGCTACGAAGCGTAAAGCTCTGGCAAACAATAAAGCCTACGAACCGACGCTTGCCGCCGCGACAAGAAACCTGGGCGACAGCGTGGAAATCAGGATTCGTGACAACGGCACAGGCATCCCGCCCGAGGTGAAGGAAAAGATGTTCGATCCGTTTTTTACGACCAAACCCGCCGGCGACGGCACTGGCCTTGGCCTCTCCATCAGTCACGACATCATCGTCAAGCAACACTCAGGGAGTATAGAGGTCGACACAAAGCCCGGCGAGTACACCGAATTCCGGATTGTTCTCCCCCGCACGGCCGCATTCCTTGCGCGTGAACAACGAGACGACCCGCTCCGCCGACATGCCGACTGATCCGTCGGATGTCCGCTTTCGGGAGTAGACCGGACGCGGCCCGGATCTGCCGCCATGAGCGCATTTGACCTGCAGGATACATTCGGCAAATCTCTCGGTTTGCTATCGTTGACGCCATATCAGGGTCAGCTAGGCAATATCAGTTGCCGCGATTGGCCGTCACGATTTGAATCACAAGAAACCCTAACACGAGCTGAGGTAGAGCATGACCGTAGCGGTTCGCAATTTCACCATCAACTTCGGGCCGCAACATCCGGCGGCTCACGGCTGCCTGCGTTTGGTGTTGGAGCTCGATGGCGAGATCGTCGAACGCGTCGATCCGCATATTGGGCTTCTGCATCGCGGCACGGAGAAGCTGATCGAGCATAAAACTTATCTGCAAAACATTCCGTATTTCGACTGGCTTGATTACTGGGCGCCGATGAACCAGGAACATGCGTTCTGCCTGGCGACGGAGAAGCTGCTCCGCCTGACAATTCCCAAGCGAGCCTAGTTGGTGCGTGTGCTTTTTTGCGAGATCGGTCGGCTCTTGTCGCACCTTATCGGCATAGGCTCGCTTGCCTTGGACGTTGGCGCACTCACCCCGATCCTGTGGGCTTTCGAGGAGCGCGAAAAGCTGATGGCGTTCTACGAGCGCGCCTCGGGCTCGCGCTTGCACGCGGCCTATTTTCGAGTCGGCGGCGTCCACCAGGATTTGCCGCAAGAACTGCTAGAAGACATCGCCAATTTCTGCGACCCGTTCCTGAAGGTGCTCGACGACATCGAAGGCTTGCTCACCGACAACCGCATCTTCAAGCAGCGAAATGTCGATATTGCCGTCGTTAAGCTCGTGGACGCTTGGAATTGGGGCTTCTCTGGCGTGATGGCGCGCGGCTCGGGCGCCGCCTGGGATTTGCGCAAAGCACAGCCCTATGAGTGTTATTCCGAGCTCGAATTTGACATCCCGGTCGGCAAGAATGGCGACTGCTACGACCGCTACTGCATTCGCATGGCGGAGATGCGCCAATCGGTGCGGATCATCAGGCAATGTATCGGGCGGCTGCAATCCGCGGAAGGGCAGGGGCCGATCGCCGCGGCGGACCACAAGATCGTGCCACCCCGGCGGAGCGAGATGAAGCGCTCGATGGAGGCGCTCATCCACCACTTCAAGCTTTACACCGAAGGCTTCCATGTTCCGGCGGGCGAAGTCTATGCCGCGGTCGAGGCGCCCAAGGGCGAGCTTGGCGTGTATCTCGTTTCCGATGGCACCAATCGGCCCTACCGCTGCAAGATTAGAGCGCCGAGTTATGCGCATCTGCAGGCGATGGATTTTCTTTGCCGCGGCCACATGCTAGCCGACGTCACGGCCGTAGTATGCACGATCGACCCCGTCATGGGCGAGATCGATCGCTGAATACCGAAACGATCGCCGAAGCCGAGCGTGGACGAGGCGCTGCGCGCAGAGACCCCACCTTCTCCCACCTGATTTCATCATGTTTTTCGCCGACGCTTTGACTGACTCTTGCGCGAATCCTTTCGCCGACTCTTTGGCTGACTCTCGCGCGGATTCTTTCGCCGATTTCTTGGTCGCGCCCTGGCGGCATGACTCTCGGCGCCTGAGGCCTTTGTCGGCGCGGCGGCTGGCAGCTTAAGCAGCATCGCGATAATGCCAATCATAATAGATTGCGCGACTATCACCTCCATTTTATGAGACGGATATCGGACACGATATGGTGCGCCGGAAACGCCTATGCGTTGTTGGATGCCAATCGGTCCAGGCGTCCAGTTTTCACCGGACGATTGTTCGGCGATAACGTTTGCGATTTGTCGGCTGCCAATCGGTTCCGGCGTCCGGTCTTCACTGGGCAATTGTTCGGCGAAAACGTTTGCCAGTTGTTGGCCGCCAATCGGCTCTGGTGCCCGGTCTTCATCCGGCAATTGTTCGGCGGCAACGCTTATGGGTTGTCGGCTGCCAATCGGTTCGGGCGCCCGGTCTTCACCGGGCAATTGTTCGGCGAAAACGTTTGCGAGTTTTTGGCCGGCAATCGGTTCGGGTGTCCGGTCGTCACCCGGCAATTGTTCGGCGGCAACGCTTATGGGCTGTTCGCTGCCAACCGGTCCGGGCGTCCAGTCTTCGCCGGCCAATAACGTAATTTTGACATCGTGGATGAGCCCGGCCTGCAGGGATGGATCGAAGTAGCGCATGCTCTGTTCGTCTAGATCGATAACGCGGCCGGGTTTGAGTGGCCCAACGTCATTGATCTTGACGATGGCGCGCTTATTGACACACTCGACCAGTGCATAGGTAGGCCGATAGTTCTTGCCATAGCGGACGCCGCTAAATAGATCGCGCAAATCGATCTGGATCGCCGCGGTCCACGCGGCCGGGTCGTACATCTCGCCAGAGGCGGTTTGCGGGCCGCCCGAGTTATATCCGGGGCGGTATGGGTTATACATCGAAGCGGTGCCGACGACGGTCGCGCGCATTGCCTCCGCGTTTAGTTGGATGCGCCGCGGCTCCGAATCGATCGAATCTTGTACCGTCCGCATCGCAGTCTTGGCCGAATTTTCATAATCAATGTCGGAACAGACGCCGGCAGAGACGATGCTGACCACAAGGGCGTTGCCCAGAACGAACGCAATTGCCGTCTTGCGGGAGCGCGACGAACAAGCCTTGTCTGAATCTTCATTAGCTTGCGAACACGAGGCTGTTGCAAGCATAAAAACCCTTGATCAGCGCAACCACTCCCGAGCGCTAATCTGGTGCAGCGACCGCCCAGTCCGGGTAAAACCCCGCAGGGACAATTTCATAATGTTTTGTGCAAACGCCGATCTGAGTTCTTTAAAATTGGAATCAAACACGAGCCGCCGGCGGCCGTTATTGGCCCAATGTCGACATACCAACCGCATTGCCAAGCGTCTGCTTTGAGGGCAAGAGCGGGCCTTAAGCATTCCGTTGTCGAGGGCACGGCGTAGATGCCGACCGTGTCGCACTAAATGCGCCCCGGCCTCGTGTCCCACGCTTGTCGCCTTCACTATGCCCTCTGCCACAAGGGGAAAGGGAAGAGCAGACGCGACTCGTCATTGCCCGCGCCAGCCGGGTTGCGCCCATTGTGGCCGGCAAACTCGCGCTGGAAATGGCCCCCCGCCGGCTGCTATGGATCGGGCAACGCGCCACAAGGATCAGGGGAGGACGAGACGTGCCCGCTTCAATGCAAGGTAAAATGCAGCCGACCATCTACCGCTTCAAGCTCGGCGGCTTCGAGGTCACGTCCATTATGGACAGCAAGGTGATACGCGCGGGGCTGACGCCCAGCTACGGCGGCGAGGCCAATGCCGACGCGGTCAAAGCCCTCGCGAAAGCCAGCCGAATCGACGCCGACCGCTACGAACACCCGTTTACCCCGCTGCTGGTCAATACCGGCAAGGAGCTGGTGCTATTCGACACCGGCAACGGATCTTTGCGCGAGGAGCACGAGCAGCTCAAGAACCGGCTGCCGGCCGGCAACCTGGTCGCCCGCATGAAAGAGGCCGGCTACAAGCCGGAAGACGTCGACGTGGTGGTGCTCACCCATGGCCATCCTGACCATATCGGCGGGCTGACCAAGGGCGGCCAGCCGGTGTTTCCCAACGCCCGCTACGTGTTCGGCGCCGCCGAATTTGATTTCTGGAACAAAGGGGAGAACGTGCGCGAGGCGCGCAAGTTCAACCGCGAGCTCTACGTGAAGATCGTGGTGCCGCTCGCCAACCGCGCCACCATGACCAAACCGGGCGACGAGGTGGTGCCGGGCATCCGCGCGGTCGACGCTTTCGGGCATTCGCCCGGCCTGCTGGCCTTTACCATCGAGAGTGACGGCAAGCACATGATCAACTGGGCCGACACCGCCGGCCATTACGTGGTGTCGCTGCAGCGGCCCGATCTTCCTCTCGACGTCGACGACGACAAGGAGAAGGCGGCGGCGACCCGCAAGCGCATCTTCGACATGGTGGCGAAGGAAGATCTGCTGGTAGCCGGCTTCCACATGCCGTTCCCCGGCCTCGGCTATGTCGAGCGCGGGCAGGGCGGCTACAGCTGGGTGCCCCACAGCTATCAGATGAATTTGTAAGACGCGGCCGCCGTCGCCGCCTTCGGCTACAGCGGGGGCACGGTCATCGTCCGCCCCAGCTGAACCCCGTGCCGCCGCGCCCCGAAATCGGGTCCTGACCGTCGCAACGGGAAATTTTTTCTTCCTTGGTTTGCACGGTCTCGTTGTCGATCAGGACGTGACGACAAAACACACCGTCGAGAAGCGGGAAGGTCATGCGGCCAATGCGCGTGGACGCCGCAGTTTCGGCCGTGGCTGAGTGAAGAGCCTTGATCATTAGTACGGCGCCGACGAACAGATTGGCGCCCAGCACGACAATAAAGAAGACCGATACGATCGACACACGCCAGAATTTGGTGCGTGCCTCGCGGGCGCGACGCAAGGCGCGCCCGGAGCGCGCGCCCGCCAAGTCGCGGTCGGCAATGGGTGGCGAAAGATCGGCGATCGTGCTCATTAGGAAAAGATTAAGCCAAATACATTGACCAGCTATGAACGGTGGCCTTCGAAATTGAACGATTGCAATCAATTCTTCGCCAACGCGGGTCTAGAACCCTTGCAAATCAGGCTTCCCGTCGGCGTGCGCTCACCGCGACCGACAACAGCGTTCTATGGGCAATGGTGTCGGCGAGCGCGGCGTTGCGGCGGGCCTCGAGCGAGGCCTCGGCCAGTTGCTGCATGGCGCGCAACAGCCGCGGCGCGGTCCATGCCCGCAAAGCCTCGCCCACGCGTTTCTCGCGGGTGAAATGCACTGGTGGCGCGCCGCGCTTCATGGCGAATTCGGCACTGTCGCCGCCGTCAATGGCCAGCCGCATCTTGTGCAAATTGGCGATCTGGCGGATCGCCGCCGAGATGATGGCCGACGGCGAGGAACCGCCGGCGCGCGCCTTGGCGAACTCGGTCTCGACCTCGGCGGTGCGCCCCGCGAAGGCGGCGTCGATCACGCCGTCGAGCGCCAGCGCAGAAGCGTCGGCCGTCACCGCCATGACGTCGGCGAGCTCGACGCGCTGTTGCCCCTGCGCATAAAGCACGAGCTTGCGGATCTCGCTGCGCGAGGCGAGCCGGTCGCCGCCCAGAAGCGACATCAGCGCCGCGCGCGCGTCGGGCGCGATGGTGAGATCGCTGCTGCGCATCTCCTCGTCGATCAGTCGCGCCAGATCGCGCTCGCCGTCGGCGTAGCAGGGCAAGGCGGCGGCGACCTTGGCCTTCTCGCATAGCGTGCGCAGCGGCGCCGACTTGGTTAGGTTGCCGGCCTCGATGATGATGCGGCATTCCTTCGACGGCGCGGCGATCACGGTCTCTATGGCGGCAGAAATGTTGCGGCTGCCTGCTCGCACCAGCACGGCGCGGCGGCCGCCAAACAGCGGCACGGTGTGCGCCTCCTCGGCTAGCCGAGACGGATTGGCGGCGAGCTCCTCGCCCTCGATGCGCGCCAAGGCGAATGGATCGTTGGGATCCTCGACGCTAGCGCGCACCAGCGCGTCAACGCGTTCACGCACCAAGCCGGCATCCGGCCCGAACACCAGCACGATCGGCTCGCCTGCATCGGGGCGGGCGATGTAGCGGTCGACCTCGGAGGCTTTGATGGCGGTCATTGGTTTTGTCCGCCTCATCCTGAAGAGCATCGCGAAGCGGTGCGTCTTGAAGGATGGGGCGGCTCACCGATCTCGGGTTTACCCGAGATCGGCCTGATTGAATGCGCAAGTCGGGCAAACCCGACTTGCGGTGTTTGACACGGCGCTGCGCGCCTCCTCACCATGAGGCCGATTGAGGTTTACGTCCCCGCCACGAAAAACGAGGCGAGGCGCGCGTGGATGTTATCGGCGATCACCTTGGCGGCGCGGTCCTCGGCGTCGCGCAAGCCGCGCACGCCGGCGAAGCGCTGCTGCTGGCCGGGGATGTTGTAGGAGACGCGCGAGAAAGTCTGCCCATTGATGACCGGCTTGCCGGTGCGCAGATCGGTAAGGGTATAAGTGGCGTCAATGCCGTAATTCTGGATGTCGGGCCGCGCGGTGTTGATGTCGACGATCACCTGCAGTTGCTTCGAGGTCAGCCGGATCTCGAGCTTGTGCGTGGGCGCGGCGGCCGCGCCGCCGCCGGTCAGCTCGTACATCAGCTGGTCGCGCACCGCGACGCCGAGGCGAGCGAGCCGGGTGCCGTTGGGCGAGTTGATCGGGGCGACGTCGACGCTGGCGAGTTTGTTATTGAGCTCGGCGCCGCCGAGCGTGGTGCGGTCGCCATAGAGCGGCTGGAAGCAGCCGGCGGTAAGGCCGGCGAGCGCCAAAACGGCCGCCAAACGGGCTAAGCGCGGGGTTTCAAGCCACCACATTCACAATCCTCTGCGGGACGACAATGACCTTTTTCGG
>CAZLWN010000036.1:0-28164 GCA_964563195.1 uncultured Undibacter sp. | reverse complement strand
ATCACTTCATCGGCATCTGGTGGTCGGGCTCCGATGACGACGCCCGCGCCGGCGGCGCGGCCGCCAAGGGCTACCTGGCGATGAACTTCAACGGCCTCGGCTCCAACTATCCCGCCATGCAGGACATCAAGAAGTATGTCGTGGACAAGGGCAAAAGCCAGGTTGAAAAGGACAAGTTCGGTGAGAACTTCTACAATCGCGGCGTCTTCAACTCGGTGCTGGTCGCGGAAGCGATCCGCAACGCGCAGAAGATCACCGGCAAGAAAGTGGTGACTGGCACGGAAGTGCGCCGTGGCCTGGAAAGCCTCAACATCAGCAACGACGACTGGAAGAAGCTCGGCTTCGAGAACTTCGGAACGCCGATCCACGTCACTTGCACCGACCACAACGGCCACAGCGCGGCCTATATCCAGCAGTGGGACGGTACCAAGTGGGTCCGGATCTCCGATCTGATCGAGCCGATGAAGGACAAGGTCATGCCGTTGCTGCAGAAGGCGGCGACCGACTACGTCAGCAAGAACATGGGCTGGCCGAAGCGCACCGAGGCTTGCGACAAGTCGTCGTAAGCTGACACGCTCGTCTCTCTCCATTTGGAGCGAGGCACCGCAAACTGACAGCCTCTCCCCGTTCGCGGGGAGAGGCCCGTTTTCGAGAGTTCGCAATGTCCGCAGTCGAGCAAACGAGCCCAACGCCCGCCGTGCAGCGCGAGCTCATTCTCGAAATCAACAATATTGAGGTGATCTACGATCACGTCATCTTGGTGCTCAAGGGCGTGTCGCTTGAGGTGCCCAAGGGTGGCATCGTGGCGCTGCTCGGCGCCAACGGCGCCGGCAAAACCACCACACTGAAGGCGATCTCCAACCTGCTGCATGCCGAACGCGGCGACGTCACCAAGGGCTCGATCGTGTTCGCGGGTCAAGAGGTGCATGATCTTTCGCCGAACGAACTGGTCCGCCGCGGCTGCATCCAGGTCATGGAGGGCCGACACTGCTTCGGCCATCTGACCATCGAGGAGAACCTGCTGACCGGCGCCTTCACGCGGCGCGACGGCAAGGCCGCGATCAACCGTGACATCGAACTGGTCTATTCCTATTTTCCCAAGCTGCGCGAACGAAAAGATTCGCTTGCCGGCTACACCTCGGGCGGCGAGCAGCAGATGTGCGCTATCGGCCGCGCGCTGATGTCACGGCCGAAAGTGATTTTGCTCGACGAGCCGTCGATGGGCCTCGCCCCGCAGCTGGTCGAGGAGATCTTCGACATCGTCAAGAACCTCAACGAGAAGGAAGGCGTCTCGTTCCTGCTGGCCGAGCAGAACACCTATATGGCGCTGAAATTCGCGCGCTACGGGTACATCCTGGAAAACGGCCGGGTGGTGATGGACGGCGAGGCCAAGGCGCTGTCGGAAAACGAGGACGTGAAGGAATTCTACCTCGGCGTCTCCGGCGGGCGGCGCAAGTCCTTCCGCGACGGCAAGCATTACCGCCGCCGCAAGCGCTGGCTGGCCTAGCTTCTGTCATTCCGGGCCCGCCCGCTTCGCTCGCGCCCCGGAATGACATAGGTTTTTGTCATGCCTGACCACTACGATCCCCTTGAAATCCGGGTTCCGACCCTGCGCGAAAGCGAGGAATTTGCGACCCTGCCGAAGATTGTCGCGCATGCGATGATGGCGCCGGGTTGGGCCAAGCATCTTGCCGGAATCGACCCGAAATCGGTGAACTCGCGCGCGGCGCTCGCCAATCTGCCGGTGTTGCGCAAATCCGATATTGTGGCTCTACAAAAAGAGAACCCGCCTTTCGGCGGCCTCAACGTCACCGCCCTGGGCAAGCTGCGCCGGCTGCTGATGTCTCCGGGGCCGGTGTTCGAGCCGGAAGGGGAGGGCAAGGATTGGTGGGGCTCGGCGCGCGCATTGTTCGCCGCCGGCTTCCGCCCTGGCGATATCGTGCATAATTCCTTCGCCTATCATCTGACACCCGGTGGCTTCATCATGGAGACGGGCGCGCATGCGCTCGGCTGCGCCGTCATCCCCGGCGGCGTCGGCAATACCGAGCAGCAGCTTGAAGCCATCAATCATTACCAGCCAATTGGCTATGTCGGCACGCCGGATTTTCTCAAGATCCTGCTCGACACCGCCGAGAAGACCGGCAAGGACGCTTCATCCATCAAGCGCGCGCTGGTGTCCGGCGCGGCACTCCCGGGCTCGCTGCGCGACGCGCTCGGCCGACGCGGCGTCGCGGTACTGCAATGCTATGCCACCGCCGAACTCGGCGTGATCGCCTACGAAAGCGAATCACGCGACGGCATGATTGTGAATGAGACCGTCATCGTCGAAATTGTGCGGCCCGGCACCCGCGATCCAGTCGCGGTTGGCGAGGTGGGCGAGGTGGTTGTCACCTCGTTCAATCCCGATTACCCGATGATCCGGCTCGGCACCGGCGACCTCTCGGCGCTGCTGCCCGGACCTTCACCCTGCGGGCGCACCAACAGTCGCATCAAGGGCTGGATGGGCCGCGCCGACCAGACCGTCAAAGTGAAAGGCATGTTCGTGCATCCCAAGCAGGTCGCCGAGGTCGCCGCGCGCCACCCCGAACTCATGCGGCTGCGGCTCGTTGTCGGTCGCGCCGGCGAGCAGGACACCATGACTTTGCTGGCGGAGAGTACAACACGGGATGCCGGGCTTGAAGGCGCGGTCGCCGCCACCTTGCAGTCGGTCACCAAGCTTAAAGGTGGCGTCAAGCTGGTCGCGCCCGGCGAGCTTCCCAATGACGGCAAGGTGATCGCGGACGAGCGCAAGCTATGAGTCCTACCAGTGCTCCAAATGCCGGCGGCCGCATCGGCGTTCTGCTCGTTAATCTCGGCACGCCTGACTCATCCGGCTACTGGGCGATGCGCCGCTACCTGAAGGAATTTCTCTCCGATCCACGGGTGATCGAGGAGAACCGCCTGATATGGTGGCTGGTGCTCAATCTCATCATCCTGACCGTGCGTCCCGGCCGCAAGGGCCGCGACTACCACAAGATCTGGAACAGAGAGCGCGATGAATCGCCGCTCAAGACCATCACGCGCTCGCAGTCGGATCAGCTCGAAGAAATCCTCGACAAAATCGACCGCCGCATCCGCGTCGATTGGGCAATGCGCTACGGCAATCCATCGATCCGCACCCGCCTGGAAGCGCTTACCGATCAGAATTGCGAACGCATCCTGCTGGTGCCGCTTTATCCGCAATATGCCGCCGCCACCACGGCGACCGTCTGCGACGAGGCCTTCCGCGCGCTCGCGACCATGCGTTTCCAGCCCAGCCTGCGGGTCGCCGCGCCTTATTACGCGGAGCCCGCCTATATCGATGCACTCGCCAATTCGCTCACCGCGGAGCTCGCCAAGCTCTCTTTCAAGCCGGAGGTAATCATTGCGTCCTTCCACGGCGTGCCGGAGGACTACGTCGAAAAGGGCGACCCGTACGTCCAGCATTGCGCCGAGACTACGCGACTGCTGCGGCGGAAACTCAGGCTCGACGACGAAAATCTGATCATGACCTTTCAGTCGCGCTTCGGCAAAGCCGAGTGGGTCAAGCCCTATACCGACGACACCGTGAAGCGGCTTGCCGAGCGCGGCGTGAAGAACCTCGCGGTCATCACCCCCGGCTTTGCTTCTGACTGCCTGGAGACGCTGGAAGAGATCGCCATGGAGAATGCCGGGTACTTCAACGAGGCCGGCGGCGAGAATTTCGCGGCCATCCCCTGTCTCAACGACTCCCCCGGCGGCATGGCGGTGATCCGCGATATTGTCACCCGCGAACTCAAAGGCTGGATTTAGGCCCCATTTGTCTGTGCTAATGCCCGGCAACACCTCGTTAACCATACCCCTTTAACGTCCGTTAACCACTTCCCGCCGGTTCCGCGGGCGTGCACCTATGCGCGCGCCCGGCGCGGACCGGCTCAAGGAAGCCGCAGACGGACGTGCAGTGCCCTCGCTACCGGTTCTCGCCGCGTCGCGCCTGCTTGTTGCTGGCCGCCGGCTTAGTGCTTGCCGGCCGGGACGCGGTGGCGCAGACGGCGTTGATTGTTCCCGATACGCTCGCGCCGCGGCTCGACTGCGATCCGAATAGCCCGCCTCGGTTCGAGCCAGCCAACCAGCCGGCGCAACCACAAACGAGGTTTCAACCCGCCGTTGCGCCGCCGGCATCCGGCGCCGGCGTGACCGGCTTTGATTCCACCAACGTCCGCAAGAAGACCAAGGTCAAACGGAAACCCGGCGCGACGGCCAGTGCGCTGCGGCCTGTACTGGGCATGGCGGCAACGTCGGTAGCACCGGCGCCGTCGCCTTATCAAATCCCGCAGATCCCTCCGTCCGGCGACGCCGACAAAGCGCCTGCTGCTGCGACCCCGGGCGGGCCGCCGGTCGAAAAGATCGGCCCGATCCGCAAGCCCCCCAAAAAGCGCAAGGCGCATGAGGAACCGGAAAATCCTTATGCGCCGCTCGGCATTCGCGCCGGCGCCTTCGATCTGTTCCCGGCGGTCGAACTGATCGGCGGCCATGACACCAATCCCGGACAGAGCACGGACGCAAAGGGCGCCTAGCTCTACACCGTCGCACCGGAACTGCGCGCGCAGTCGAATTGGTCGCGGCACGAGCTCAAGGCCGACCTGCGCGGCAGCTATACCGGCTACAGCCCCGACCAGACTCCGACGCTGAGCCGGCCATATGTCAACGGCCGAGTCGACAGCCGCATCGACGTCACCCGGCAAACGCGCGGCGATCTCGGCAGCCGCCTGCTGCTCTCCACCGACAATCCCACCAGCCCCAACCTGCAAGCAGGTCTCGCTAAACTGCCGATCTACACTGCCTTCGGTGGCAATGCCGGCCTCGGCCACCGCTTCAACCGCTTCGATCTTTCGATCAAAGGCGATGCCGAACGCACCGTCTATCAGAACTCGGAACTGACCAACGGGACGACCACCAGCAACGAGGATCGCAACTACGACCTGTATACCGGCACGTTGCGCGGCGGCTACGAAATGTTGCCGGGCGTGATGCCGTTTGCCGAAATTAGCGCCGAAAGGCGCGTGCACGATCTCAGCACCGATCTCGCGGCTACCAGCGCGATTCCAAGGGTCTGACCGGCAAGATCGGTTCGACTTTCAAACTGTCGCACGCGCTCACCGGTGAAATCGCGCTCGGCTACACCATGCGCGCCTACGACGATCCGCGGCTCGAAGATCTGACCGGCCTGATCGGCGACGCCTCGCTGGTGTGGACGGCGAGCGCGCTCACCACCGTGAAGCTCACCGGTTCATCGACGGTGGGCGAATCCACGCAAGCCGACGTCTCCGGCGTGCTCTACCGCGACGTCGGCGTGCAGGTCGATCATGCGTTCCGGCAATGGCTGATCGGCAGCGTGAAGGCAAGCTTCGGCGACGACGACTATGTCGGCGACACGCGCGAGGACAAGCGCTATTCGGTGGGCGCCGGGCTTACCTACAAGTTCAACCGCGAACTTCAGGTCAAGGGCGAGTTCCGCCAGAACTGGCTGCGCTCGAATGTCGCCGGCAACAATTATGCTGAAAGCGTGTTCCTGCTCGGGCTGCGGCTGCAGCGCTGACGCCGACCAGCCCGCTATTTTTCGCCGAGCAGGCGGCGCAGCTCGGCGCGGAACTCCGGCGCGATATCGGGGCGTTCGAGCGCATAGGCCGCATTGGCGGCGAGGAAGCCGATCTTGGAGCCGCAGTCGAAGCTGCGACCTTCGAACTTCAGCCCGTAGAACGGCTGCGTTTGAGACAGCGCCAGCATGGCGTCGGTGAGCTGGATTTCGCCGCCGGCGCCGGCCGATTGCTTTTCCAGAAGCTGGAAGATTTCCGGCTGCAAAATGTAGCGCCCGGTGATGGTGAGGTTGGACGGCGCCTCGGCCGCTTTCGGCTTTTCCACCATCTTCGTAATCTGGAAAGCCTTGCCCTTGGTTTGGCCGACGCCGACCACGCCGTACATGTGCACGCGCTCCTTCGGCACTTCCTCCACCGCGATGATATTGGCGTTGGAATCGAGCGCGCTGGCTGCCTCGATCATCTGGGCGAGGCAGCCGCGCGGATGCTGCACCAGCACGTCGGGCAAAAGTAGCGCGAACGGCTCGTGGCCGACTAGCTCGCGCGCGCACCATACCGCGTGGCCCAGGCCCAGCGGCGACTGCTGGCGGGTGAAGCTGACGGTGCCGGCGAGCGGCTGGTCCTCGGCCAGCAAATCGAGTTCCGCCGTCTTGCCGCGTTCCTGCAAGGTAACCTCGAGCTCGAATTGCCGGTCGAAATGGTCCTCGATCACGCTCTTGTTGCGGCCGGTGACGAAGATGAAATGCTCGATGCCGGCCTGGCGCGCTTCATCCACCACGTGCTGGATGAGCGGCCGGTCGACGATGGGGAGCATTTCCTTCGGCATGGCCTTGGTTGCCGGCAGGAATCGGGTTCCAAGGCCGGCGACGGGGAATATGGCTTTGCGGATGCGGGTCATGGAGAATCGAGGCGGTTTCTTGTCTGCTGGGGAAAAAGCACGGGGAGGCCGGCGGGTCCAGATGCGGGTTGCGCTAGGCTAGACCATTAACGGCGCCGAAACGAGTTCGGGGCACCCATAAGGCTTGCGTCATCGTAGCACAAGCAAGTGGAGCGGCATGCGAAAGACCGGATCCTGTCTCATCGCCGCAGTCCTGGTGGTGGCCGTGGGCGGCGGCGCGGCGGCGCAGAGCGGTGCCACCGGAACGATCAGACCCGTCGCCCCCGGCGTGCGACCCAGCGCGCCGCCCTGGAGCGGCAAGTCCGGCGGCTCCGGCGATCCACGCATGAGCGCCGGGGCGATCCGCGCGGCGGCGGCGAATTTCCATCGCTGCATCGAACGGCTGTGGCCGCAGGCTGCGCGCCGCCATGTCGCGCGCACGACTTTTCAGCGCTATACCGCCTCGCTCACGCCCGATCTGCGGATCATGGACCTGGTCGACAACCAGCCTGAATTCACCAAATCGATCTGGGACTACCTCGATCTGCTGGTGACCGACGAGCGTATCGCGAAGGGCCGTGCGCTACTCGACAAATATCGCGCCACTTTTGATGCGGTGGAGCGGGCCTACGGCGTCGACCGTCACGTCATCACCGCGATCTGGGGCGTGGAAAGCAATTACGGCACCGAAGGCGGCGGCCGTCCCGTGCTGCGCTCGACCGCGACGCTCGCCTGCGTCGGCCGCCGCCAGAAATATTTCCGCGACGAGTTCCTTTCGACGCTGGAGATTCTCCAGCGCGGCGACCTGCGGCCAGACCGGCTGGTGGGCTCCTGGGCCGGCGCCTTCGGGCCAACCCAATTCATGCCGACGGCATTCAAGCGTTACGCCGTCGATTTCGACCGTGACGGCCGCCGCGACGTGGTCGACTCAGTGCCCGACATCATCGCCTCGACCGCCAACAACCTGAAGAAGGTCGGCTGGGTCGCCGGGCAGACCTGGGGCTACGAAGTGGTGGTGCCGGCAAACTTCGATTTCGCGCTGGCCGATCATCACGTCGCGATGCCGATCCGGGAATGGCAACGCCATGGAATTGCGCGTCCGAGCGGCAAGCTGTTCCCGCGGCCGGACGATTCCGCGTTCGTGCTGGTGCCGGCGGGTTTGCAAGGACCGGGGTTCCTGATGCTGCACAATTTCCGGGTCATCATGAAATACAACCCGGCGGAAGCCTACGCGCTGGCGATCGGCCATCTCGCCGACCGACTGCGCGGCGCCGGCCCGTTTGCGCAAAGCTGGCCGCGCTATGAGCGGGTTCTGTCGCGCGACGAGCGGCTGGAGCTGCAGCAGCTCTTGGCCCGGCGCGGCTATGACGTGGGCGAACCAGATGGCCGCTTCGGCGCCAAGACCCGGGCCGCGATCCGCGCGTTCCAGGCCCGAAATGGCAGGATTCCCGATGGCTTTGCCTCGTCCGTCATCCTTAACCAATTGCGCGGCCGTTGACGGTTAACAAAGGCACCGGCCACCTTCGAGTTGACATTTTTTCGCGCTATTGGCCCATGGTAATAGGTGGCGCTGGCCGGTTTGATGCGGCCGCGTCAAAGGCTCGGGCAAACGGCATGTTTAGGAAACAACGGTTTTCGCGTTGGCTGATCGGGGCGGCGGTGCTGGCCGCAGTCGAATGCGTGGGCCTCGTCGGCATCCAGCTGGCCGCCACCAGCCCGGCGCACGCGCAATTAAACGACAATCGCTACGGGTATCGTCGCCATCAGTATCGCTCGGGCGGCTTCTTCCAGCAATTGTTCGGTCCGTTCAACGCCCCCCGCTACGAACGCCAACCCGCGCCGTCTGTCCCGCAGCACGTCGATCATTCGCATGCGCCGAAAGCGTCCAAGCCGGACAAGGGCGTCACCCCCACCACCACCATCGCGGTCATGGGCGACGGCATGGCCGACTGGCTCGGCTACGGATTGGAGGATGCGTTTTCCGAGTCACCTGAAATCGCCGTCATCCGCAAGGACAAGCAGCGATCCGGCTTGCTTCGCTACGAAGCCAAAGGCGATCTCGACTGGTGGCACGTGGCGCGGGATATCCTCACCCAAGTGAAGGCGAACTACGTGGTCATGATACTCGGCATCAGCGACCGCGAGAACATTCGCGAAAGAGACCTCGCCAAGGAGGCCGAGAAGCAGAAGGCCGAGAAAGAAAAAGCGGAGCAGGCCAAGAATGCAGGTAAAGACGGCGCCGCAAAGAAGCCGAAAGACAAGCAGCCGTCCATCGCCGCGCCCGAGCCCGAGAAACCCAAACAAAGTCCCAACGGCGTCATCGAGTTCCGCAGCGATCGCTGGGCAAAAGTCTATTCGCGCCGCATCGACGAGACGATCGCCGCCCTCAAGAGCAAGGGCGTGCCAGTGTTCTGGGTCGGCCTACCGTCGATCCGCGGCAGCAAATCGACCGCCGACGCGGTCTATCTCAATGATCTCTATCGTGCCCGCGCCGAACGCGCCGGCATCAACTACATCGACGTGTGGGACGGCTTCGTCGACGACTCCGGAAAATACTCGTCCTATGGGCCCGACTATGAAGGCCAGAGGCGCCGGCTGCGCTCGGCCGACGGCGTCTACTTCACCAAATACGGGGCGCGCAAGCTTGCGCATTATGTCGAGCGCGAAATCCGCCGCTACATGAGCAACCGTGCTTTGCCGGTGGCGCTGCCGAGCGGGCCGATTGCGCCGCAGCCCGGCGGCAAGTCGGCGGTGCGGCCGGTGGTGGGGCCGGTGGTTCCGCTGACCGTGATCACCGGAAACACCGACCAGCTTCTCGGTGGCGGCAGCAGCCGTCCGATCTATGGCGACGCCATCGCCAACGACGTGTTGGTGAAGGGCGAGCCGGTGATCCCCCCGCCCGGACGGGCCGACGATTTCGTCTGGCACCATGGCGGCGATGCAAACAGTGCCCCGAAGCCGGCGGTTGACGTGCAAGCGCCGAAGCAGGGCGCCGCGGTGCCTGCGGTGACCCCTCAGCGCGCCGTGAGAAAGATCGACCTCAGGGGCGGGGACCAGACCAAGGCGAAAAAAGACACCAAATTCGAAACGAAGAGCGGGAACGTCGAAAAATCGGCGCAGGCTACCGAGACCGTTCCGCTGCCGCCTCAGCCCGCTGCCAAGCAGGTGCAGCACACCGCGCCGCGCCAGCGCTCGATCTTCCCGTTCAATCCGCTCGGCTGGCTGCGCTAACCGCGCATATTCCTGCTAGCGCGGCAGCGTCGTCGTTCCCATCAGGAACTTGTCGACCGCGTGTGCGCATTGGCGGCCTTCGCGGATTGCCCACACCACCAGCGACTGACCGCGGCGCATGTCGCCGGCGGCAAACACCTTGGGGATCGAGGTCGCGTAGGCCTCGGTATCGGCCTTGACGTTGCCGCTGCTGTCGAGCTCGACGCCGAGCGCTTTGAGCATGCCTTCGTGCAGCGGGTGCACGAATCCCATGGCCAGCAACACCAGGTCGGCCTCGATCTCGAATTCCGTGCCCGGCACCGGCTTGAGCTTGCCGTCGACATGCACGCAGTGCAGCTTCTTCACTTGGCCGTTCTCGCCGGAGAATTTCTGCGTCAGCACCGCGAATTCGCGCACGGCACCTTCCTCGAGGCTTGAGGAGACGCGCAGCTTGAGCGGCCAGTCCGGCCAGGTCAGCAATTTGTTCTCGTGCTCGGGCGGCTGCGGCATGATCTCGAAATTGGTGACCGACACCGCGCCCTGGCGGATCGAGGTGCCGATGCAGTCGGAGCCGGTGTCGCCGCCGCCGATGACGATCACCTTTTTGCCCTTGGCGAGAATTGGCTCGCCGCCCGCTTGCGCCTCGCCGCTGACGCGCCGGTTCTGCTGCGGCAGGAACTCCATGGCGAAATGGATGCCTTTGAGCTCGCGGCCGGGAATTGGCAGGTCGCGGCCCTTTTCGGCGCCACCCGAAAGCACGACGGCATTGTGCTCGTTCACCAGCTTTTCGGGCGGCAGGTTGACGCCGACGTCGGCGCCGTAATGGAACTGGACGCCCTCGGCCATCATCTGTTCGACGCGGCGGTCGACATGGACCTTTTCCATTTTGAAGTCGGGAATCCCATAGCGCAGCAGCCCACCGGCCTTGGCCCAGCGCTCGTAGACATGCACCTCATGGCCGGCGCGCGCGAGCTGCTGCGCGCAGGCTAACCCTGCGGGCCCCGAGCCGACCACGGCCACGTTCTTGCTGGTCTTGTGCGCCGCCAACTCGGGCTTCAGGCCCAATGCAATGGCGCGGTCGGCGATTTCGCATTCAATTGTTTTGATGGTGACCGGGTTCTCGTCGATGTTGAGCGTGCAGGAAGCCTCGCACGGCGCCGGGCACACGCGGCCGGTGACCTCCGGAAAATTATTGGTCGAGTGCAAGTTGCGCGCGGCTTCGTCCCAGTGGCCGCGATAGATCAAGTCGTTCCAGTCGGGTATCTGGTTGTTGACTGGGCAACCGGTGGGCAGACCGGTGAGGCGGCTGGTGCCGTGGCAATAGGGCACGCCGCAATCCATGCAGCGCGCCGCCTGATCGCGCAATTCCTGCTTGGGCAGCGGCAGCACGAATTCGTGCCAATGCTTGATGCGCTCGGCGACCGGTTGGTATTTGCGATCGTGCCGTTCGATTTCGAGAAAGCCGGTGACCTTACCCATACTACTCCGCGGCCTGCATGGTGGCGGCCTTCTCCTTTGCCATCTCAGCGAGCGCGCGGCGGTATTCGACCGGCATCACTTTCTTGAACAGCGGGCGGTAGCGTTTCCACTGGCTGAGGATCTCGGCCGCGCGTTTTGAACCCGTGTAGCGCGCATGGTCGGAGATCAGCATGTAGAGCCGCTCGGCGTCCTTGGTGGTCAGGTTGGACATCACGTCGACGCGGCCGTGGCTCTCGAGGTCTTGGTATAGGTTGAATTCCTTCTCAGCGACCTCTTCTTCCTGCGGCACCGGCTCGAGCTCGACCATCGCCATGTTGCAGCGGGATTTGAACGTCTCGTCCTCATCGAGCACATAGGCGATGCCGCCCGACATGCCGGCGGCGAAATTGCGACCCGTGTAGCCAAGCACCACCACCACGCCGCCGGTCATGTATTCGCAGCAATGATCGCCGGCGCCTTCGATCACGGCGATGGCGCCGGAATTGCGCACGGCGAAACGCTCGCCGGCGACGCCGCGGAAAAAGCATTCGCCTTGGATCGCGCCGTAGAGCACGGTGTTGCCGACGATGATCGATTCCTCCGGCACGATGCCGCTGTCGGCCGGCGGCCGGATGATGATACGCCCGCCCGATAGGCCCTTGCCGACATAGTCGTTGGCGTCGCCTTCGAGCTCGAAGGTGATGCCGCGCGCCAGCCAGGCGCCGAAGCTCTGCCCGGCGGTGCCGGTAAAGCGCACATGGATGGTGCCGTCGGGCAGTCCCTCATGGCCGTAGCGCTTGGCGACCTCGCCCGAGAGCATGCCGCCGACGGCGCGATCGGTGTTGCGGATTTTCGTTTGCAGGCGCACCGGTGCGCCACGGTCGAGGGCTGCCTGCGACTCGGCGATCAGCTTGCGGTCGAGGATGTCCTTGATCTTGTGATCCTGCGGCTCGCACTTGAAGATGGCTGTGCCCTTGGATGCCTTTGGTTTTGTGAACAGTTTGGAGAAATCCAGCCCCTTGGCCTTCCAATGCTCGACCAATCGTCGCTGGTCGAGCATCTGCATTTGTCCGACCATTTCATCGAATGTTCGGAAGCCGAGTGTGGCCATCAATTCACGCACCTCTTCTGCCACGAAGAAAAAGTAATTGATGACGTGCTCCGGTTGTCCACGGAAACGCTTGCGCAGCACGGGATCCTGGGTGGCGATGCCGACGGGGCAGGTGTTGAGATGGCACTTACGCATCATGACGCAGCCGGCGGCGATCAAGGGCGCAGTGGCGAAGCCGAATTCGTCCGCCCCAAGGAGTGCGCCCACCACCACGTCGCGCCCGGTGCGCATGCCGCCATCGACCTGCACCGAGATGCGGCCGCGCAGCCGGTTGGCGACCAGCGTCTGATGGGTCTCGGCCAAGCCGATCTCCCAAGGGCTGCCGGCATGTTTGATCGAGGTGAGCGGGGAGGCGCCGGTGCCGCCTTCGAAGCCGGCGATGGTGACGTGATCGGCGCGCGCCTTCGACACGCCGGCGGCGACTGTGCCTACGCCGACCTCGGACACCAGCTTCACCGACACCCAGCCTTCCGGATTGACGTTCTTCAGGTCGAAGATCAGCTGCGCTAGATCCTCGATCGAATAGATGTCGTGGTGTGGAGGCGGCGAAATGAGGCCGACGCCGGGCGTTGAATGGCGCACCTTGGCGATGGTCTTGTCTACCTTGTGGCCGGGCAATTGGCCGCCTTCGCCGGGCTTGGCGCCTTGCGCCATCTTGATCTGCATCATGTCCGAGTTGACGAGATACTCGGCGGTGACGCCGAAGCGGCCCGAGGCCACCTGCTTGATGGCCGAGCGCAAGGAGTCGCCGTTCGGCAGCGGCTTGAAGCGGTCGGCCTCCTCGCCGCCCTCGCCAGTATTCGACTTGCCGCCGATGCGGTTCATGGCAATGGCGAGCGTGGTGTGCGCTTCGCGTGAGATCGAGCCGAACGACATGGCGCCAGTGGAGAAGCGCCGCACGATGTTCTTGGCGGGCTCCACCTCCTCGATCGGGACCGGGCTGCGGCCATCTTCCTCCGCCTTGCCGATACGGAATAGCCCGCGGATGGTGGTAAGCCGCTCGTTCTGCTCGTTCACGATTTTCGCGAAGGCGCGGTAATGGTCGGCCGAATTACCGCGCACCGCGTGCTGTAGGCGTGCGACCGTCTCGGCGGTCCATACATGATCCTCGCCGCGCACGCGCACCGCATAGTCGCCGCCGATGTCGAGCATCGACTTGTAGATCGGCGATTCGCCGAAGGCGTCACGGTGGCGGCGCACGGTCTCTTCGGCGATTTCGGCGAGACCGACGCCCTCGATACGGGAATGGGTGCCGGTGAAATACTGGTCGACGAAATCCTGGCGCAGGCCGACGGCGTCGAAAATCTGCGCGCCGCAATAGGACTGATAGGTCGAGATGCCCATCTTGGACATCACCTTGAGCAGGCCCTTGTTGATCGCCTTGATGTAACGCTTGACGGCTTCCTTCTCGTCGAGCTTCTGCGGCAGGTCGTCCTTAGCCGCGATCAGCGTCTCGAAGGCGAGATAGGGGTTGATCGCTTCCGCGCCGTAGCCGGCCAGGCACGCGTAATGATGCACCTCGCGCGGCTCGCCCGTCTCCAGCACCATGCCGACCGAGGTGCGCAGGCCCTTGCGAATGAGATGGTGGTGCACTGCCGCGCAGGCGAGCAGCGCCGGGATCGGCACGCGGTCGGCGCCAGCCTTGCGGTCGGACAGGATGATGATGTTGCAGCCCTGGTGCACCTCTTCCTCGGCGCGTTCGCACAATGCATCGAGCGCCCAGCCCATGCCGTCGGCGCCGTGCTCGGCCGGGAAGGTGATGTCGAAGGTGTGCGACTTGAAGTGATCGCCGCTCATCTCGGAGATCGAGCGGATCTTCTCCAGGTCCTCGTTGGTCAGAATCGGCTGGCGTACCTCCAGCCGCTTGGTCTTCGATGAGCCTTCCAGATCGAACAGGTTCGGCCGCGGCCCGATGATGGACACCAGGCTCATCACCAGCTCTTCGCGGATCGGGTCGATCGGCGGGTTGGTGACCTGCGCGAAGTTCTGCTTGAAATAGGTGAACAGAGGCTTCGGCCGATCCGACAGCGCCGAGATCGGCGTGTCGTTGCCCATCGAGCCGATAGCTTCCTCGCCGGTGGTCGCCATCGGCGACATCAGGAATTTCAGGTCTTCCTGGGTGTAGCCGTACATCTGCTGGCGATCGAGCAGCGACAGGTTCGAGATCGGCGCCTCGTTGCCGGTGCCCTGCAACTCCTCCAGCACGATCTGGGTGTTTGCGAGCCATTCCCTGTAGGGGTGGCTGCGCGCCAGCGTCGCCTTGAGTTTCTCGTCGGGAATGAGTCGACCTTCGTCGAGATCGACCAGCAGCATCTTGCCCGGTTGCAGCCGCCACTTCTTGACGATGTCCTTTTCCGGGATCGCCAGCACGCCAGTCTCCGACGCCATCACGATGCGATCGTCGCGGGTGAGCAGATAGCGCGCCGGCCGCAAGCCGTTGCGGTCGAGGGTGGCGCCGATCTGCCGGCCGTTGGTAAAGGCGATCGCCGCCGGGCCGTCCCACGGCTCCATCAGCGCGGCGTTGTATTCGTAGAAGGCGCGCCGTTCCTCGTCCATGAGCGGGTTGCCCGCCCAGGCCTCGGGGATCAACATCATCATGGCGTGCGCGAGCGAGTAGCCGCCCTGCGTCAGGAATTCGAGCGCGTTGTCGAAGCAAGCGGTGTCGGACTGGCCCTCGTAGGAAATTGGCCACAGCCGGTTGATGTCCTTGCCGAACAGCGGCGAGGCGACGGAAGCCTGTCGCGCCGCCATCCAGTTGTTATTGCCGCGCAGCGTGTTGATCTCGCCGTTATGCGCGATGTAGCGGTAAGGATGCGCCAGCGACCAGGTCGGGAAGGTATTGGTTGAAAAGCGCTGGTGCACCAGCGCCAGCGCGCTCTCGAAATCCGTGTCCTGCAGGTCGGGATAATAGGTCCCGAGCTGGTCGGCCAGGAACATGCCCTTGTAGATGACGGTGCGGCAGGAGATCGACACCGTGTAATAGCTGGCGACGCGCCGCTCACGCTTCTTGTAAATGGCGGCGGAGATCGACTTGCGCAGGATGTAGAGCCGGCGCTCGAACTCGCTTTCCGACAACTTCTTCTTGCCGAGGCCGATGAACACCTGCATGTGCACCGGTTCGGTCGGCTTGACCGATTCACCGAGCGTTGAATTGTCGGTCGGCACGTCGCGCCAGCCGAGCAGCGTGAGGCCCTCGCGCTCGATCATCTCGGGATAGATATCGCGGATGATCTGCCGCCAGTTTTTCTCGCGCGGCATGAACAATTGGCCGACCGCGTATTGCCCGGGCGCCGGCAGCGTGAAGCCGAGCTCACCTGTCTTCTTGGCGAAAAACTTGTGCGGGATCTGCAAAAGAATGCCGGCGCCGTCGCCCATGCGCGGGTCGGCGCCGACCGCGCCGCGGTGCTCAAGGTTGCAGAGAATCTTCAGACCGTCCGCAATGATCTGATGCGACTTGCGGCCCTTGATGTCGGCGACGAAACCGACGCCACAAGAATCCTTGTCGAGCGCGGGATCGTAGAGACCGTGCGGCATTGGCGTGCCGGGATCGGCGCTGGCATTCGAGCGCGCTGCGCCGCGGATCGGTGCCGCGCGCTTGAGCCGCGTCTTGCTCTTGCCTCGCTCGTCCATTTCGCTCTGCCCGGCCGAAGGCGCTCTCACCGCCGCCGGCGCACCTGCCTCCTCCGCAGCGCCCGAAAAGACACCGCAGCAAACGCACAACCGATCTCGAGAGGGGCAGCCTTGCCAGTCGTCGCCGCCGTGGCTGCTCCCGTTGGGCGCCGCCGGCGTCGACCCTGCCGCAAAAGGGCCGGCCCCGTGGCCGCCAGCCATTAGGGCAGCATTGCTGTCCTAAAGGACAATGCCAAATTTTGCCCCGCCGCACAAGGCTGGTCCACGCCGGAATTCGCGGAACCGCAGGCTTTGCGCGGCGGCTTCATTTTACCTGGCAAGAAGAGGACCATGTGCCGCCGGTTCGCGCAATGCCGCCACGTCTGCGGACCCGGCCCCGGCCCCAGCGGCGGGGTCAAGCGTTTAACCGTGGTAACGGTTAAGGTCCTCACCAGCCCCTGTTTTGGCTAGGCTGGTGCCGACGGAGAGGGGCCATGAAAAAAGACTGATTATCGGCATCGCGGCGGCCGCGCTCGCCGCAACGGTTTCTTTCGTGGCGGCCGGACCTCACCAGCGCGAGCTGGTGACCGCCGCCGACGTGCTGCCGGCTTACGAGATTCTCTCCACCGTGCGCGCATTGGGGCTAAACCCGGCCACCCAGCCCTTCCGGCGCGGGCCCTATTACGTGTTGCACGCCTACGATCCGTACGGCGTCAAGATGCGCGTGGTGGCCGACGCCCAGCTCGGCGACATTGTCTCGATCAGGCGGGTCTTCGCGCCGCCTTACGATGACGGGCCGCGCATCATTCACGTGCCGTCGCCCGGTGATCGCAGCGATGCATCGCCCACGCCGTCGCGCGCCAAGGGCTTGAGCTGGTCAGTCCCACGGCTAAAATTCGGCGCCGCATCCCAAAAATAAGAACGCCCCGGGCTTGCCCGGGGCGCTCCGTCATTTGATGCCGGCTACGTTAGGCGGCCTTGGTATCGATTACCTTCGGCTTCGCCTTCTCGGCGCCATTGCCGATCGGGATCTGGCGCGGCTTTTTGGCCTCGGGGATTTCGCGCACCAGGTCGACGTGCAGCAATCCGTTTTCGAGGGCCGCGGCCTTGACCTGGACGTGATCGGCGAGCTGGAAGACGCGCTCGAAGGCGCGCGCGGCGATGCCCTGATAGAGCACCTCGCCATTCTGCTCTTCCTTAGTCTGCTTGGCGCCCTTGATCGTCAGCGTGTTCTCTTTCACTTCGATTGAGAGTTCGTCCTCACCGAAGCCGGCGACCGCGACGGTGACGCGGTAGTCGTTCTCGCCCGTGCGTTCGATGTTGTAGGGCGGGTAGCCCGGGGCCGATTCAAAGCCATCCAGCATCGAGAACAGCCGGTCAAAGCCGACGGTGGAACGGTAAAGGGGAGCAAGATCGAAAGTACGCATGGCATATCCTCCTTCAGTTGAGCGACATGCGGGCGGTCCGCCATATGGCCGGACCGATACCCGTTGCGCAGCCGTCATGGCCTGCGCGAGGTTGATATGGGAGCCGGTTCCGGAGGCCGCAAGAGGACGCCGAGGTCTCCCATAAGCCGTTGAAATATAATATATTTTAATGGATTGCCGGAACGCGATTGAGACCGTCTTGTGGCCTTTTTGTTTGCTGGATGATCTGTTCCGAAAAGCGGTTCCCATCCCCGGTCAAGTCGAGGACAAGCTTTTCGGGATCATGCACTATAAGGCCCGGGGCCACCGCGCACCGGCTCATTTCCGCCCTTCATGAAACTCATCTCCATCCCTGCCAATCCGGTGCCCGACGATGCGGTGGCCGGTAACGTCAAGACCCGGGACGGGGTCAATCTGCGCTATGCGCGTTTTGCGCCGCCGCCCGGCCGCAAGGGCACCGTGGTGGTGCTGCAGGGCCGCGCCGAATTCATCGAGAAGTATTACGAGACCGCGCGCGATTTGTGTGCGCGCGGCTTTGCTGTGGCGACGTTTGATTGGCGCGGGCAGGGCCTATCGGACCGTCGGCTCTCGGATCGCCACAAGGGTTATGTGCGGGATTTCTCGCAATACGCCACCGATCTCGACACCGTCATGGAGCAGGTGGTGCTGCCCGACTGCCCGCCGCCGATCTACGCGCTTGCGCATTCCATGGGCGCGGCGGTTGCCATTTGTGCCTGCCATGCCGGCCGGCGGTGGTTCGACCGCGTAGTGCTCTCGGCGCCGATGATCGCGCTAGCGCCCGGCCCGCTGACCAAGATGACCGGCCCGCTCGCGCGGTTCTTGCGGTACTTGGGGCGCGGCGGCGCCTATGTGCCAACCGGTGGTGGCGAAGCAAGCGGCAGCGAGAACTTCCTCGGCAATGTACTTACCTCCGATCCGGTGCGCTATGCGCGCAACGCCGCGGTGCTGGAAGAGGAGCCGGCGCTCGGTCTCGGCGCGCCGACCATTGCCTGGACCGACGCCGCGCTCAAGCAGATGAGGCAATTCCGCAGCCCCGGCTATGCCGGCCAAATCCGCCAGCCGATGTTGCTGGTGGCAGCTGGCCGCGACCAGGTCGTCTCGACGCCGGCGATCGAGGAATTCGGACAGCGTCTGCTCGCCGGCCGCCATCTCATCCTGCCCGGCAGTCGGCATGAGATTCTGCAGGAACAGGATCAATACCGCATGCAATTCTGGGCGGCGTTCGACGCCTTCGTGCCGGGCACGCCGCGCTATTAGCCTGGCGAGCCCCTGCCAGATAGCGTTACGTATATGCCTTGGCCCTGCTTTGAGGTTTGGCTGCTTGTTGCGTCGCTTTCTTGCTCGCTGTCCCCTTGGGAAAGCTGAACAAGAGTGAAAGATAATTTCGGAATTGCTCCGATTGCCGCGACGTCATCCGAACGTCGCCATATGCGCGTTGAAGAATAAGTCCCCCTTCCACGACCGACACGATCATCTCCGCGAGCTGACGCGCAGTCACAGGCAGTGCAGGCTCATAGCGATCGAGGACATCTTGAAATCTGCGCACGTAAATGGATGTCCATTTCCGCAAGGTGTCGGCCACAAAGTCTCTGATTGAAGGCTCAAACTGCATGCTCTCATACGTATAGATGGCGTACATGCAGCCGGGCGATGGATCAGTGGATCTGCTGATATAATTTTCGAAAAATTCCAGAAAGTAAAAGATTTGCTCAAGCGGGTCCGCGCTTTTCGCTTCTGCTTGCGCGGAAAAGTTCTCGAACATTGCCAAGTCTTTCTGCGCGTGCCGTTCGACGAGCGCTCGTGCGAGATCACCCTTGCCTTTGAAATAGTGGAAGAAGGCCCCCTTCGTTAGCTCGGCGGCACTCAAAATATCGTCGATCGACGTGCCCGCGAAGCCTTGTGCCATAACCAGCCTCTCGGCCTCGTCGAGGATCCGGTCGCGCGTGTGCTCGCCCTTTTTCGCCATAGACTGATTTCCTTCCATACCAACTAGTTTGTAATATACGGCGCCCATGGCGGGAGCGCAACCCCCGGCGCAACATGCCTAATTTATTGAATAAACGACGTTTATTGGGTGGCTAAAAAATATTCCCGAAACCGTTGACAACATACCAACCGGTATGTATTAAACCAACCGGTCGGTATGTTCAATGGCCGCGGCTGCGTGGCCTTCGGTGAAGGACAAGTGTCATGAGTGGTTTTACGGAATTACTTCAGGAAAGCCCGCTGGCCACCGCATTCGGCGCAGCCGGACTTCTATGTCAGCTGATCTGGCCAATCTTCCGCGCCCGCAAATCGATCATCACGGCGCAGTTTGGGATCGGGGCGGACTACAGCATGCAATATGCGCTTCTCGGGGCCTGGAGCGGAGCCGGCGTTGCGGGCCTGGGTGCTATGCAAAGTGCGCTGGCGTTCTTTGTGGGCGAACGTTCGTGGTTTCGCAAGACCGGCATCGTGTTCCTGCCGGTTGTGGGCGTGATCGGTTATGTGAGCTGGAGCGGGATCGAGTCCCTTTTCGCTCTGACAGCAGTCACGCTCATAATGCTCGGGCGCATGCAGAGCGATACGCTGCGCTTGCGGAGTTTGCTGCTGGCGGCGGCGCCTTTCGGTATGAGTTACGACGTCATCGTCGGCGCCTTGCCCGCGCTCATCGGTGGGATTGTTTCAGCAATTATCGCATCGGTCATGTTGGCGCGTGAAATCAAACTGCGAAAGTCGGCGTCAAATTGAACTCTTCCGCGGTGTATTCCGAGTTTGCACCTAATGTCCAAATTGGAGGCTCTGGCAATGCCAAAATTTCTCATCGAAGTATCCCAGGAATCGGACGCGCTTGCCCGCAAACGGATCACAGACTCCGTCCACAAGATGGGCTCGCATTTCGCAACGCGTGCCGCTTGGATTAGAAAGGCAGGCGTGTGCACGGGCACCATGGTTGTCGAAACCGATGATAAATGGGGGGCCCTCTGTGTCGTTCCTCCCAGCATGCGATCTCATGCCCATATCTTCCAGCTTGAGCCTGTGCCGGTGACGTAAGCCGTGCTGGCGTTTCTAGGCCAAACCAACAGCTGGAAGAATAGCTTTGGGTAGCTGCCATCTCGGGGTTCCTGTCTCACTGGGCCGCGTGCTTAAGAGGTTCCGCCCTGGCGGTTAAGCATCACTAATGCGGCTTTGTGCACGCGCGCGTCGCCGGCGACGATGATGCGGCCGCCCGCCTGCGGCGCGCCGTTGTCCCAGGTGGTGACGATGCCGCCGGCGCCGGTGATGATCGGAATCAGCGGCACGATGTCGTGCGGTTTGATCTCGGTCTCGATAACGAGATCGATCTGGCCCGCCGCCAGCATGCAATAGGCGTAGCAGTCGCCGCCGTAGCGCGAGAGCTTCACCGCGTTCTCGACGCGGCCGAAGGCGGCGCGATCGGCTTTGTTCATCAACAATGGACTGGTGGTGAACATCAGCGCGTCGGCAAGCCCCGCGCAGTCGCGCACGTGCAGCTCGCGCTCGCCCGCCGGCCCACGGTAGTGCGCGGCGCCGCCGTCGCCGGAAAATTTCTCGCCGATAAATGGCTGGTGCATCATGCCGAACACCGGCTCGCCAAAGCGCATCAGCCCGATCAGCGTACCCCAAGCCGGCATGCCGGCGATGAACGACTTGGTGCCGTCGATTGGATCGAGCACCCAGATATATTCGGCGTCACCGCGTTCGCTGCCGTACTCCTCGCCCAGGATGCCGTGACCGGGGAAAGTTTTGCGGATGAGCGCGCGCATGGCGTCCTCTCCGGCGCGGTCGGCGGCGGTGACGGGATCGAAGCCGCGGGCGTCCTTGTTCTCGATGGCCAGCGCCGTGCGGAAAAACGGCAGGATGGTCTCACCCGAGACGGCGGCGAGGTGATCGACGAAGCTTGCAAAATCGATAGCCGTCATGCCGCGTATCCCGTGTGGCCTCGAGGTAACGGAGTGCGTGAATGCCGGCAACCGGATGCGATCTGCAGACATCTTCCGAAAACGACTTTGTGTTGCGCTGCGGCGACACCTTGGCCCCACCTTTGCGCATAGCGAAGCTCTCAGCCATTAGATTCAGCAGCTACCTATGCACAAGTGCATGGGAAAACACCCGGCCAGTCTTGATTTTTGTGCGCCGCGGTGTAAATTATTGCAATGCGGTAGCGATACCGCTGCCCTCCTTGGGCGTTTCCTCCCTAGACTTGGGCCGCTTGCTTAACGCGAGCGGCCCTTTTTTTGGGTCGCGCGCCAGCCAAAGTGATCCTTATCCTGAGGAGGCCGCGAAGCGGCCGTCTCGAAGGATGAGGCCTCATGGTTCGAGACGGGCCTGCGGCCCTCCTCACCATGAGGGTCCAGGCTATTCGGCGGCGGCCCGGTAGGGGCGCAACTCTTCCAGCGGTATTTCGCCCAGGCGCCGGGCCAGCGTGTCTAGGTCGGCGGCCAGCCGGCTGAAATTGCGTGAGCGCTCGTAGCGGCGTTCGTCCATGTAGAGCGCGCGGTTGATCTCGAGTTGAATGGCATGCAGGCCGGCGGCCGGATTGCCATAATGCTCGGTGATAAAGCCACCGGCATAGGGTTTGTTGCGGCTCGCGCTGTAGCCGAGCGAGCGTAGCGTCTGTTCCAAGGTCTCCGATACTGCCCCGACGCAACTGGTGCCGTAGCGGTCGCCGAGCACGAATTCGGGCCGCGGCCGTTCGTCTTTGTGGCCGGCGCTCGACGGCATGGAATGGCAGTCTATCAGGACGGCGGCACCGAAATCCCGGTGCAGGCGGGTGAACAGCCGCCGCAGCGCCCGGTGATAGGGCTTGTAGAGGCTTTCGATTCGGCGCAGCGCGTCATCGACTGGGATACGCTGCTCGTAGATTTCCTGGGCATCGCCGACCACCCGCGCCACAGTTCCCAGGCCCCCCGCCACCCGCATCGATCGGGTATTGGCGAAGGACGGCAGCCGCCCGTCGAACATGCGCGGATCGAGCTCATAGGGCTCGCGATTGACATCGACGAAGCAGCGCGGGAAATGCGCCCGCATCAGCGGAAAGCCGCAAGCCACCACACCGGTGATCAGCTCGTCCACGAAGCTGTCTTCCGACCGACGCAGGGTTGCGGTATCGAGCCGCGAGGCGGTCAGGAACGCGCGCGGATAGGTCGAGCCGCTGTGTGGGGAATTGAACAGCACCGGACCCTTGCATTCGGCCGGTTCGAGGACTTCGAACGGCGGGTCGAGCTCGTCGCGGATTTCACTCATAAATGGTGACGGCCATTGGCGGCTTGGTTAGGGTCGGAGGGGCGGGCGGCCCGGTTTATACCTTTATTGTCTATGCACTAGCGGATAAAGCCAAGCCATGGTTTCGGTTCACCCGTTATTTACCTAGCATAAGTCTTATGGGGCGGCTGTGGCCGGCCCAAGGGGACATCTCGGTGGGGCGGCGGGACGGGGCGTGTAAAGCGTATGTCGAAAATCCTCCTGGCCGAAGACGACACCGATATGCGGCGCTTTTTGGTCAAGGCGCTGCAGAATGCCGGATTCGAAGTCACCTCCTACGATAACGGGCTGTCGGCCTATCAGCGGCTGCGCGAGGAACCGTTCGAACTGCTACTCACCGACATCGTGATGCCGGAAATGGACGGCATCGAACTCGCCCGCCGGGCGGCCGAGCTCGACCCCGACATCAAGATCATGTTCATCACCGGCTTCGCCGCGGTCGCGCTCAACGCCGACTCCACTGCGGCGAAGCAGGCCAAGGTGCTGTCGAAGCCGATCCACCTGCGCGAACTGGTCACCGAAGTGCAAAAGCTGCTGGCGGCTTGAGGTGCTTGCCTCCCTTTAGGGGAGCCGATAAGACCAATCTCGAAACGGGTGCGTAGCTCAGCGGAAGAGCACTACCTTGACATGGTAGGGGTCACAGGTTCGATCCCTGTCGCACCCACCACGCAGTCTGGCTATCCGGCACTTTGTGGAGACTTGCGACATTGGCCCGCCATTGGCGGGCTTTTTCGATGCGCGCGTGTGTTCTCCCAGTCTCCGGAGCGGCAGACGGCGCAATTCGGGCCTCCGTCTCCGTGCCAAAAATTCCGGTTCCTGGCGCCCAAAAGCTGTGGTGTCGAGAGCTTCACCTCAAAGCTGTCATCTACTCGGCAAGATGTCTTTCTCGGACCGAAGCGTCGCGTGAACGGCTTCGACTGCACGCTGACACGGCTGCAGGTCGAATGTGTGTTGTTTATTATGGGTGTGAGAATCAAATCGGCGCCAGACCAAGCCGCTCGAACTGGAGCGACCATTCTGCCGGCGCGTCGCGCAAGGCAGCAACGCCGACGCCACGGGGCGGCCGTCCCTCGATGGCGGCCTTGACCAAAGCAGGCGCGGTGAAGGCAAGCGAGATCGTCATGTTGACGTGGCGAACGCTGCATTTCTGGCAAGCTGCGATCTGCTCGACCGTTGTGGCGCCGGCGACGATCTCATCAAGCCAGGCACGACCACGGGCGATCGATTTAAGCAGCGCCGCGCGACGCTCGAATTTGATCGGCCGCACGCGGTATCGTTCGATGGCCGCCGGCAACAGGATCTCCTTGAACCGCTTGGGCGGCGGCTTGGTCCACGGGATCAGCAGGGTAGGGGCTCGGTCCACGGCCGCAGCTTGGTCTGCGTCATCCTCCTGCTGCTTCTCGCCGGGAGCCTTCAGGCAAACTGCAAGTTCACTATTACGCACTTCGATCCGGGCGACATCCGCGAGGAGGGAGGTTCGATCTGCCGTACTTTTATGCTCGGGGGTGGTGTTCCGACGATGCTCCTCGATCGTCTTGGTCACGGCCATCTCGATCTCGGGTGCAGGAACACAGATGATGGCTCCGGCCGGCGGCTTGGCGTGTCCGCGCAAATAGGGCTGCGACACATAGTAACGATATCGCGCGCCAAGCTTGGTGGCATGGGTCGCGACCATGGGGTTCCCGGCAGCATCGAACAGGAGCCCTCGCAAGGGGGCCCCGTTCCTGGTCCGCGTCGTGACGTGGTGGGACCGCTGCGCGGTAAGACGTTTTTGGACCGCATCGAACAGCGCACGGTCGAGCAGCGGCGGCTGCGGACCAGGGCAGATCTCGCCCTTGTAGACAACCTCGCCAATGTAGAACCGGTTGCGCAGGAGGTAGAAAACGGGGCCTTGGGTGAAGGTCACGCCCCCGCGCGTGTTGCCGTTCGACAGCTTGCGGATCTTTGTCCGGATGTCACGCTCACGAAGCTCAAGCACCAGCCGGTTGACGCTGCCGAGAGCGAGATAGCGCTCGAAGATCATGCGGACGCGATCGGCTTCTTCCTTGATGATCGAGAGCTTACCGTCCTTGAGTTCATAGCCCAGCGGCACCATCCCGCCGACCCATAGGCCCTTGCGTTTGGAAGCCGCCACTTTGTCACGAATGCGCTCGGCGGTGACCTCCCGCTCGAATTGGGCGAAGGAGAGCAGCACGTTCAGCGTGAGCCGGCCCATGGAGGTGGTTGTGTTGAACTGCTGCGTCACCGAGACGAACGACACCGCGTGCGCATCGAACAGTTCGACGAGTTTCGCGAAATCGGTGAGTGACCGTGTCAGGCGGTCTACCTTGTAGACGACGATGACCTGAACCTTGCGCGCCCTGACGTCCGCCAGAAGGCGTTGCAGCGCCGGCCGGTCGGTCGAGCTGCCGGAAAATCCGCCATCGTCGTACCGCGTTCGAACCTGCGTCCAGTATGCATGCGCCTGGCTGCGGATATAGGCGGACGCTGCGTCGTACTGGGCGTCCAGTGAGTTGAACTCCTGATCGAGCCCTGAGTCGGTCGACACCCGCGTGTAGATGGCGCAGCGGATTGGCTTTGCGGGGGCCGTCATGGGGCGGCCTCCGCCTGCTTCTTGTCGCGCAAGCCAAAGAACCGGGGCCCGTTCCTGTGTGTACGGAAAACCTCATCCGCCGCTGTCAATGAGGGAATCGGCTAACCTGCCCCAATGATCATGCTGTTGTGGCTGCTCTTGGACATCCTGGCTTTGCCATTCAAGTCGATCCGCCAGCTTGAGGCGGAGAATGTCGCCCTGCGGCATCAGGTGATCGTGTTGCGGCGCCAGATGCCCGGGCGGGTCCGTCTGACGAACCTCGATCGGTTGTTTCTGGTCCAGCTTTACCGCTGGTTTCCGTCAATTTTGAAGGTCCTCGCGATCGTGCAGCCGGAAACTGTCATTCGCTGGCATCGGGCCGGTTTTCGAGCCTACTGGCGTTGGAAGTCGCGCTCACGGGAAGGGCGGCCGGCCATTGTGGCTGATCTCCGTGCGCTGATCCGGCGAATGAGCGTCGAGAACCCGTTATGGGGCGCGCCGCGCATTCACGGCGAATTGCTTAAGCTTGGCTTTGAGGTCGCCCAGTCCACGGTGGCCAAATACATGATCAAGCGACGGGGACCACCCGGTCAGGGGTGGCGGACCTTTCTGCGCAACCACGCGCCAGACGTCGCGGCCATGGACCTGTTTGTGGTCCCGACCATCGGATTCAAGCTGCCCTATGCCTTGGTCATCGTCAGGCTGGACCGTAGAGCGCTGGTCTGGATCAACGTGACACAAAATCCGACCGTGGAATGGGTTGCGCGTCAGCTCATTGAGGCGTTCCCGTGGGACGAGGCGCCGGGCTATCTGATCCGGGATAACGATCAGATCTATGGTGAACTCACCCGGCGTCGAATTCGTGCCATGGGCATCCGCGACAAGCCTACAGCGCCGGCCTCACCTTGGCAGAATGGCTTTGCAGAACGGCTGATCGGATCGATCCGGCGCGAGTGCCTCGATCACCTCGTGGTCGTGAGCGAAGCCCATCTGCGTAGAATCCTGCAAACTTACGCGGGCTATTACAACAAGATCAGGACACATCGATCGCTTGGCAAGGATGCGCCTTCGTTTAGGGCCGTCCAGCGGGCAGGAAACATCATGTCGCAAGCAATCCTTGGCGGTCTTCATCACCATTATGTTCGGGTTTGAGTTTTCGGTACACACAGCGGCTCAGCTGCATGGAGCGCAGCCTAGCCGGTGAGCGCCTGCTCCACCACCAATGCAGCGCGCAGTATGCGGTCGTCACTGTTTGCTGCACCCACCAAGCTCAGCCCGACAGGTGCCTTACCTTCTTCGTGGCAGGGCAGAGAAATGGCACATCCGTCAAGCATGTTGACGGTGCTCGGATTGCGCAGAATGGCAAGTTGAAGTCTGTGAAAATCTTCATCCGAGCGGTCCAAGTCGGCAATCAGCGGCGGCACCAGCGGCACCGTCGGCATGATCACCGCATCATAGGTCCGCATGAAGCACTCGAACTGTTGCACGATCTCGCCGCGTTCGCGGACCACATCCAGGTAGTCGGCGGAACTCATATCGCGCCCACGCATAATGCGCGACAGGATACGCGGATCATATTCTTCGGGGCTGGATTCAATCGTCTTGCGGTGCACGGCATAGGTCTCGGCCGCCTGCAATCCGCCTTTGGAGATGATAAGGGGAATCTCGTCCAAGGCCGACAGACGCGTATCTTCAATGTTTGCTCCCTCCCTGCGCAACCGCTCCAGGGCCGTTTCATAGGTCTGGCGGACCTCGTCCTCCACGTCCTCGTCCACATAGTTGCGCAACACACCCAGTCGCAGACTCTTCAGCGGCGGTGCCGCGTCAAGTGCAGGACCGGCAAAATCGTCGCGCAACACGGCATCCATCAGTGCACAACAGGTGACCGATCGGCCAATGGGACCGGCGCTATCCATCAGTCGGGCCAGCGAGGCAGCGCCCTGCAGAGGAACGCGTCGGCCGGTCGGCTTGAAGCCGGTAAGTCCGCAGAAAGCCGCGGGGACTCTGATCGAGCCGCCCGTGTCGGAAGCGAGCGCGGCGGCGGCCATACCGTCAGTGATGCTCACCGCGGCGCCCGAAGACGAGCCGCCGGGCGTGCGGCCATGTTCGCGGTCATAGGGATTGAGCGGCGTACCGTAATGGGGATTGAGCCCGGCCGTCGAGAAGGCGAACTCGGTCATGTTGGTACGCCCGATGATGACCAGTCCCCAGCCGCGCAAGCGCCGGATCACGGCGGCGTCATGGATGGAGGCCGACCTGTTGCGGTAGAGTCTGGAGCCTACCAGCATGGTGGAGCCTGCGATCTCGAAGGACTCCTTCACCGAAATCGGGATCCCAGCCAGAGGGGAGATGACCATGCCCTCCGCGCGCATGGAATCGATGGCCCGCGCGCTGGCGAGCGCGCCTTCACGGTAGACTGTGAGGAACGTCTTGCCGCCCTGGCCGGACGGATCATCGATCCGCTCCAAAGCCTGCGTTACCAGTTCCTCACTGGTGACCTCTCCGTCTTGCAGCCTTGTGGAAAGCGCGGCCAGGGTTTCCAACGCGATATTCCTTCAGTATTGCCGGGACCGGCTAGATGCCGCCCATATAGGCTTCCAGAACAACCGGGTCTTCGGCGATTTCTTTGGATGAACCGTGCTTCGTGATGACACCGCGGTCCATGACAAAAGCGCGTTGCGCGATGGCGAGGGCCGCGGCCACATCCTGCTCGACGAGGAAGACGGCCACGCCAGATGCCGCGAGCTGTTGTAGCTTTTCGCTCAATTGCTCAACAAGGATAGGTGAAAGCCCCAGCGACAATTCGTCAATGATCAGCATGCGGGGAGCGCTCATCATGCCGCGGCCGATGGCGCACATTTGCTGTTCACCGCCGGAAAGCGTGCCGGCAGCCTGCCGGCGGCGATCTCTTAATCTGGGGAAAATACCGTAAACCGTCTCAAGGCTGTTTTGGATACTCTCACGGCTGTCGGTACGGGCGAATGCGCCCATCATGAGGTTCTCCTCGACCGTCATCGGCCCGA
>CAZLWN010000035.1:0-28764 GCA_964563195.1 uncultured Undibacter sp. | reverse complement strand
CAATCGCCAGCCCTAAACTAACATCCGACTCGGACCACCAAATGTGGGCTGCTCACCTTCTTGCTGTCGTTACGCATCGCTTCGCGAATACGATGTGCGAGAAACCATGCTGATTTATAGGTCACACCAAGCATGCGGTGCAGTTGGTGCGCCGACACGCCCTTTTTAGAGGCTGACATAAGGTGGATGGCCAGCAGCCATTTATGGACCGGGATATGCGAACGCTCCATGACCGTGCCGGTACGGCCCGTGAACTTGTCGCGGCAATCGTTGCACAGGAACATCCCGGCCTGTGTTTCGCCGCCCATGCGGTGAACGTTCACAGACCCGCAATGTGGGCAATTCACGCCATCCGGCCAACGGGAGGCCTCTAGGTGTTTAATAGCGGCCTTTTCGTTGGTGAACCGCGGAGCATTCAGAGAAGTATTAATCATGGCTATTGAGCCTCTTGCAATTCGGCGGCGTGTTGGGCGCAGGCTTTTGAAAGTTCGAGAAGGCCTTTTCGCGTCACAAGTACCCAGCGCGGTTCATCTTTCGTGTCTAAACGGAGAACCCCAAGGGTGGGATTGTCGGGGTAAGAAAAAAATTTGTAACCCGTCAACAACCCCGCCGAGATATTTGGTCCCTGAGTCATGGCGAATAATCCTTTCCGCCCTGCTCGTTAGAGGGCGTCATCTAGAGGCGTCTAAACGATAAAGCAGGGCGCGGCGCCCGCGGGCAGGCTTCGCAAGCCTGCACTCGGGCGGCGTCGGGGCTCCGCCCGGGGGCACTATGGCCTCCCGCCAGGAGCTGGCTGACGGCGGACCGCTCAGGAGCGGTCCGTGAGCAAAGCGCGGCCCGGCGCCGGAATGAGAACGCCGCGATGGCGCGCCGAAAGGCGCCACGTGCCGGCAACGGCACGTGCACATAAGGAATGGACGCGCCGATCGGCGCGCCATCCCCCTCGCAATTTGCGAGGGGAGAAGAAAGAGATGACGGCGTACCGCGCGCCGCCAAGAATAGGGGTGGCGGAGCGTTAGCTAAACGCGATGTGAGCTGTTTGAAAATTGAAACTTGAATGCGCGGCCTACGCAGGTGTCGTCCCCGCGAAGGCGGGGACCTATACCCCGCGACCTATCGAAAGGGCACGGCGTATGGGTCCCGGGTCTCGCTTCGCCCGCCCGGGACGACGATGAAAAAATTACCGCCCCTCTCTTCGCGCCAAGAACGCCAGCCGCTCGAACAAATGCACATCCTGCTCGTTCTTGAGCAGCGCGCCGTGTAGGGGAGGGATCAGTTTCTTCGGATCGCGCTCGCGCAAAATCTCCGGGCCGATGTCTTCGACCATCAACAGCTTGAGCCAGTCGAGCAGCTCCGAGGTCGACGGCTTTTTCTTCATGCCGGGCACCTCGCGGATCTCGTAGAACAGCTTCAGCGCTTCCGAAACCAGCCGCTTCTTGATGCCGGGGTAGTGCACCTCGATGATCGCCGCCATGGTGTCGGGATCGGGAAAGCGGATGTAGTGGAAGAAGCAGCGGCGCAGGAAGGCGTCGGGCAATTCCTTCTCGTTGTTGGAGGTGATGACCACGATCGGGCGGCGGCGCGCCTTCACGGTTTCGCTGGTTTCGTAGACGAAGAACTCCATGCGGTCGAGCTCCTGCAACAGGTCGTTGGGAAATTCGATATCGGCCTTGTCGATCTCGTCTATCAGCAGCACCGGGCGCTCGTCGGCAACGAAGGCGTCCCATAATTTACCGCGCTTGATGTAGTTGCGGATGTCTTTCACGCGCTCGTCGCCGAGCTGGCTGTCGCGCAGCCGCGAGACCGCATCGTATTCGTACAGGCCCTGCAGCGCCTTGGTGGTGGACTTGATGTGCCACTCGATCAGCGGGCTGCCTAACGCCTGCGCAATCTCCAGCGCCAGCACGGTCTTGCCGGTGCCGGGCTCGCCCTTGACCAGCAAGGGGCGCTCGAGCGTGATCGCCGCGTTGACCGCGACCTTGAGATCGTCGGTCGCCACATAGGCCTTGGTGCCTTCAAAACGCATGGAATTTCCTGCCTTTTCGGGGTCACACTAGCAGGCAGGACAAGGCCGGCAAGGCGGTCTGGCGCGTGGCAGGTGAGGGCATTTACTAGCGGTTGGCTCTCGCCAACGTGATGACCTGGTGATGCACAAGTGACTGGCTAATATGCGCAAACGCATTATGTCAGGGCGCGAGAGGACCCAAATTCCGGAGGGTTAAATGACCCGTCTGCTGCTCAGCTTGATCTTCGCGGCCGCCTTTGCCGGCGCCGCGGCTGCCCAAGGCACGGCGCAGCCGAAGCAGGCTGTGGCGACCTTCGCCGGCGGCTGCTTCTGGTGCGTGGAAAGCGATTTCGACCACGTGAAGGGCGTGCTCTCGACCACGTCCGGCTACACCGGCGGCCACGTCGCCAATCCGACCTATCATCAGGTTTCGGCCGGCGGTACCGGCCACGCCGAGTCGGTCGCGATCGTCTACGACCCGAGCAAGGTCTCCTACCAGCAGCTGCTCACTTACTTCTGGCACCACATCGACCCGACCGTAAAGGATCGCCAGTTCTGCGACGTCGGTAACCAGTACCGCACCGCGATTTTCGTGCATAGCGACGAGCAGCGCAAACTGGCGGAAGCCTCCAAGAAGAAGGTCGAGGCCGAACTGAAAGTGCCGATCTACACCGAGATCGTCAACGCCGGCCCGTTCTACAAGGCCGAGGGATACCACCAGGATTATTACAAGAAGAGCCCGGTGCAATATAAATTCTACCGCTGGAACTGCGGCCGCGATCAGCGGGTCAAGCAGATCTGGGGCGCGCAAAAAGGAGAGAGCTGATATGATTGACCGACGCACCCTGTTGATGGCGGGCGCAGCCTTTGGCGCGATCGCGGCCACGAGCAAATTTGGCGAGGCGGAGACCATGACCACGGCCACCACGACGCAGGATATCGACTGGAAGAACCTGTCCGACTCCGAATGGCGCAAGCGCTTGACGCCCATGCAATACCATGTGCTGCGCGATCACGGCACCGAGCGTGCCGGCTCCAGCCCGCTCAATAACGAGCACCGCAAGGGCACCTTCGCCTGCGCCGGCTGCGACCTGCCGCTGTTCTCGTCCGACGCCATGTTCCACAGCGGCACCGGCTGGCCGAGCTTCCACACGCCGCTGCCTGACGCCATCGAGACCAGGTCTGACCGCTCCTTCTTCATGACGCGCACCGAGGTGCATTGCAGCCGCTGTCTCGGTCATCTCGGCCACGTGTTCGACGACGGCCCGCCGCCCACCGGCCTGCGCTATTGCATGAACGGCGTGGCGCTGAAATTCGAACCGGCGGCCGACGCCAAGGGCAACAGCTAAACGACGCTCTCGCGGCGGCCGCGCTTAACCCGCGCGGCCGCCTGCGTATTTTTGCCCCTGGACGACTCAGGCGTACTTTCCTACCTCTCGGCGCTGGATTACGCCCGAGATGCCGCAACCGCTCCCCAAAGCTCAATCGTCCGACGTTGCGCAGGTGCTGGCGCAGGCCTTGCAATTTCACCACCAGGGCCGGCTGGCGGAGGCCGAGCCGCTCTATGCCGAAATCCTCAGCATTCGGCCCGACCACTTCGACGCCTTGCAGATGATGGGGCTCATCAAGCTCGCCAAGGGTGAGCCGGCCGAGGCGCTGCGATTGGTGTCGGCGGCGATGGGCGGCCGCAAGCCGTCGCCGCAAATTCTGCTTAATTACGGGCTGATCCTGAACGCGCTCGATCGCCACCAGGAAGCGGTCGACAGCTTCGACCAGGCGCTCAAGCAAAAATCGAAATTCGCCGAGGCGCACAATAACCGCGGCGCCGCGCTGTCGGCGCTACAGCGCGACGAGGAAGCGCTTGAGAGCTTGCGCAGGGCGATTGCGATCAAGCCCGATTATGCGGAGGCGCATTACAATAACGGCTCCTCGCTACGCGCTCTCGGCCGCTACGACGAAGCGCTGAAAAGCTTCGAGCGCGCGCTGGCGCTGCGGCCGAACTATTACAAGGCGCACAACAACTGCGGCGCGGTGCTGGAGGCGATGACCCGGCACGAGGAGGCCTTGGCCGCCTACGAGCGGGCGCTCGCGATCAACCCGAAATTCGCCGAAGCGCGCAGCAACCGGACCAGGGCCCTGTGCCTGCTCGAGCGGTTCGACGAGGCGTTGGCGGGCTTCGAGCAGGCGCTCGGACTCAACGCGCAAGACGCCGACGCCTATTACAACCGCGGCCGTATCTATATCGACCTCAACCGCAACGACGACGCGCTCGCCGATTTCAGACAAGCGCTGGCGATCAAGCCGGATTTCGCCGAGGCGCGCTTTGCCGCGCTGTTTGCGGTACTGCCGATCCTCTATGCCGACGAAGCCGAAATCGCCAGCCGCCGCCAGAACTATGGGCGAAGCCTGCGCGCGCTCAGCGACGACGTTGCGGCCGGCCAGGTGTCCGGCAATCTCGTCAAGGCGCTTGCCGTCAAGCAACCGTTCCTGCTTGCCTATCAGGCGCAAAGCGACCGCGATCTACAGGCGGTTTATGGCGCGTTGGTGCAGCGCATCGTGCGGGAGCGCTACGGCGGCGGCGCCGACGAATTACCGCCGCCGCCGGCACCGGGCGAGCCGGTGCGGGTCGGGGTCGTCTCAGGCTTCTTCTATCTGCATTCCAACTGGAAAATTCCGATCAAGGGCTGGCTCGGCCAGATCGACCGCAAGCGTTTCAAGCTTTACGGCTATCACGTCGGCGCCCGGCGCGATGCGGAAACCGATATCGCCGCCGGCCTGTGCGACCGCTTCGTCCATAAAACCTTGGACGTCGCCGGCTGGCGCCGTGAGATTCTGGCCGATAAGCCGCATGTGCTGATCTATCCCGGGCTTTGGATGGATAGCGTATCGTTCCAGCTGGCCGCCCAGCGGCTCGCCCGTGTGCAATGTAATTCATGGGGGCATCCCGAAACCAGCGGCATGGACACGCTCGATTGCTTTTTCAGCAGCGACCTGATGGAGCCGCCTGACGGCGCCGATGATTACAGCGAAAATCTCGTGCGGCTGCCCAACCTATCGATCTACTACGAGCCGGTCGATGCCGCCGCGGTCGCGATGACGCGCGCGGAGCTACATCTGCGTTCCGATGCGACGGTATTCTGGTGCGGGCAATCGCTGTTCAAGTATCTGCCGCAGTACGATGGCGTGTTCGCGCGCATCGCCAAACAAGCTGGCAATTGCCAGTTCGTCTTCGTGCGTCACAGCGGCAGCCCGCCGATCAACGCGCTGTTCCGGGAGCGCCTCGACCGGGCATTTACCAACGCGGGTCTCAAGGCGGCCGATCATTGTGTGTTCCTGGCGCGGCTGAGCCAGAGCCAATTCGTTTCGGCAATTGGCCAGTGCGATGTTTTTCTCGACAGCATCGGCTGGTCGGGCTGTAATTCGACCTTGGAAAGCCTGCCGCACAATCTTCCGATCGTGACAGTCCGCGGCGCGCTCATGCGCGGCCGCCACAGTGCGGCGATATTGGAGATGATGGGCATACCCGACACGATTGCGGAAACGATTGACGATTACGTTTCAATTGCCGCGCGGCTGGCAAGCGACCGCCAAGCGCGCGGCGCGCTCAGCCGCCGGATCGCCGATAATAAGCACAAAGTCTACCGCGACCGTGCCTGTGTCGCGGCGCTAGAGGATTTCCTCGGCCGCGCAGCGCGCCAGCCGGCCGGCTGACTGCGTCAGCTCACGCGCCGCGCTTCGACATTCAGTTTGATCGGCAAAATCTGCCGGTTCGAGGCAGAAAGGGTCCTGCGCGGCCGCGCGAGCAAGCCGGTGCGCTCGCGTAAGTCATTGAATATATTATACTATTGGTTTGGCATAGTGATTGCGTTGGACTGTCCGCCAGTTCGTTCGTGGTAGCCCCACACAGTAGTTCACGTTTGTGGAGATGAAGTCATGGGTTTGTTCGACGCGCTTACCTCGGCCGTGAGCGGTTTGCAGGCGCAATCCTTCGCGATGCAGAATATTTCCGGCAACATCGCGAACTCTCAGACGATTGCCTACAAGGGCATCAATACGAATTTCTTGGATCTTATTCCGGGAGATTCGCTGCCGTCGAAACAAATTGCCGGTGGCGTCATAGCGAATTCCGTTGCAACGAACACGGTCCAAGGCACGATCCAGACGACCACGTCCGGCACGGACATTGCCATCAGCGGCAATGGTTATTTCATTGTGCAATCCGCATCAAGTTTCAACGGCGGTGCGCCGGTTTTCAGCGGCGTTAACAGCTATACGCGGCGCGGCGATTTTCAGTTGGATGCCAACGGCTATTTGGTCAACGGGGCCGGCTACTATCTCGAAGGCATCCCGATCGATCCAACGACCGGAAACCCGTCCGGCAGCGTGGCCGCGCCGTTGCAATTTAACAGCAACTTTTTGCCCGCCAGCCCGACTACGGCAATAACGTATGGGTTAAATCTTCCGACAATACCGTCCACGAATGCGTACAGCGCGGCGTTACCGAACTCCGAACTGCTTAACCCCGCGGATTTCGGCACAAACCCCACCATCGCCGGAACAGGAACGGTTGTGGGGAGTGACATAACCACCTTCGTCAATGAAACCATCGATGGTGGGTCGGTAACGGGTTATAACGCGACCGGCACGCCGGCGAATATCCAGCTTCGATGGGGCAAGGTCGACAGCGTCGCCGCCGGCGGCACCGATACTTGGGAACTGTATTATCAGACCGATTCGACCGCGACCGGCGCCACGGTCGGTTGGGTAAATTCCGGTACCAGTTTCGTATTTGGCACGAACGGGCAACTAAGTCCCGCGATATCGACCTTCACGCTCGCCGGCGTGACCGTCAACGGCATCTCGCTCGGCAGCCTCTCGGTGAATAGCCCGGCAGGCTCCATCACACAATATGCCAGCACGAACGGGGCCTCGACCGTCAATAATTTACAGCAGAACGGTTATGCGGCGGGTCAGCTGGAGTCGATTGCCGTCAACGACACCGGCAATATCAGCGGCACTTTCTCTAACGGGCAAACTGTTGCGCTCGCCACCGTGCCACTGGTGCATTTCAATAGCCCAAACAACCTTAAAAGTCTGGACGGCGGCGCCTACCAGGTAACCGATGCTTCCGGCGTGGCGCTGGCAGGAGCGTCGGGCAAGATTATCGGGCAATCGCTGGAAGCCTCCAATACCGATATCGCGACCGAGTTCACAAAATTGATCGTGACCCAACAGGCCTATTCGGCAAATACGAAGGTCATCACCACGACAAACCAGATGTCGCAAGATCTGCTGAACGTCATTCGATAGCCGCGCGGGCGTCCGATAGCGAGTGATCGGGAATAGCACATGGGTCTGACGCAAGCGCTCGCCACCGCACTCTCCGGGTTGCAGGTCAACCAGGCCAGCTTGGCGCTGGTATCGGCCAACGTCGCCAACGCTGACACACCCGGCTACACCCGCAAGACCATCGATCAGCTCGTCGTTGCGGCCAACGGCATCAATATCGGCGTCCGCACCGGCGACGTTCAGCGCGCGCTCGATCAATACGTGCAGCGGCAATTGCGGATGGAGAATTCCGGCGCCTACTACGCCGACATGCGCGCGCAATTCTACAGTCGGCTCCAGGATATCTACGGCCAGCCCGGCTCCGCCAACGCGCTGGAGACGGTCTACAACAATTTCACCAATGCCCTGCAGGCCTTGTCGTCCAGCCCCGATGATTCCGCAGCGCGCGCTTCGGTAATCAGCAGGGCACAACTGCTGGCCCAACAGCTCAACCAGATGAGCAGCGGCATCCAGGGTTTGCGCGGTGACGCCGAGCTCGGCATTTCCTACGCCGTCACGCAAGCCAATACCGCGATGAGCGAGATAGCCGCGCTTAACCAAAAGATCGCAGCGTCGATTCAGACCGATGGTGCGACCGCGACGCTGATGGATCAGCGCGATTTGTATATCGATCAGCTATCGCAACTGATGGACATCAATGTCATCAAGGGCGACCAAAATCAGCTCAGTGTATTCACCACTTCCGGTGTGCAGCTTGTCGGCACCCAAGCCGCGCAGCTCTCCTTCAATGCCCAGGGCGCGGTTACGGCGGCCTCGCAGTGGAGTGCGAACCCGGCGAAATCCACGCTCGGCACGATTACGCTCACCACGCCCGGCGGAAACTCGATTGATCTGATCCAAAACCATGCGATTCGGTCAGGCACCATTGCCGCCTATGTGCAGATGCGCGACCAGGATCTGGTGCAGGCACAGAATCAGCTCGACGCGATCGCCGCCGCCCTGGCATCGGCGCTCTCGGACAAAGCCACCAGCGGCACGGCCGTGACCGCCGGGGCGCAGAGCGGCTTCGACATCGATATCGGCAGCCTGTCGGCCGGCAATGCGATTACGATCAACTATACGGACGTGGGCACCAGCACATCGCACACGCTCACGCTGGTGCGAGTCGACGATCCAGCCGCGTTGCCGCTGTCGAATAGTGCGACCGCCGACCCGAACGACACAGTGGTCGGTCTCGATTTCTCCGGCGGCATTGGCTCGGTCATCACGCAGATCAACAGCGCACTCGCTGCGACCGGAATGACGGCCTCCAATCCGTTGGGCACGACGCTGGAAATTCTCGACGACGGCGCCGCGAACACCGTAGACGTGGATTCGATCAGCACGACGGCGACGGAGACTTCGCTTACCGGCGGCAGCGCCGAATTGCCGTTGTTCACCGACGGTTCGACAGCCTATACCGGCGCGATCACCGCGCTCGGCTCGCAAAGCATCGGTTTTGCCGGCCGCATCACGGTAAATTTCACGCTGGCGGCCGATCCGTCCGGCCTCGTCGTCTACCTGGCCGGCACCGCCGCCGGCGACAGCACGCGGCCGGATTTCACGTATCAGCAGCTCACCGGCACGTCGCTGACATTTTCCCCGAACACCGGTATCGGCACGACCGCGGCGCCCTTCTCCGGCTCGCTCAACACGTTTCTGCGCCAGGTCATCAGCCAGCAGGCCCAAGCGGCGAGCTCCGCCGACAACCTGAAGCAAGGCCAAGATATTGTCCTTTCGTCGTTGCAGCAGCGCTTCAACGACAGTTCCGGCGTCAACGTCGACCAGGAGATGGCCAATCTCTTGATCTTGCAGAATTCCTACGCCGCCAATGCGCGCGTGCTGTCCGCCGTCAAGGACATGCTCGACGTCTTGATGCAGATGTGAGGATGGCATGAGTGTCTCGTCGATCGGAGCGCAATCGGGGCTCGCCATCCAGCAGCTGGTCAATATGCGCAAGCAATTTGACGATTTGCAGCGCCAGCTCTCGACTGGTCAGAAGTCGGCGACCTATGCCGGCCTTGGTGCCAATAGCGGGATGTCGGTCAGCCTGAATGCCCAGTTGTCGGCGATCAGCGGCTACAATGACACGATCGATAATGTGATGACGCGCATAAATCTCATGAATAGCGCGCTGAACGGTATGACCGATTTGTCCAGCGTGGTGAAAGCAGCGGTGGCCCAGGCCGCGACGGGCGCCAATGGCAGCGGCACCGCCTTGGTGCAGCAGACCGCGCAAAATTCGCTCGACCAGTTGCTGGCTCTGCTCAACACCCAGTCCGGCGACCGCTACCTCTTTTCGGGCCGCGCCACCGACCAGCCGGCGGTGGAAACGCTCGATCACATCCTCAATGGCGACGCCGCGCGCGCCGGGCTCAAGCAACTCATTTCGGAACGCAACCAGGCCGATCTCGGCGCCAGCGGCCTCGGCCGTTTGGTAATCAGCGCGCCGACGGCGACATCGGTGCAGGTCGACGAGGACGCGGTCTCGCCTTTCGGCTTCAAGCTCGCCTCGGTCACCTCCGGCCTCACCAATGCGACGACCAGCGGCCCGAGCGGGTCGCCTGCTTCGCTCACGGTCGATCTCACCGGCGGCAATCCGAACGCCGGCGACACCATCACGTTCCGCTTCACCCTGCCCGACGGCAGCAGCGAAAACCTCACGCTCACGGCCACCACCTCCGCCTCGCCCGGCACCAACGAATTCACCATCGGCGCGACGTCTGCCGCCACCACCAGCAATCTGCAGACCGCGCTGACCACCGCGCTCGGCACCCTCGCCGCAACCGCGTTGACGGCGGCATCGGCGGCCGCCGCCTCCGCCGAATTCTTCGCCGGCGATGCCACCAATCCGCCGCTCAGGGTCAACGGCCCGCCCTTTGACAGCGCGACCTCGCAGGTGGCCGGCACCACGGCCAATACGGTGATCTGGTGCACCGGCGAAATCGGTAGCGATCCGGCGCGCGCGAGCGCGACCGCGCGCATCGATCCGTCGCTGGTGGTTTCGTACGGGGCACGGGCCAATGAGGATGCAATCCGCACTCTGGTGCAGAACTTCGCAACACTCGCCGCCGTGTCCATCTCGCCGTCCGATCCGAATGCGACGAAGCTGAGCGTGGCACTGAACCAGCGGCTGGCGGCCAACTTGGCTGCGCCCGGCACCCAGACCGTCGCCGACATCCAGACCGCCCTTGCCGGCGCGCAGATTTCGCTCAGCGCGGCGAAAAGCCGGCACCGGCAGACCACCGCCGCATTGAGCGATTTCCTGCAGCAGATCGAGGGCATATCGAACGAAGAAGTCGGGGCGCAGATCTTGGCGCTGCAAACCCGCATGCAGGCCTCGATGCAGACCACCGCCCTGCTGTTCCAGACCAGCCTGGTCAATTACCTCTAATAGCCGCCCGCGCGCCGCTCATAAAAAAAGACCACGGGCGTGCCCGTGGTCTATGGTTTTCAGGATGCAACCGGCGCTCAGGCGCGGCTGAGCAATCCCACCGCCAGCTCGCGGTTGATGTTGATGAGCGTGCCGAGGTTTTCCGGTTTTGGGTCGGCCAGGATCCGCAGCGTCTGCTTGAAAACAAACAGGCCGATATTGGCGACGTTCTGGCGCACGGCCACCGGCAGTGGATTTTCCTGGCTCGTCGCCGAGGTCACGAAGATCGACCACAGCTTGCGGTTATAGAGCAGCGCCGCATCGAGCTCGGCGGACTTGCTGTCCCAGCCGTCGCGAATCGTCTGCAGCTTCGCCGCCGCGCTCAAAAGCAGATCGGCTTCCAACTCACGCGGATTTGCGGTCTTGTTGGCGACCGCGCCGTAGGTTTGCGCCGCGTGTTGCATGGTCGAGCAACTCCTTTTCGTGAGCAATGAGAGCCTTGGCGCTCTTGAGCGCCTTGTACATGTCGCCGGCCAGGATGTGGTTGCCCACTGCCACCATGTGCGGCCATGCACTTGGGGCGGCCTGCACCAGGTCGCGCATGAGCGAGAAATAGGCATCGTGGTGGTTGCGCGGATCGCGTGCCGTGTACATCAGCTGGACCGCCAGATAGATGCGCTTGGCCGGCGTGTCGGCCTGCGCGGGCAGCATGATGTCCTTTTCGCGCAGGATCGGCGCCTGGCCCTCGATGAGTAGCCGTGTGCGCTGAGTGCCGTTGGTGACAAGACACTCCCCGAGGATGAGGCGCTCGCCCGGCTTTAATTCTACCTTGAGGCCCATTTAGTTCGGTTTCCTGGCAGCCACCTGTCGGTGCTGATCGGCGCCGGGACGCGGTCCTGCGGCGCTTCAGGAGGCTTGGCGTTATCTGAACAGCCGCAGCACGTTCTGATCGGCCTGTGCAGCGAGAGACAGCGCGGTGGTCGACAATTGCTGGCGCGTCTGCAAGGCGAGAAGATTTGCGCCCTCCTCGTTGCTGTCGGCCAACGTGAGATTGTCGGCGCCGACGGTCAGCGTGTTGATCATCGCCTTGGTAAAATCCTGGCGGACCTGCACGGTCGTTAGATTCGAGCTCAAGGCCTGGGACTGCGACCGCAGCGTCACGAGCGCCGCCGAGAGTTCGCTGGCGGCCGTGTCAATGTCGGTCGTGACAGCCCAGTTATTGGCCGCAGCGGTGATGGCAAGATCGCCGGCGGTCGTATCAGTATAGCTTCCGACGACAATGGTTGAGCTGGCGTCCTCATTCAGCGTGATCGTGAGATCGTTGCCGCCGAGCAGATTGATACCGTTGAAGCCGGAGTCTGCGGAAAGCTGGTCGATCTGGGTGCGAATATCATCGAATTGGCTGGAGAGTGTCGCGAGGACCCCGGTGTCGGCGGTCTGCCGCGCTTGGCTGACCAGCGCCTGCGCCGACTGCACCAGTTTTGTGATTGCGGATATACCATTATTAGCGGCTTGAATGGTGCTGATGCCCGAAGACATGCTGTCGAGCAGCGCATTGAGGTCGTTGGCCCGCACGGACAATCCTTGAGCGGTGAAAAAATTGATCGGGTTGTCGAGCGCCGAATTGACCCTCTTGCCGGCGGACAAGCGGTTCTGCGTCCGGTTGATCAGGTCCGATGTCTGCTGCAATTGCAGTAGATTAGCACGGACGCCGGGCGAGAGGACAATATCGCTCATGGCAAACTCCTTGCCTGCGAATGGAAAAGTGTCATCCAAGCAATCATGAAATGTTAAGGTTGACGGACGGTTAAGACGCAGTGTGTTAAGGATTCATTAACCATAATTTTAGCGGGCGCAAAAAAACGGCGGCCCGGAGGCCGCCGTTGCGTTGCGTTTGCTTGGCTTATTAGCGGAACAGCCGCAGCACGTTCTGATCGGCCTGCGCGGCGAGCGACAGCGCGGTGGTCGACAGTTGCTGGCGGGTCTGCAACGCGAGCAGGTTGGCGCCTTCCTCGTTGGAGTCGGCGAGGGTGAGCGCGTCAGAACCGGCCTGCAGCGTGTTGATCGTGGCCTTGGTGAAGTCCTGGCGGATTTGAATGGTCGCCAGGTTCGCACTCAAGGTCTGCGATTCCGAACGCAGCGTGGTCAACGCGGCGGTCAGATCGGCCGCGGCCGCGTCAATGTTGGCCGAGCTGGCCCAGTTGCTGGCCGCGTTGGCGATGCTCAGCGGTGCAGCGGTGGCATCAGTGTAGTCGACACCGGTCACATCGACGGTCGACGTACCGGTCTCGTTGAGGACGACGGTCAGAGTGTCGCCGCCAAGCAGGTTGATGCCGTTGAAGCCGGAATCGCTGGCCAGCGCACCGATCTGGGTCAGAAGATCGGTGAACTGCGAGGACAACGTCGCCTGGGTCGCGGTGTCGGTGGTCTGTCGCGCCTGGCTGACCAGGGACTGGGCGGACTGCACCAGCTTGGTGATTGCCGAGATACCGTTGTTCGCGGCCTGGATGGTGTTGATGGCCGAGGCCTCCGAGTCGAGCAGGTTGCTCAAATCGTTGGCGCGGTTGTCGAGACCCTGTGCGGTGAAGAAATTGATCGGATTGTCGAGTGCCGAATTGACCCGTTTGCCGGTGGACAGCCGGGTCTGTGTCAGGGCGACCAAGTTCGAAGTCTGCTGCAACTGCAGCAGGTTCGAACGTACGCCAGCTGAAAGTACGATGTCGGACATCTTACGCTACCTTTCTGGTCTGTTTGCCGTACTGGCATCTACACGTGTCGATCCAGAGGATCGGCGCCTGTCATCGCATAAGCCTCCAAACGGCGCGTAAAAGGACATGGTTAACAGGTTATCGATCTGTCATTGCCATTGGCCGCATCCGAATCAATTTTGAATTCCGGTTCCCCGCCGCTGCGGATCTGCAAAAATCGGCGCAGCACAGGTGGAAATCGACGTTCGACGTGCTGCAGCGTTAACGATTTGGAAACCTTCAGAATTTGTTAATTCAATTCACCTACGCTACGCACGTTTAGGAACGCGCGTATGACGTCGGTTGTCAGTTCAAGTGCGGCCGCGAATTCTTATTCCGCGGTCTTCAGCTCGGGCCCCACCTCGAACTGGATCGGCGACACAATCGTCGCCATACAAAATTCGGCAACCACCGGCGGGATTCTGGGCGCGCTATCGAGCTCCAGCGACGGCAGCATCAGTTCTTTCCTGGGCCAAAGCGCGACCAGCGCAAACAATCTGGCGCTCATCTCGCAAAATTACGTCACCAACGCATCGGCCTTCTACGCGCAGATCGCATCGCAAAATCAGGAACTGCGCAGCCAGGAAATCTTGAAAAAGGCGCTCCAGGCGCTGTCGGAATCGCAGAACCAGGTTAAAGCGGAGAACGTGCTCGATCCGTTCATCTATTTTTCGGACGGAACGACCATCGACACCAACAGCAATATCATGACCAAGCCGGACGGAACGCAATACGATACGGTTACGGGCGCGAAATACGTCGATCCGGCCTATATCATTCAGATGGCCAACGGCGCCTATCTCGATACCAAGAACAATATTCTGACCCTCAGCGACGGGACGCAAATCGACACTGTGACGGGATTGAAGATTTCGACGGCGGCTTAGGCCGCTCGCGCGTCAATCCGTTCAGCAATACAATACTGTTTTCATGAGCTGCGGCGGGTGGTGCCTCAGCGCGAATTTATAGTCCGGCACCATAGAGCGCGAGCGGCGGCTGCATGGAAGCCAGCCCGTAGGGGCAGGGCGCGGTTGCGATTTCGGCCAGCAGCGCCGACGCCCGGTCGGGGCCGGGCGGTGAACGATCGGGCCTTGTGCGGCAATGAAAGCTCGCTGGTTAAGACGAATCAGCCGCCATCGTTTTTGTCACCGCCAGCATCTGTTGCCCAGTCCAATAGCGGCCCATGGCGGACGCGAATCAGATAAAAAGCACGCAGGCTTCGGCACTATTTGCGGTGCCCGAGCAAATCCACCGCGGCTCGCTTTGGGTCGCGCCAGCCGGCAGGGAAGCACATGCATCTCTCCATTTTGCTCCCGACCCACCGGCATGACCTGCTGGCTTGCTCCAGAATCGCTCAGGTCTGTTCCTGGGCGGGGCCAAACATCGAAGTTATTGTCCGCGACAATTCCGGCGACGAGAAAAAGCGCACGCTGCTGTCGTACTTCGAGCGCGACAACTGCACAATCATCATCGTTGAACCGTGCGATTCACTCACCAATAATTTCGAGATCCTCAAGCTTGCCAAAGGCGAGTTCATTTTCATTTTGGCCGACGACGATTTCTGTTTCGACCACGCCATCGCCGAGTTACCGGACGTGATCCAGCGGATCGGCAAGGACTCCTCGATCGTCGGCATAACCGGCACTTATGCGATCGAAAAATCGAAGATCACGTCCCTCGCCAACTATCAGGACATCGACTCCGATGACGCTCGCGCGCGGGTGACCGGGTTTCTGAGCTATCCGGGACCGAACGTGCTGTTCTACTCGGTGGTGCGGCGGGAGCTGGTCAATCGCATTTTCAACTTCATGGGCGGGATGCCGTTCTACTTCTCGTTTCACGACCAGGTCATCTGCATGCTCTATCTGCTCAATGGGAAATTCCTGCAGCTGCAACGGCTGCTGTATCTGTACGATTTGGGGCCCTGGGAGGTGTTCGAAACGGCGCAGAAGCGGGACCTCGATTCCTACAAGGATGCGGGCCTCGACCCGGCTATCAACAAGCTGCATTGGTTCTTGTGTGGTTTCGAGGGCGCCGTGCTGATCCGCAACGCCGAAATGTTCCCGGACTATCTGTTGGCGCAGCGCCAGCCGATCGCGGATCTTTGGTTTGCGGTGATGTTCCACCGATTCAAAAGCCAACGACGGCTGACTTTCGACTCTAGTCTTGCCGGCGAGGCCGAAATCCTGTGCGCCAAATTGCGGACATCGACGGGCCAGATGTCGTTCGGCGACATGCTGACCGAAGTCAGCGGGTTTATCGCGCTGTTTTCCAAGGACAGCGCGCAAAGTTATTTCGATTTTTGGGATGCGGTCATCAACAAGTGCAAGCCAACCGCGCCTCCCTTAGTTGCGGCGGGCGGACGCTAGGTGGGGCGGGTCCTGCCATGAAAGTCGTCATTCTTGCCGGTGGGCTCGGCACACGCATTTCCGAGGAAAGCTATCTGAAGCCGAAGCCGATGATCGAGATCGGCGGCAAGCCGATCCTGTGGCACATCATGAAGATATATTCGGCGCACGGCGTCCGCGAGTTCGTGATCTGCTGCGGCTACAAGGGCTACGTCATCAAGGAATATTTCGCCAACTACTTCCTGCACATGTCGGACATCACCTTCGATATCGCGGACAACAGCATGGTCGTGCACCAGCAGAAGGCCGAGCCGTGGCGGGTGACGCTGGTCGATACTGGGGAAGACACGATGACCGGTGGGCGGCTCAAGCGCGTGGCCGAGCACATCAGCAATGAAAAATCGTTCTGCTTCACCTATGGCGACGGCATCAGCGATCTGAACATCCGCTCGGCCATCGATTTTCATTGCCGCCACGGCAAGCTTGCCACCGTCACGGCGGTGCGTCCGCCTGGGCGCTATGGCGCGCTGGTGCGCGAGAGTGACGCAGTGACCGCCTTCACCGAAAAGCCGCGCGGCGACGGTGGACTGATCAACGGTGGATTTTTTGTGCTGTCGCCGCGCTGCCTCGATCTGATCGACGGCGACGACTCGAGCTGGGAGGGCTCGCCGATCATCCGGCTCGCGGCCATGGGCGAGATGATGGCGTTCGAGCATCGCGGCTTCTGGCACGCGATGGACACGCTTCGCGACAAGACCATGTTGGAAGAACTCTGGGCATCCGGCAAGGCGCCATGGAAAATCTGGTAATGACCGGCGCGCCACGCGTGTCATTTTGGCGCGGCAAGCGCGTCCTGCTGACGGGCCACACCGGATTCAAGGGCTCGTGGCTGGCGCTGTGGCTGCATCGGCTGGGCGCTGACGTAACCGGCATCAGCCTGCCGCCGATGACGACGCCCAATTTACACGCGGAAGCAAAAGTCGACGCGGCGTGCCGGAGTCATTTCTGCGACATCCGTGATGTTTTGGCGTTCGCCGAACTTTTGCGGGCGGCGCGGCCGGAGATTGTTTTTCACCTGGCGGCGCAGCCGCTGGTGTATGCAGGCTACCGTGCGCCGCTGACAACGTTCGAGACCAATATGATGGGCACCGCCCACGTGCTGGAAGCGTTGCGTGCCCTCGACCGCGCGCGCGTGGCGGTGATGGTGACGACCGACAAGGTTTATCGTGACGGCAACTCGCCCCAGCCCCAAAACGAGGACGATCCGCTCGGCGGCTATGACCCATACAGCGCCAGCAAGGCGGCTTGTGAAATCGTCATCGCAAGCTATCGCGATTCTTTTTTGGCGACGCAAGGCATGGGCGTCGCGAGTGCCCGCGCCGGCAACGTGATCGGCGGCGGCGACTGGTCGCAAGACCGCTTGATCCCCGATGCGGTGCGCGCCTGGCAGGCGGGCCGAGCACTCGAGGTTCGCCGGCCGCAGGCCATTCGGCCGTGGCAGCATGTGCTGGAACCGCTTTATGGCTATCTCACCCTGGCGCAGGCGCTGTGGGAACGGCCGGCGCTGGCCGGCGCCTATAATTTCGGCCCGGACAGCGGCGAAGCGGTGGCCGTGCGCGATCTGGTCGAGCTGGCGCGCGCCGCTTACGGCGAGGGCGAGGTGCATTACGGCGACGGCAACGACGGTCCGCATGAAGCCGCTTGGCTGGCGTTGGATAATGGCAAGGCGCGAAATGTGCTCGGCGTTGCGCACAGGCTTACGCCGGTGCAGGCCGTGCAGCGAACGATGGCATGGTACCGCGCGCACAAAGACGGCGCCGATGCGCGGCAATTGTGTCAAGCGGATATCGATAATTTCGAGGCGCGCATGCTGCCGAAGATGAAGCAGACGGCGGCCAAGAAGCAGGCTGGCTAGCTATGCCTTTTACGCCGACGACTTTGCTCGGGCTCTGTCGCGCCGGCATCTCCGCCGATGAGGCTTTGGCGTGAACCGCTTCGCGATTACCGATCTGCCTTTGCCTGGCCTCAAATGTATCGAGCGCCGGCGCGTGGGCGATGCGCGCGGCCACCTTGCACGGCTTTTCTGCGCCGATGAGTTACGCGCGGCGGGATGGACCCGCCCGATCGCGCAGATCAACCACACCTACACGGCTCGGAAAGGCACCGTGCGCGGGCTGCATTTCCAGCATCCCCCGCATGCCGAGATGAAGCTGGTGAGCTGTATCCGCGGCGAAGTCTTTGACGTCGCGGTCGACATCCGCGGGGGTTCGCAGACCTTCCTGCGATGGCACGGCGAGCATCTTTCCGCCGGCAACTATCGGGCCTTGCTCATACCCGAAGGTTTCACCCACGGCTTCCAGGCGCTGAGCGACGACACTGAATTGATCTATTGCCATTCGGCCCCGTGCAACGCCGCCGCCGAGGACGGCCTCGACCCGCAGGATCCCAAGCTTGGCATCCATTGGCCGCTGCCCATTGCCGAACTGTCCGCGCGCGACGCGCAGCATCCGCGGCTCGACGATAGCTTCGCGGGCGTGTCGCCATGAACTGCCGCTACTGCGGAACGCCGCTAGCGCAGGTCTTTATCGATCTTGGCGTCGCGCCGCCGTCCAATGCCTATCTGACCGCGGTCGACCTAAGCCGGCCTGAAAAACAGTATCCGCTGAAGGTCATGGTCTGTGAATACTGTTGGTTGGTGCAGACCGAGGATCACGCCGCCGCGGACGAGCTGTTCGGCGCCGACTACGCCTATTTCTCGAGCACGTCCTCGGGCTGGCTCGCGCACGCCAAATGCTATGCCGACAAGATGACCCGTGTTCTCGCGCTGACGCGCGAGTCGTTCGCCATCGAAATCGCCTGCAATGACGGCTACCTGCTCAAGAATTTTGTCGCGGCCGGCATCCCCTGCCTCGGCGTCGAGCCGACTGCGAGCACCGCGTTAGCAGCCGAAAAGCTCGGCGTCCCCGTGCTGCGCGAATTTTTCGGTGAGGCCCTCGGCCAGCGGCTGGCCGCCGAAGGCAAGCAGGCCGATCTGATCGCGGGCAACAATGTCTATGCGCACGTGCCCGACATCAACGACTTCACGCGCGGACTGAAAGCGGCGCTCAAACCCGGCGGCACGGTCACGTTGGAATTTCCCCATGTAATGCGGTTGATTGAACACGCCCAGTTCGACACCGTTTATCACGAGCATTTCTCTTATTTGTCGCTGTTCACCGCCGCGCGCATCTTCAAGACAGCGGGCTTGCGCGTCTTCGACGTGGAGGAATTGCCAACGCATGGCGGCAGCCTGAGGCTATACGGCTGTCATGAGAACGATGGGCGCGCGACGTCCGCCGCCGTATCCGCGCTGCTCGCCGACGAGAAGCAGCGCGGGTTGCAGACTCTCGACGTCTATCGCGCCTTCCAGGCGCGCGCTGACGCGATCAAGGACGATCTTCTCCGGTTTCTGCTCGAACGAAAGAGCGGGAGACAGTCGGTCGCCGCCTATGGTGCCGCCGCCAAAGGCAATACGCTGCTCAACTATGCGGGCGTGACGGCAGATCTATTGCCGTTCGTCTGCGACGCCGCCACCGCCAAGCAAGGCAAGTTCATGCCGGGCAGCCACATTCCTATTTTGCCGCCGGCTGTGCTCAGCGAACGGCCCCCCGATTACGTGCTGATTCTGCCATGGAACATCGCTGAGGAAATCAAGGCACAACAGGCGGCGCTTGCCGCGTCCGGCACGAAATTTGTCACCGCGGTGCCAAGGCTAGAAATGGTATGAAAACGCGGATCTATTACACGAAGCCGTCGATCACGGCGCTCGAGGTTCGCTATGCCACTGACGCGGCAGCGAACGGTTGGGGCGACAAATGCTACGACTATATTGATCGTTTTGAAACGGCGTTCAAAACTCATCTCGGCGTTGAGTACGCGATTGCAACGTCGAGCTGCACGGGTGCCCTTCATATGGGCATGGCGGCGCTCGGTATCGGCCGCGGCGACGAAGTTATCATGGCCGATACCAACTGGATCGCGACAGCATCGCCAATCGTTCATTTGGGCGCGAAACCGGTATTCGTCGATATCCGCGCGGACTCCTGGTGCTTGGATTCCGACCAGGTCGAGCGGGCAATTACCCCCCGCACGAAAGCAATCGTTGCCGTTCATTTGTACGGCAACCTTTGCGACTTGGACCGGTTGCATTCTATTGGCGCCACGCACGGCATTCCGGTGATCGAGGACGCTGCCGAGGCCATCGGATCCGTGTATGGCGGCAAGCGTGCCGGGTCGCTCGGTAAGTTTGGGACCTTCTCGTTTCACGGTACCAAGACGGTCACCACTGGTGAAGGCGGGATGTTTGTGACCAGCGACCCCGATCTGTACGAGCAGGTGCTTACGCTGAGCAATCACGGGCGCGCACGAGGCCAGACGAGACAGTTTTGGCCCGAAGCGATTGGTTTTAAATACAAGATGGCGAACGTGCAGGCGGCGATCGGCTGTGCACAAATGGAGCGGATCGACGAGCTGATATCTCGCAAGCGCGAGATCATGGCGTATTATCGCGACCGCCTTGCTGCGGGACTGAGCGTTTCGATGAATCCGGAACCGAAAGGCGTCACCAATGGGGCCTGGATGCCGACGGCTGTGTTTGCGCGCGATACCGGCGTGACCCGCGATATGCTGTTGAAGTCGTTCGCCGATGAAAGGATTGATGCGCGCGTCTTTTTCTACCCGTTATCATCTCTGCCAATGTTCGAAGAATCCAGGATGAACCCTGTTGCCTGCGACCTGCCAACTCGGGCGATCAATTTGCCGTCGTATCATGATTTGACAAACGACGAGCTCGACAGAGTTATCGGCGTAATTCAGAGCGAGCTCGACCGGCATCCGGTCAAGGCTTTGGGATGATCGAGATCGACGCCGTCGGCGGCCTGCGACGTTAATTCAACTGGATGGTGCTGAGTAGGGGATTTGTCCGTAGCAGCGGAGCAAATGGTCGCTGACATCGACGATCGCGCTGAATTCAAGCGGAACAAGTCAGTCGTCGCCGAGAAACACCATCTCCAGCTCGCGGCCCCGCCACTCTTTCACATCGGACAGGATTGAGCGCGCGTGCGCCGGGTTCAGCCCGACGTAAACCACGGAAACGTCCAGCGGTAAATTCTCGGGTGCAACAACCGGTCGCCCGAAATGCGGTCGGCAAAGCAAATGCGGATTGCGGTCTACGAAGCAGGCAATCTCGGTGTCGGCTTCGAGACGGGTTGTGATGAAGGACCCGTAGAAGCCGGCGCCGTATATGGCGCACCGCTCCCCGGTGTGCATACGAGCGGCCCTCGCGATCCGGGCGGAGGCGTCGGTCCAGAAGTCCGCGATCGCGATCAGGGACCGGATTTCCTCGGGGTCCGAAGTAGCGCCGCCGTCGAGTTCGATCGAGTTCTCCTCGCGGGCTCGCGCGACCACGACGAACGCTCCCCGGAAAGCGCCGTCTTCGCAGACCTCGATCTCGAAACCCGTTTTGGCGAGCGCGACACGGAGGGAGTTCGGCGTGAAATGATTGATATGATCGGCGACCAGCAGGTCGCCGATGTTGGCTAAAACGTTGGGAACGCTCATGAAAAGCCGTCCTCCCGGCTTCAGGACACCTTTGATCTGCCGCAAAATCGCGAGCGGCTCGGCAACATGCTCGAGCACGAAATGTGCGGTCACGACATCGAAGCGCTGCGACCATTCCGAAGGAAGTTCGTAAGTGGCGCAGGCGGCAGGTTCGAGCCACCCTTGCCAATGCGCGGCATACGAGTTGCTGACATCGAACACATGCGGTCGAAGCCCGGCACGCGCATTGCAGATTTTACGCAACGTCGCAGCCTTTGCGGCCCCGTAGTCCAGGATCGCCATGCCCGAAGTGAGTTTGACGAACGAGCACACGAGATCGCACTGCTTTTCGGTGCGAAACACCTTCCGCCCGTCGACAACCTCGTAGAGCTGGTCGTGATCGTTGCTCGAAAGCGAGATCTGGTAGTCCGTGTCGTAATAGCTATCGAGCTCGTCGAGCTCCGAGCACTGGACGTGACCGCAGGTTAGGCAAATTGAAACGTCAAGTTCAAATGGAACGGTCGTGCTCGTCGATGTTATCGAAGGGGCGGGCGCCTTGTAATCGGGTTCGCCGATTTTGGCCGCGCAGATGCGGCAGGCCCCCGTCATGCCGCGGTACCCTCGAGGACCTGCCGTATATCCTTGAAGATTTCGTCGATCGACTTGCCTTGTGCGAAAGCGCCGGCCCAATTGAGGCTGGCTCCCACGGGATCGGCGAAATTGAAATAGCGAAACTGCATCGACCAGCGCGGATGGTCGGAGCTGTTGCGCCCCGACTGATGAAGCGTCAGGAAGTCCATGACGATGAGATCGCCCGGTTCGGTCAGCGGTGCGATTCTTTCGTAGTGAGCGATGCGCTCCGCCTCGTTTTCGAGCCTGAGGGAATAGGCGCCCGTTTTGCCGGCGCCCCCGTCGTCGACGAGCACGGGAACGAGGCCCTCGCGGTGAGATCCCACGGCAACCTCGACCGGCCCCATTTCCGGCGTTACGGGAAGCAGCGGCGACCACAGGACGAGACCGTCGATGCTGCGCAGTTGTGCTGGAAATTCCTGATGCCAGAACGCGCGGAAACGGTCTTCGGTGGGGTTGTCGATGCGGATGCCGTAGCCGCCCGCGGCAATGCCCGGGATCGAAGCCGGATGCAGCATTTGGTAGATTTCCTTGTTACGAGCCGCCGAAACGAGTGCGACAAACTCCGGGATCTGTTTCACAGCATCGTAGATCACGCCGCCGAGCTTGCGGTCGTGCTTGATGATCGCGGGATAACCGTGCGCCATTGCCTCGATCCCGTCGGCGCATGGCACGGACAAGCCGTTCTGCTTGGCGACAAGCTCGATGATGTCACGGATGCCGTCTTGGATCGGCTTCACCATCGTCTCGACATCGTAGAAACCGCGGATCACCGCAATGCCATCCCGTTTGAAGTTCTCCAGAATATCTTCTCTGACGTTCATGATGTCTCCGCACGTTTCTCAACGAAATCCCGCCAGGGAATAGTCCGCGGGCTGAGGTGGTCGGGGGCGTTTGCACCTTTTACGGCGATAAGGTCGAGCGCCGTAACGTAGGGCGTGAAGCTGTCGCCGCGCTGTGGCCAGGGTACGACCTGATAGTCCATGAATTCAACGGCGACACCCGCGGCCTCGAAGCTCTCCATGTCGAGATATTTTGCCGCCCCGTGCCCGGTGAGGTACCGCGTTCCGCCGAAGCACCTCACGATATCGAGCACGCGCGCCGATCTGCGCCCCTCGATGCCGAGATCGCTCGATTTGTAAGATTGGGGCGGCATTGCGCGGAGATTCCGGGCACACGTTTCGGAGGAGGCGATCAAGATGTCGACGATCTGTTCGTGCGAAACTGCCTCGTCGAACACGCCGAGTGCATTGTCGAGATAGCCGGATTTGCGCAGGCTCTGGGCGAGAAGGTCGCGGTGCGAGGCCTTCCAGCCGTTGCCTTTTGCCGAAAGGTCGCGAATGTCACGCTCCGTCTTGTCCGCGAGCGGGATCGTCATCCACGCCTGTTTGTCGGGCAGGAGAACCTGGACGCGGTTCGTGAAAGAGCCTTTTGAGAATTGGACGTCGTCCAGCCAGACATAGACGTCAGCGAGACGCATCTGCTCGAAAAACCCCACCCAGGGAAAATACATCGGTTGGCTGATAACGACGCTGGTCATTTTCTATTCGCTGCCGATCATGCGCTCCATGACGATGACGTCGTGATAGTCGGCACCATCGAAATAATGGTCGTGGAATTCCCCGACCGTTCGAAATCCCATGTCCCTGTAGAGGTTAATTGCGGCTGCGTTGTCGGCTCGAACTTCGAGCAGCATTTTTCTCAGGCCAAAATCGCGCCGGGCCTTGTCGATCAGCTCCTGAAGGGCCCACCGTCCTAGCCCGCGTGAGCGGCGTTCTGGCATCAGCGCCATGCCGAGCCATCCGAAACGCCCGCGTCTATGCCAGCCGGTGATCTGAACGAACCCGCAGAACCGGCTTTCCTCGTCAGCGATGGCAAAACAGATCAGTTCCTCGCTTTTCGTCCGGCGTTTCATCCAGCGGTCGATATCTGCGGTGCTGGTCTCGGGCGGGAAGGCGAGAAGCAGATGCTGTAAAGGCCGGTCCTTTAGCAGCATCTCGACTTCTGCGCGGTCGGAAGGGATGAGCGGCCGCAGCTGGAAACCCTTTGGTGGCGAGTAATCGAGAGAAGCGTCGGACCCAACGGTCATCGGATCCCCGCAGTCAGCTTTCACGGCACCGCACGTAACCGCCCGGCGAACTTGAAATCACGAGCTTGCCGTTGATCACGGGATCGACTTCGAAGCGGTTGGTTTCGCTAGTGTACTGTTTCAAGGCCGTCAGCGGCTCGTTGCCGGGCTCCCAGACCGCCGAACGCTTCTTGGGGGTCTGGTTTGGCCGGATGCGACCGAGCAGGGTGTCGGCAACGATGAGATACTGGCCCGGAGTGACCATGGGTCCGTAGGCACGCAATTCGCCGAGCACATGCTCCCGGCTATGTTTCGAATCGAGGATGACCATCACCTTTGCGCCCTCTGGAATGAGTTTTCTCACGCGCGCAAGTGTATCGTCGTCGGTAGAACCGCCCTCGATCATCTTGATGCGATGCGCCAGCGGATGATCTTCGATGGACTGGCGGTTGTGGGCCCGGATGTCGATGTCGACGCCGATGACCGTACCTTCGCCCAACAGTTGCAGCATCGAGGCCAGGAAGATCATCGAGCCGCCGCGGGCGATCCCGGTTTCCACGATGATATCGGGCTTCGTTGCCCAAATGACCTCCTGCGTCGCCAGGACATCGGCGGGCATCTGTATGATCGGGAGGCCGAGCCAGCTCCACAGATAGGCATAGTCGTACCGGTCTAGTTCGACGACCGTATCGACGGTGCGCTGAAACAGTGCGTGGTCCTCGCCAAGAGCCAGACACTGCCGCTTCGTGTGGGCCGCAAACGCCTCGCGGTCGTCGCTCATGGGCCTCCTCGGCGGCTGTGCGAATTGGTCCTTTGTTCGGACGACAACGACATTTGTATCAATCGTTCCATGGAGTAAAACGATTGTGGTAGGTGCACGCGGCGTTCACTATCGCGCGAGACGCCGCGCGGCTTATTCGGCAGGGAAAGCTTGATGGTCGTCGATTGACTCTCGGTGAATTCAGAGCGGATGAGTCGAGATCCCAGATCAGGGGCCTACATCGCGGGGTGGGCGACATTATGAGCTTGCCGCGATCGGTCATGAAAAATACCACCAGCGTGATTTTACTTCCGCACGCGGGGGTACAAAGTGGAATGGCCGGATATGCAGCTGGCTGCGTCTCGGTTGAAAGTGATCCATTTGAGACATTTTCCGCAGAATCTAAACTTCTTCATTCTTGCTACCTTCGCGGCGGCAAGGAGGTCTAAGCAACGATAGACGTCTTGCCTAAATTTATATTGTCGAATCGATATTATATCACAATATGCTGCAATCTTCGATCGGCTATCTAAGCCCAATGGAGTTCGAGCAGCGCGCCGGATTCGCTTAAGTCGATGTTGTCCAAACCGGGTGCGGGCTATCCATCCGACGCATATATCGAGAGTAACGCGAAACAGGTCGTGGTAGCTGCGGGGTGTTTCATTGTGCTCGACTGCATGGTGTTCCACCGTGGCGGCCCAAATGGAACGTCGGCCCAACGCCGCGCTGTCTATCACGTATACACGACGGCGTTCATCAAGCGGCAGATTGACATCCCGTCCGCCCTCGGAAACGAGCGAATTCTCTCGCCGGAATTGGCCGATCTTTTTGGTTTTCGTTATCGAATTCCCAGAACGATCGATGAATTCCTGAGATCGAGGAGTCGTGAGTAGCCCGCAAGTGTATGCAGCGTTTTACCGCGCCGACATATGTTCGCACCGCGTCGCCGGCTGCGCGAAATCGCCTGAACAAGGGTAGATTTTGCCACCGGCGGCTGGGAACGACGCCCGCCCGCACCCGAACGCGTGCGCGCCTAAAGCGTGCGGCTGAGCGCCAGCGGCGGGCTTGCCGTTGCACCCGGCGCGTTGGCGCGGCCGGAGGCGCCATAGGTCGAGGGCGTCTGCCTGCGCGCGAGCTCGCCCGAAACGCCGCGGATGATGCCTTCGGAAACGGCATGCGCGGTTGCCAGCACCGTCAGATTGGTCTGCAGCAGCTCCTGAAACGCCGCATGCCGCTTTTGCAGCGCATCTAGGGCCTCGGGCAGCGACTGCGCAATCAGGTCGCGGGCATTCTTTACACGCCCGCTTTCGGCGCCATAGCGGTGCGCAAGCTCAGCCTTGGCCTCGTCCAGCTCGGTCGCGGCGGTGAGCTTGCCGGCGCGCGCGCGGGCGGTCTCTTCTTCGACGGTTTCCACCAGCCGATCCATGATCGTGTTCAAATTGGCGATCGCGCGCTCGGCCTCGCCTGCGCTGGCAATCGGCGCGTCAGCCTTGGCTGTCTTGCTCATGATCCGCTCTCCATCTCCTGATGGCCGATCAGGCTGCGATAGACCTGATCGGCGATGCCGATACCGCCGGCCTTGGCGAATGACTTGGCGTAGGAGTCGGTCAGGAACGAGCGCCACACTTTGGTCGCGCCACTGCCGCCGAACGGACCTTCGCCGTCGATGTCGGTGAACATCTGCTGGAACATGGAATTGAGGAACACGGATTCGAAATCCTGCGCCGCAGCTCTTGCTTTGGCCTTGTTGCCGGTGGCGGCGGGCGCGACGATCCCGTTCGCCACCATCAGGTCGATCGGCTTTAAGCCGGGCGTGGGGAGCGAAAGTGCGCTTTCCATCACATCACCTCGATGTCGGCCTGGATGGCGCCCGCGGCCTTGATCGCCTGCAGAATCGCGATCAAATCGCGCGGGCCGATGCCAAGCGCATTAAGCCCGTCGACCAGTTGCTGCAGCGACACGCCGTTCTGCACAAGCGCGAGCTTCTTACCGTCCTCCTGCACGCCGATGCGCGTGCGCGGCACCACCCTGGTTTCACCGCGGCGCGAGAACGGCGCCGGCTGGCTCACCTGCGGCTTCTCGGAGATGGTAACGGTCAGATTTCCCTGTGCCACCGCGACCGTGGAGACCCGCACGTCGTTGCCTATGACGATGATGCCGGAGCGCTCGTCGATCACGATCTTGGCAGACTGATCCGGCTCGACCTTCAGCTGTTCGACTTCAGTGAGCAGCGTGATCACGTTGCCGCGATATTGTTTCGGCACGGTGATGCCGATCGTCGACGGATCCAGCGGCTCCGCCGTCGGCACGCCGATAAAGTCGTTGATGGCGGCGGCGATGCGCTTGGCGGTGGTGAAATCCGGATTGCGCAGCGCCATGCGCAACTGGCTTTGGCGGTTGAGATTGAAATCGATCTCGCGCTCGATCAGCGCGCCGTTGGCGATGCGGCCGACGGTGGGCACGCCGCGCGTGATCTTGGCGGCCTCACCTTCAGCCTGGAAGCCGCCGATCGCGACCGAACCCTGGCCGACCCCGTAGACGTTGCCATCGGCGCCGAGCAGCGGCGTCACCAGCAGCGTGCCGCCTTGCAGGCTCTTGGAATCGCCGAGCGCGGAGACGGTGATGTCAATGCGGGTGCCTTGCGTGGCGAAGGGCGGAAGATTGGCTGTCACCATCACGGCGGCGACGTTGCCGGTGCGCAAGGTCTGGCCGCGCACGTTGACGCCGAGCCGTTCTAGCATCGCGGTGAGCGATTGCTTGGTGAACGGGATATTGTTGAGCGTATCGCCGGTGCCGTTGAGGCCGACCACTAGGCCGTAGCCGATGAGCTGGTTTTGGCGCACACCCTCGACATTGGCGAGGTCCTTGATGCGCGACGTCGCCCCGGCTCCCACCGGGACGCACAAGCCCATCAATACAGCCAGCAGCGCGGCCTGAAGTGTCTTCGTCATCACTGCTCCCCAATGTGACGTGCGACTTGCCTTCTCCTATGCGAAGGCCGTGCCAACACAGGCGGGCATGCCAAGACTCTGGCATTGCAGCGGTTTTTTTAGTCAGCACCGTGTAAGCGGGTGGCCGGCAGCCGGGCATGATCGTCCAGGGCGGTAATTTTTGCCGGTGTATTTACCGGTGATTAACCATACCGGCCCAGGCTTCACGGATATTCGGGGACCGACGATCGCGTCGACTGGGATTGTTCGCCATGCGCATTTACGGACCGAACGGAGCCGCGCTTGCCAACGCGCCGTCCGGCGCGCGCCGCGCGGCAAGTGGCACGTTCACGGTCGCGGAGCAGGAGGCGCCGCGCAATTCCGCCGCCGCCGGCTCGCTGCGCGCGATCGCGACTGTCGATGCGCTGATCGCGCTACAGGGCGTGGAGGATCCGACTGAGCGCAAAAAACGCGCGGTTGCCAAAGGCCGCAATGCGCTCGACCTGCTCGATACGCTCAAGCTCGGGCTGCTTGACGGCTCCGTCGATCAGTCCACGCTCGCCCGCCTGAAAGTCGCCGCCGAGGGACTGACCGAATGCTCGGGCGATGCCGGGCTGGACACGGTCTTGGGCGAGATCGACCTGCGGGTGGCGGTGGAACTGGCCAAGGCCGGCAACCGCTAACCCGGGGAACTTTAAGCGGCGCGGCCCGCCAGGGCCCTTAAGTCACTGAACCGTCATATTAATCACGCCGGCACGGCGACCTTACTAGGATATTGTCCGCGCCGTGGCGCGCGTATATAAGCCTGCCGCACCGGGACGGTGACGTCGCGTTCAAGAAAAAAGTCAGGGAGTGAGTGGGATGTTGGCCAAGACCAAGAATTATCGGCCGTCCGACAAGGAGCCGTTCATGAACGAGCGCCAGCGGAACTATTTCCGCGCCAAGCTGCTCGCATGGCGGGAGGACATCCTCAAGGAGGCCAAGGAGACGCTGCTGCA
>CAZLWN010000034.1:0-30264 GCA_964563195.1 uncultured Undibacter sp. | reverse complement strand
GAACAGGCTGTTGCCGGTGCCGACCACCACCAGGTCGTAGGCCTCGCGCGCCTGGCCGAGCGTGCGGAAAGTGAGGTGATGCACGTCGGCCTCGCCCGGCAGCAGCGCGTTAATCATGTGCAACCCAAGCCGCTCGCCGAAATGACCGGCGCCGCGATCGGACACCACCGCCACGCTGCAAGGCGTCACCAGCATCAGCCGCTCGGCCGGCGTCAGCCGCATCAGCGCCTGCGCGCTGTCGATCGGCGCGGTGCATTCGATGCGGAATCTGTAGCGGTCGAACAGCCGCGCCAGATCGAAGAAACTGAAATTGTTGACCCAGCCGAGCGCTGTGCGGTCGCACTTGCCGGTGAGATCGGTCGCGCAATAACTCAAGACCACGTCGCGCTTGCAGAAGCGCAGATGCGTGAAGAAGCTTTCGACGTCGACGATGGTTTCCAGCAAGCCGAGCATGACGATGATATCGGCTTGCGCGGCGGCCTCACTCGGGAATTCGCCGGCGTTGAAATCGCACACGACGGTATCCGCCTCGCGCGCGACGAGGTCGCAGCCCTGGTAGCGGCAGCCGTTCGGCAGGAACTGGCGCAGCGCCATGCGCCCGCAGCCGAGGTCGAGCACGCGCGCGCCGGCCGGGATGAACTGCGCGGCAAATGCGGCGCGCTCATCCGGGGCCTGCGCCAGCGCATCGTGATCCGGCCGACGCGCGGCGTCGGCCGTTTCTGCGAGCGCGAGATTGCGATCGATGTGGAGCGCCATGCCCACCCGTGCTGCGGTTACCAGCCGGACGCAGCACGTGGCCGGCGAATCACTTATGCCTAACGAATCATTGCGGCGAGTCGCGGTCAACAAAAAGTAAGGAGCGCTAGTCCCAGAACGCCGGCCGCGCCTCTTCCAGCACGCCGCCGAGCCGCACCGCGCCGACCTTCGATGCCAGCCCGCTGGCGTCGTCGGTCTCCACGGCAATCGCGCACAGCGTGGCCGCGCCGGTCGTCGGCTCGAATTTGCCGCCCGGGATCTTGCGCAGAAAGCGGTTGAGCGGCTCGTCCTTCACCATGCCGATGACCGAGTCGAAATCGCCGGTCATGCCGACGTCCGTCACGAAGGCGCTGCGGCCGGGCAAAATGCGATGATCGGCGGTCGGCGAATGGGTATGGGTGCCGACCGTCAGGCTAACGCGGCCGTCGCAGAAAAAGCCCATGGCCTGCTTCTCGCTGGTGGCCTCGCAATGCATGTCGAGGATGATGGCGTCGGCACCTGCGCCCAGCGGGCAGGCGGCGAGCTCGCCGTCAACCGCCGCAAAGGGATCGTCGAGCGCGTCCATGAAAATGCGGCCCATGGCGTTGATGACAAGCGCGCGCTTGCCGTTCTTGGTCTCGATCATGGCCGTGCCGCGGCCCGGCGTGCCGGCGGGATAATTAAGCGGCCGGATCAAGCGCGGCGCGCGCTCGATGAATACCAACGCCTCGCGCTGGTCCCAGGCGTGGTTGCCCAGCGTGATGCAGCCTGCGCCGGCGTCGATCAGCTCGTTGTAAATAGCTTCCGTGATGCCGAAACCGCCGGCGGCGTTCTCGCCGTTGGCCACCACCAGGTCGAGCTTCCAGTCGGCGATCAGGCCGGGCAGCCGCTCGTTTACAATTTTTCGGCCCGAGCGGCCGACCACGTCACCGACGAAGAGAATACGCATGCTGATCTACAACCCGCGGAAATCGATCACCTCGCGCTCCGTTAGCACGAAGTCGAGCCGCGCGTCGCGTGTCGTGGCGGGAATGTGCGGAATTTCTTGCGCGGCGAAAGCAATGCCAACGGCGGCGATGTTTTTCTTCGCGCGCAACGCGTTGATGGTCAGGTCGTAATAGCCGGCGCCGTAGCCGATGCGGTGGCTTTGGCGGTCGAAGGCGGCCAGCGGCACGATCAAAATGTCGGGCTCGACTTGCGTTGCCTCAGGCTTGGGCTCGCGAATGCCCCACTGCCCGCGCGCAAGTTCATCGCCGAACTTGAAAGCACGCATGATCAGCGGCTTACCACGGCCCGCGATGGCGGGCAGCGCGAGCTGCGCGCCGGCGTCGGCCAGCTTGCGCATCAACGGCAGCGGATTGATCTCGCTCTTCATTGGCATGAAGCCGGCGACGATCGTGTCCGGCTTCACCGCAAGTGGAAACGCGCGCTTAGCGATCGCCTCGGCCGCACCCGCGCGCATCGCCCCCGGCAGCGCATCGCGCTTGATGAGCGCCTCGGCGCGCAATTCTGCTTTCAGGGAGCCTGGATCAGACATCAGAAACTGAGTGCGGAGCCGCGAAAGCCGTTGGAGAGCTCGATCCCGGGTTCCCTACGAAAGTAGGTGGGCGCCATATGTCCGAGCCCACGAGCCCGGTCAGGGACAGCTCCCTTAAGGATCGATAAGGCCCCGAGGTTTTGTCTCCTGACGCACCCCGCAGCCCCGCGCGGCGGAATGTAGTGGTTATGCCAAGGCGGCGCCAGTTCAACCCATAGCTACGCCGTTGCCGAGTGTCTGGTTGAGCTTCCTGGTAATGCCCTCGATGCGCTCGGCCGCCGAGTTGAAGGCGTTCACCACGGCGGCGGACGCCGCCTTGGCGCGGTCGGCGGCGACCACGCGGGCGTCCTGCAAGCCGGCGACCTCCTCCTCCAGCCGGCGCAGGCGGCGCGTCGCCTCGGCCAGTTCGTCCGCCACCATCAGCGCCGCCATCACCGTGAGCCTGGTATCGCCGATCTCGCCGAATTTTTCTCGCAGCTTGGCGATGCGCGCGTCGATGTCCTTGGCCAGCGATTGCAGATGCGCTTCCTGCCCATCCTCGCAGGCGAGGCGGAACTGGCGGCCGGCAATGGTGGTGTTCACTTGGGCCATCTGTCGCTACTCGTTTTCGTCCAGCACCGACTGGATCGAGGCGATGGCCGCGTCCAGCCGGCCGGCGATTTCGCGGTTGGTCACCTCCAGCCGGCGCGCGCGCGCGGTCTCGCCGTCGAGCGCTTCGGCCAGCCGCGTGCGGTCGAGGCCGAGCGCCTGCACTTGGCTCGCCAAGGCCTCCGCGCTGCGGTCGCCCTCGCGCCTGCGTTCGACTGCGGCATCGAGCGCGTCGAGCGCCAGCGCCAGCCGCTTCACCGCAGTATCGATCGCGCTTTGGTCGGTCATGGCCGTAATGCGCGCTCGCGGGCACGCCTGAAAAATCTTGCTTTGGCAGCGGTTTAGAACGAGAAGCTTACGTGCCGCTCGACCGAGGCGTCAACGCCGCGGGCAAGGTTTACCCCGATGTTTTCTAAGCCCTGTGCATGGCAGCCAAGTGCAACTGCCGTCACATTGACTCAAGGGGCGCACATGCTATCCACCGACGCAAACAGGCCTTTTCCATGAGCGCAAACGCCTCGTCGACGGTAGCCGTGGCACCTTTCGGGCGTCGCGGCCAAGCGGCCGCCAGTTCCGCCGTCGGCCATGCGCGCATGGCCAATGCCATCCGCGCGCTGGCGATGGACGCCGTCGAGCAGGCAAAATCCGGCCATCCCGGCATGCCGATGGGCATGGCGGACGTCGCCACCGTCCTGTTCAAGCAATTTCTGAAATTCGATCCCGCCGATTCCGCCTGGCCCGACCGCGACCGCTTCGTGATCTCGGCCGGTCACGGCTCGATGCTGATCTATGCGCTGCTTTATCTCACCGGTTATCCGGCGATGACCATCGACGAGATCAAGCGCTTCCGCCAGCTCGGCTCGCTCACGCCCGGCCATCCGGAGTACGGCCACACGCCCGGCGTGGAAACCACCACCGGCCCGCTCGGGCAAGGACTTGCCAATGCGGTCGGCATGGCGATCGCCGAGAAGCATCTCGCCGCCGCGTTCGGCAAAGAAGTGGTCGACCACAAGACCTATGTGATCGCCAGTGACGGCGACCTGATGGAAGGCGTCAGCCACGAGGCCATCGCGCTTGCCGGACATCTGAAGCTCAACAAACTGATCGTGCTGTTCGACGACAACGGCATCTCCATCGACGGCGCGTTGTCGCTGTCGGACAGCGTGGATCAGGTCAAGCGCTTCGAGGCCTGCGGCTGGAATGCTGCGCGAATCGACGGCCACGATCCGCAAGCAATTGCGTCGGCAATCGCCAATGCGAAAAAATCAGATCGCCCCGTGCTGATCGCCTGCAAGACCAAGATCGGCTACGGCGCGCCGACCAAGGTCGGCTCGGAAAAGGCGCACGGCTCGCCGCTCGGCGCTGACGAGATCAAGGGCGCGCGCGATAACCTCGCCTGGAAGCACGCGCCGTTCGAGGTGCCCGCCGATGTGCTGAGCGCCTGGCGCAAGGCTGGCGAGCGCTCGAAAGGCGCGCACACCGAGTGGAGCAAGCGGCTCGCCGCACTCGAGGATGGACAACGCGCGGAATTCGAGCGCCGCATGAAGGGCGAGTTGCCCCAGCAAGCGATCGCCGACGCGGTGCGTAAAGCCAAAGAGTCGCTCGCTTCAACGCCGAAGGATATCGCCACGCGCTCCTCATCGGAAATCGCGCTGGAGGCACTTATCCCCGCCGTGCCGGAGATGATCGGCGGCTCGGCCGACTTGACCGGCTCAAACAACACCCGCACCAAGGCGATGCAGGCGATCACCGCCGCCGACTTCTCCGGCCGCTTTATCCATTACGGCGTGCGCGAGCACGGCATGGCCGCCACCATGAACGGCATGGCGCTGCGTGGCGGCATTATTCCCTACAGCGGCACCTTCCTGGTGTTCTCAGATTATGCGCGCCCGGCGATCCGGCTCGCCGCGCTGATGGGCATTCGCGTCATCCATGTGATGACGCACGACTCCATCGGCCTCGGCGAGGACGGCCCGACGCACCAGCCGGTCGAGCATCTGGCCGCGCTGCGTGCGATCCCGAACTTGCTGGTGTTCCGCCCCTGCGACGCGGTCGAGACCATCGAATGCTGGCAGCTTGCGCTCGAAAATAAGCACCGCCCGAGCGTGCTGGCGCTCACCCGCCAGAACCTGCCGCAACTGCGCCGCGCACTCAATGCCGATAACCGCTGCGCTGCCGGCGCCTACGAGATCGAGCCGGCCGACGGCAAGGCCGATGTTTCGCTGTTCGCCACCGGCTCGGAAGTCTCGGTCGCCATCGAGGCGCGGAAGCTGCTGGCGGCCAAGAGCGTGGCCGCGCGCGTCGTCTCGGTGCCCTGCTTCGAATTGCTGGCGGAGGCGCCGGAGCCTCAGCGCCACGCCGTGATCGGCAGCGCGAAAGTCAATGTCGGCGTGGAAGCCGCCGTGCGTCAGGGCTGGGACGCCGTCATCGGCAGCAATGGCGCCTTCATCGGCATGTCATCTTTCGGGGCCAGCGCCCCATACAAGGACCTTTACAAGAAGTTTGGCATTACCGCAGAGGCAGTTGCGGATGCGGCAATGCGCAAGCTTGGGAAAGGCTAGCCAGCCTCTATATAGAGCATGGCCGAGCGCGGCCGTGGTCGATTGAATGAGCCGGGAGCGACATCAATGACAGTACGCGTAGCCATCAACGGGTTTGGCCGCATCGGCCGCAACATCCTGCGCGCCATCGCCGAAAGCGGCCGCACGGACATCGAGGTCGTCGGCCTCAACGATCTGGCGCCGGTGGAAACCAACGCCTACCTCTTGCGCTTCGACAGCGTGCACGGCCGTTTCCCCGGCGAGGTCACGGTCAAGGGCGACACCATCAGCGTCGGCAACGGCGCCATCAAGGTCACCGCCATCAAGGACCCGACCACGCTGCCGTGGAAAGATCTCGGCGTCGATATCGCGCTCGAATGCACCGGCATCTTCACTTCGAAGGAGAAGGCCAAGGCGCATCTCGCCGCCGGCGCCAAGGCGGTGCTGGTGTCGGCGCCTTCCGACGGCGCCGACCTGACCGTGGTCTACGGCGTCAACCACGACAAGCTGACCAAGGACCACAAGGTCGTCTCCAATGCCTCTTGCACCACCAATTGCCTGGCACCGGTCGCCAAGGTGCTCAACGACGCCATCGGCATCGACAAGGGCTTCATGACGACCATCCATGCCTACACCAATGACCAGCATTTGCTCGACCAGGTGCACAAGGACTTGCACCGCGCGCGCGCCGCGGCCATGTCGCTGATCCCGACCTCGACGGGAGCAGCCAAGGCCGTCGGCCTGGTGCTGCCCGAGCTCAAGGGCAGGCTGGACGGCGTCGCCATCCGCGCGCCGGTGCCGAACGTGTCGGTGGTCGATTTCAAGTTCGTCGCCAAGCGCGCAACCGACAAGGACGAAGTCAATGGCGCCATCAAGCGCGCCGCCGAGCAGCAGCTCAAAGGCATTCTCGGCTATCACACCGCGCCCAATGTCTCGATCGACTTCAACCACGACCCCCACTCCTCGGTCTTCGACATGGAGCAGACCAAGGTGATGGACGGCACGCTGGTGCGCGTGATGTCGTGGTACGACAACGAATGGGGCTTTTCCAACCGCATGGCGGATACCGCCGTGGCGATGGGCAAGCTCATCTAACGGCCGAACGCGCCGGGCCGCGCAATGACTGGGTTCAGGACTCTCGACCACGTCGACGTGAAGGGCAAGCGCGTGCTGCTGCGCGTCGACCTCAACGTACCGGTCGAGCACGGCGTGGTCACCGATGCGACCCGCATCGAGCGCGTCGCCCCCGCCATCACCGAGATCGCCGATGCCGACGGCAAGGTCATCCTGCTGTCGCATTTCGGCCGTCCCAAGGGAAAGCGCGACCCGAAAGACTCTTTGAAACGGGTCGCCGCCGAAGTGGCCCATATCCTCATGCGGCCGGTGAGTTTCGTCGATGACTGCATCGGCGAAAACGCCGAACGCGCGGTAGCAGCGATGAAGCAAGGCGACATCGTCTGCCTGGAGAACACGCGCTTTCATCCTGGCGAGGAAAAGAACGATCCCGCCTTTGTGGCCGCGCTCGCCAAGCTCGGCGACATCTGGGTGAACGATGCCTTCTCGGCCGCGCACCGCGCGCACGCCTCGACCGAAGGGCTCGGTCACGTGCTGCCGGCTTACGCCGGCCACACCATGCAGACCGAGCTCGAGGCGCTCGGCAAGGCGCTTGAACACCCCGCGCACCCCCTGGCGGCGATCATCGGCGGGGCGAAGATTTCCAGCAAGCTCGATTTGCTCGGCAACCTGCTCAAGAAAGTGGACGCGCTGATCATCGGCGGCGCCATGGCCAACACCTTCCTGCTGGCGCAGGGCAAACCAGTCGGCAAGTCGCTGGTCGAGGCGGACCTCGCCGGCACCGCGCGCAAGATCATGGAAGAAGCCAAAGCGCAAAAGCGCGAGATCGTGCTGCCGGTCGACGTGGTGGTGGCGGAGAAGTTCGAGGCCCATGCGCCTTCGCGCGTCGTCGATGCCGACAAAGTCGGCGCACAGGACATGATCCTCGACATCGGCCCGCGCAGCATCGAATACACCGTCTCGCTGCTGGCGCGCTCAAAGACGCTGGTGTGGAACGGCCCGTTCGGCGCTTTCGAAATGGAGCCGTTCGACAACGGCACCTTCGAGGTGGCGGAAGCGGCGGCGGAACTCACCGGCGCCCACGAACTTGTTTCGGTAGCGGGCGGCGGCGATACCGTGGCCGCGCTCAACGCCGCCGGCTGTGCCGACCGGCTCACTTATGTATCCACAGCCGGCGGCGCCTTCCTGGAATGGCTGGAAGGCAAGGCCTTGCCGGGGGTCGAGGTGCTGAGGGTAAAATGACCGCGAGTTCGATTCGCGGCTTTGGACGCGATGGAGGGAAAAAATGAATCTCGACGCAGTGAATAAAGTGGCGCAGGCCATGACCGCGCCCGGCAAAGGCATTCTCGCCGCCGACGAATCTACCGGCACCATCAAGAAGCGCTTCGACGCCATCGGCGTGGAATCCACGGAGGACAATCGCCGCGACTATCGCGAGCTGTTGTTCCGCTCGGCCGAGGGCATGAAGCACATTTCCGGCGTCATTCTCTTTGACGAGACCATCTGGCAAAAGGCGAAAGACGGTACGCCGCTGGTCGAGATCATCGCGAAATCAGGCGCCATCCCCGGCATCAAAGTGGACGAAGGCACCAAGCCGCTGCCGTTCTGCCCCGGCGAGTTGATCACCGCCGGCCTCGACAAGCTCGCCGAGCGGCTGCCGAAATATTATGAGCAGGGCGCGCGCTTCGCCAAATGGCGCGCGGTGATCGACATCGGCGACGGCATCCCGAGCCACAACTGCATCTCGACCAACGCGCACGCGCTGGCGCGCTATGCCGCGCTTTGTCAGGTCAACCAGATCGTGCCGATCGTCGAGCCGGAAGTGCTGATGGACGGCGGCCACGATATCGACCGCTGTTATGATGTCACCGAGTTCGTGCTCAAGGAGACCTTCCAGCAGCTTTATTATCAACGCGTGAAGTTGGATGGCATGGTGCTCAAGCCCAACATGGCGGTGCCCGGCAAGAAGAGCACGAAGAAGGCGAGCGTCGAAGAGGTCGCCGAGAAAACCGTGAAGCTGCTGAAAGCCTGCGTGCCGGCCATGGTTCCGGGCATCGCCTTCCTCTCCGGTGGGCAGAGCGACGAGGAGGCCACCGCCCACCTCGATGCCATGAACAAGATCGGCAATCTGCCGTGGAACCTCACTTTCTCCTACGGCCGCGCCTTGCAGCACGCGCCGCAGACGACCTGGAAAGGTAAAAGCGAAAATGCCGCCGCCGCACAGCGCGCCTTTTCACATCGCGCAAGAATGAACGGGCTCGCTGCGCTCGGGCAATGGAAGTCGGACCTGGAGAAGAAGAAGGCGGCGTGATCAAAACCGCGTGTGCCGCGTGACTGAGCCGCGGAATTTGGGTAAATGACTGCCACCACGTTATGGCCGGGCTTGTCCCGGCCATCCACGTCTTGGCTGCTGCTATTTATCTAAGACGTGGATGCCCGCGACATGCGCGGCCGTGACGAACGTAAATGCAAAGGATAGTTCCGTGATCGATCTTTACACCTGGACCACGCCGAACGGCCGCAAGGTTTCCATCGCACTGGAAGAACTCGGCCTGCCCTACAAGGTTCACGCTATCGACATTTCCAAGGAAGAGCAGTTCGCGCCGCACTTTCTTAAAGTGGCGCCCAACAACCGCATCCCGGCGATCGTCGACCATGACACCAACATCGCACTGATGGAGTCGGGCGCCATCCTGATCTATCTCGCTGACAAAACCGGCAAGCTGATGCCGAAGTCGGGCGAGCTGCGCTACCGCGTGCTCGAATGGCTGATGTGGCAGATGGGCGGCCCCGGCCCCATGTTCGGCCAGGTGCATCACTTCGTGAAATACAACAAGGGCAAGGCGCCCTATGCCGAGGAGCGCTACCTGAAGGAAGCGCACCGGCTCTACAAGGTGCTCAACACGCGCCTGCAAGGCCGCGACTTCGTGGCCGGCGACTATTCCATCGCCGACATCGCGATCTGGCCGTGGGCCTCGCGCTTCGAGTGGCAGACCGTCGATCTGAAGCATTACCCCAACGTCCGGCGCTGGTATGAGACCATCGCCGCGCGCCCGGCGGTGCAGAAGGGCTACAAGGTGCCCAAGGACATGGGCCCGGTGCCGATGCCAGCCTGAGCGGAATGCGACGGCGACTTGGACGAAGTCGCCGCGACAGCATAACCTCGTCCATGATTCGGTAGCGTTGCGTTCGTGCGTCCCATGCATCTCCGCAACACCGCCCCGATGGCCACTGCGCAACCCGTCCCAAGCCAGCAACCCGATCTCGCCGAGTGCCTGCGGCGCGCCGCTGCCCATCACCGGCGCGGCCAGTTGCGCGAGGCCGAAGCGCTCTATCGGCAGGTGCTCGACGCCCAGCCCGACCATTTCGACGCCCTGCACCTTTGCGGTGTGCTCATGCACCAGTGCGGCCGCTCGGAGCCGGCGCTCAAGCTGATCGCCGCCGCGCTCGCCGCCAACGGGCGCGTCGCACCCGCGCATTCCAATTACGGTCTCGTGCTGGCCGCGCTCGGGCGTCACCAGGAGGCGCTGGCGTATTACGACCGCGCCCTCGCGCTCAAGCCGGACTATGTCGAGGCGCTGCACAACCGCGGCAATGCGCTCATGGCGCTCGGACGCGCGGAAGCTGCGCTGGCGAGTTTTGAGCAGGCCATTGTGCTTCGCTCCGATTATGTGGTGGCGCTGACCAATCGTGCGCAGGTGCTGCAACGGCTCGGCCGTCCGCAAGACGCGCTCAAGGGCATCGAGCGCGCGCTCACACTCAAACCTGATGGCGGCGCGCTGGCGTTGCGCGGCCGGCTGTTGCGCGAACTCAATCGCAGCGAGGACGCGCTGGCGAGCTTCACGCGCGCTCTGGCGCTTGCGCCCGGCGACGCCGACACACTGATCGCGCGCGGCAATACGTATTACGACTTAACGTCTTTTGCGGCCGCGCTTGCCGACTACGATAGCGCCCTTTCCCTGCGGCCCGATGCAGCGCCGATCCACAATAACCGCGGCAATGCGCTGCGCGAACTGGGCCGCAGCGCGGAAGCGCTAGAAGCCTTCGACCGCGCGCTGGCGCTCAAGCCCGACTACGCCGAGGCCTACAACAACCGCGGCAATGCGCAGCTCAAGCTCAACCGCCCAGCGCAGGCGCTTGCCGACTACGAGCGCGCGCTCGCGATCAAACCGGACTACGTCGATGCGCTGGTCAACCGCGGCAGCGCGCTGCGCTATCTCGACCGCCCCGATGACGCGATCGAAAGCTTCGACCGTGCTATCGCGTTCAGTCCCGAGCTTGCCGAGGCGCATTGGAACCGCGCCCTTACCAGCCTGGCGTTCGGCGAATTCGAGCAAGGCTGGCGCGGCTACGAATGGCGCTGGCGGCGCAACAATGCCGAGATGACGCCGCGCGATTTCGCGCGGCCACAGTGGCGCGGCGAGGAATTGCAGGGCCGCACAATTCTGCTGCACGCCGAGCAGGGCTTCGGCGACACCATCCAGTTCATCCGCTATCTGCCGATGGTGGCGGCCAAGGGCGGCAAAGTCGTGCTCGAAATTCCCGACGACCTCCGGCCACTTGTCGGTCCCGTCGACGGCGTGGTCGCGATGGTCAGCCGCGGGCAGGAGCTGCCGCCCTTCGATCTGCATTGCCCGCTGCTCAGCCTGCCGCTCGCCTTTGGCACCACGCTTGCCAACGTGCCGGCGCCGGTCGCATATCTGCGCGCGCCGCCCGAGCGCATCGAACAATGGCGCGCGCGCCTGCCGCCCAGCGAGGCGCTGCGCGTCGGGCTGGTCTGGTCGGGCAAGCCGTCCCACAAGAACGACCACAATCGCAGCATCGCCTTGGCGCAGCTGGCACCCCTGCTGTCGAAGCCCGGCTTCCAGTTCATCAGCCTGCAAAAGCAAGTTCGCGACGCCGACCGCGCCGAGCTGGAGAAGTTTCCCGCCCTCGTCCGCCTCGACGACACGCTCGCCGACTTCGCCGACACCGCGGCGGTGGTGGCCGCGCTGAAGCTGGTGATCGCGGTCGATACCGCGGTTGCCCACCTGGCCGGGGCCATGGGCAAACCGGTTTGGATTCTGCTGCCGGCCATCGGGGATTGGCGCTGGCTGCTGGCGCGCGAGGACAGCCCCTGGTATCCGAGCGCGCGCCTGTTCCGCCAGCCGCAAATCGGCGATTGGGAAAGCGTGATTGCCCGCCTCGATTGGGAGCTCGCATGGTTCGCGAAAGACCGCACCGCGACAGCGTGACCGCCCGATTGTCAATTTTCCGCCGGATTGCGCTACCATGCGGGAGCCATGGCCCCGCGACCGAAAAGAGCCGAGCCACGCCCGGCGCCGCTCCTTTACCTGATCACGCCCCCGATCGTGGACGCATCTGCGTTTTCCGTGAACCTCGCCGATGCGCTTTCTGCCGGCGATGTCGCGGCGGTGCTGCTGCGTCTGGCCGAGGCCGACGAGCGCAGCCTGATCAATCGTGCCAAGACGTTGGCGCCCGTGGTGCAGGACAAAGGCGCGGCGCTGCTGATCGACGGCCATGCCGAACTGGTCGCGCGCGCAGGCTGCGATGGCGCCCATCTCACCGGCATCGACGTCTTCACCGAAGCGCTTGAAACCCTCAAGCCGGGCCGCATCGCCGGTGCCGGTGGACTTTATAGCCGCCATGACGCCATGGTCGCGGCCGAAGCCGGCGCCGACTACGTGATGTTCGGTGAGCCCGAAGCGGCCGGCAGCCGGCCGGCCTTCGCCGCGGTCGCGGAGCGCGTCGCCTGGTGGGCGGAAGTGTTCGAAATCCCTTGCGTCGGCTTTGCCGCGGCGATCGAGGAGGTGGCGCCCCTCGTTAAAGCCGGTGCCGATTTCGTCGCGCTTGGCAGCTGGCTCTGGCGCGAGCCTAAGCAGGTGGCGGCAACGATTGTCCGCACCGCGGGGCTATTGCGCCTGCCGGAGACGGCGGCATGATCGCGCGGGTTATGCTTGGCGCTGCGCTCGCCGCGTTTCTTGCGCTCGCCGCACCGGCCTTGGCCCAGCCCGCCAAGAAGCCGACGCCCCGGCCGCCGGCTGCGAGTGCCGCGCCTGAATCCAACAACGGCAATGTCGATCTCGCCTACGGCGCTTATCAGCGCGGCTACTATCTGACCGCGTTGGCGGAGGCCACCAAGCGCGCCAAAGAGAACGATCCCGCCGCCATGACCCTGCTCGGCGAGCTCTATTCGAACGGCCTCGGCGTCGGCCGCGACGATGGCAAGGCGGCCGAATGGTATAAGCTTGCCGCCAGCCACGGCGACCGCAACGCCATGTTCGCGCTCGCCATGTTAAATTTCGAAGGCCGCGCTGGCGCGCGCAATCCCGACGCAGCCGCCAAGATGCTGAACGAGGCCGCCAAGCTCGGCCATCCCGCCGCCGCATACGATCTCGGCCTGCTTTATCTACAGGGCCAGCAGTTCCCGCAGGACTTCAAGCGCGCCGCCGAACTGTTCCGCTCGGCCGCCGACGCCGGCAATCCGGAAGCGCAATACGCGCTCGCCACCATGTACAAGGAGGGGCGCGGCGTGAAGAAGGACATCGTCGAGGCCATGCGGCTGATGGGCGCGGCCTCGGTCGCCGGCAATCTCGACGCCATGGTCGAATACGCCATCGCCGAATTCAATGGTGAAGGCGTCAAGAAGAACGAAGCCGCCGCGGCTCAACTGTTGCTCAAGTCGGCACACCGCGGCAGCCCGATCGCACAGAACCGGCTGGCGCGCGTGCTGATGGCCGGGCGCGGCATGCCGGCCAATCCGACCGAAGCGATCAAGTGGCACATCATCGCCAAGGCGGGCGGCGCCGGCGATCCCGAGCTCGACCTGTTCGCCTCCAAGCAAAAGCCGGAGGTGCGCGCCGCCGCCGAGAAGCAAGCCAAGAAATGGCTGGCGAGCGCCGCGCCACGGCCGCGCTCTTGACGGCAGACGCCGGCGCGGGCAGACCCCGGCGATGCTCCGCTCCGCGCTCCTCAACGTCATGTTCGCCGCCGCGCGCAAGGCCGCGCGCGCGCTCAAGCGCGATTTCGGCGAACTCGAGAAACTGCAAGTCTCGCTAAAGGGTCCGGCCAATTTCGTTTCAGCCGCCGACCGCCGCGCCGAGGAGACGCTCTATGCCGAGCTCACCAAGGCGCGCCCCCACTACGGCTTCCTCGGCGAGGAGGGCGGCGTCCGCGAAGGCGCCGACAAGAGCCACACCTGGATCGTCGATCCGCTCGACGGCACCACCAATTTCCTGCACGGCATTCCGCAATTTGCGATTTCAATCGCGCTTGAGCGTGAGGGCACTGTGGTGGCGGGCCTCATCTACAATCCCGCCACCGACGAGATGTTCACCGCCGAGCGCGGCAAGGGCGCCTTCCTCAACGAGCAGCGCATCCGCGTCGCCGCCCGCAAGCGGCTGGCCGACGCGGTCGTCGCTTGCGGGTTGCCGCATATCGGCCGCGGCGATCTCAAGCTGGGGGCACGAGAAACCACCTTGATGCAAGCCCAAGTGGCGGGCTTGCGCCGCTTCGGCGCCGCGGCGCTTGATCTCGCCTGGGTGGCGGCCGGCCGGCTCGACGGCTACTGGGAGCGCGACCTCAAGCCCTGGGACATGGCGGCAGGGTTAATCTTGGTGCGCGAGGCCGGCGGCTTCGTCTCCGATTGTGACGGCGGCAGCGACATCATGGCCAAAGGCCATATCCTGGCCGGCAACGAGGCCATCCAGAAGGAGATTCTGCGCGTGCTCAAGCAGGCGGGGCAGCCTTAAGCACCGCAATTTGAACTCAATCGGCCGCTTTAAGCTTCCGCCTCCGGCACAACTACTTTTTCCTTGTCACGGGTCTGTGCCATATTGCGTGGCAGACTGATGGGCCGTTTTATTCGCATGGCAAAAGAACTCGATCCGCTCAAACTGTCCAGTCCCCGCATCTTCCTGTTCCGGATGCTGGTCTTCATCGTGTTGGGCGGGCTGGTCGCCTTCCTGCTGTACAAGCAGATCGCGGTGGCGTTCATGGCCAATCCCGGCCTGAACTCGCTGATCATCGCGGTGCTGGTCATCGGCATCATTCTGGCCATGCGCCAGGTGATCCGCCTTTATCCGGAAATCGCCTGGGTCAACAATTTCCGCCTCGCCGATCCCGGTCTCGCGGTCGACAAGCCGCCGGTGTTGCTGGCGCCGATGGCGGCGATCCTCGGCAGCCGGGTCGGGCGCATGGCGATGTCGGCGCAATTGATGCGTGGCATTCTCGACTCGATCGCCACCCGCCTTGATGAAGCGCGCGATATATCGCGCTACATGACCGGCCTGTTGGTGTTCCTCGGCCTGCTCGGCACCTTCTGGGGTCTGATCGAGACGGTGAGCTCAGTCGGCGGCGTCATCCAGAGCCTGAAAGGAACGGGCGACGCCGGCAGTATGTTCGATTCCCTGCGCGAAGGCCTCGCCGCCCCGCTCGGCGGCATGGGCATCGCCTTCTCGTCCTCGCTGTTCGGTCTGGCCGGCTCGCTGGTGCTCGGCTTCCTCGATCTGCAATCGAGCCAGGCGCAGAACCGTTTCTACACCGAGCTGGAGGACTGGCTTTCCACCACCGTCTACGACCAGGCCGCCGAGCCGATGGTCGCCGCCGGCGGCGCCGGCGAGGTGCGCGGCGCGATCGAGCGCCTGCGCGAGGCGGTCGACGAGGCCGGCGGCAGCAAAGCCGCCTCCGCCGCCATGTCGAACCTCGCCGAGGCGATCCAGAGCCTGGTGCACCACATGCGCACCGAGCAGCAGATGATCCGCGATTGGGTCGACAGCCAGGCCGAGCAGCAGCGCGAGATCAAGCGGCTGTTGGAGATCATGGTGCGCGAGCGGGTGGATCGGTAGTTCGCAATGGCTCTTGCACGCATGCGCCGCAGCGAAAGCGGCATGAACTACTGGCCGGGCTTCGTCGACGCGCTGTCGACGCTGATCCTCGGCATCATCTTTTTGCTCACCGTGTTCGTGGTGGTGCAGTTCTATCTGCAGCAGGAAGTGGCCGGCAAGGACACCGCGCTGCAGCGCCTTAACGCGCAGATCGCCGAACTCACCAATCTCTTGTCGCTGGAGAAAACCGGCAAGGCCGATCTGGAGAGCCAGCTCGCGCAAGTGCGCGCGACGCTCGCCACCACGGAAAGCGACCGCGACAAATTCAAGGGCCTGGCCGAGGGCGCCGGCGCCGGCGTCGAAGCCGCGCAGGGCAAGGTCGCCGTGCTCACCAGCCAGCTCGAAGGCGAGAAGAAGATTTCCTCGCGCGCGCTGGCGCAGGTCGAGGTGCTCAACCAGCAGATCGCGGCGCTGCGCCGCCAGCTCGCGGCGATCGAAACCGCGCTTGACGTCTCCGAGCAGAAGAACAAGCAGGCGCAGAGCCGCATCACCGAGCTCGGCCAGCGGCTCAACCTGGCGCTGGCGCAGAAGGTGCAGGAGCTGACCAAGTATCGCTCCGATTTCTTCGGCAAGCTGCGTCAGATCCTCGGCAACCGGCCCGACATGCGCATCGTCGGCGACCGCTTCGTATTGCAGTCGGAAGTGTTCTTCGACACCGGCAAGGCAGACCTGAAAGCCGAAGGCGACGCCGAGCTCGACAAGGTGGCCGGCGCGCTTATCGGCCTCGAGCAGCAAATCCCCGCCGACATTCCTTGGGTGCTGCGCGTCGACGGCCACACCGACGTGCGCCCGATCACCGGCAGCGCCGGCGGATTCAAATCGAACTGGGAATTGTCGGCGGGCCGCGCGATTGCGGTCGTGCAATACCTGATCAGCAAGGGCGTCACGCCCAAGCGGCTGATGGCCGCCGGCTTCGGCGAATTCCAGCCGATCGACCCCGGCACCACCGAGGATGCCTACCGACGCAACCGCCGCATCGAGTTCAAGCTGACGGAGCGGTGAGCGGAGCACTTTTTTTGCAAGCACGATTCATGGTAATTTTCTGAAATGAACAAGATTACCGAAACCATCCTTGATCGCATCGCCGATTGGCCGGAACAGGCGCAGGAGGAGTTGATGCAAGCGATTGTCGATATCGAGGCTAAACATTTCGGCGTCTACCGCTTATCGGATGACGAGCGGAAGGCGGTGCGGGAAGGCCTTACGCAAGCCGCGCGCGGCGAGTTCGTCCCCGATGATGTGGTCGCGGAATATTTCGACAAATACCGGGCATGAGGGTCCGATTTACGCCGCCCGCATTCTCCGATCTCGAAGCCATTCGGACTTATATCGCCCGACATAATCCGGTCGCGGCCGGCAGAGTTGTCGCGCTGATCTAAAAGATTGCTTTGCGACTGGGCGACTTCCCGGAATCTGGACAGCGATCTGACGAACTCGATGTGCGGGTCGTCTTTTCGACTCGACAGCCATATCGTATCTATTATCGGGTTACTTCTGGAGAAGTCCTGATTCTCCACATCAGGCATGCTGCCCGCCGACCTCTCGAAGCGGGCGAGGTGTAATCCGATGGCCGTTTACGTCGACGAGGCAATCTGGCAGTGGCAGGGGCGCAAGTGGTGCCACCTGCTGGCCGACGAGATCGACGAACTGCATCGCTTCGCCGCCGCATTGGGCCTGCATCGCACGACCTATCAGGGACCGCCCAAGACGTCCGCGCCGCATTACGATCTCACCTCCTATGAGCGCCGCCGCGCCATCGCGCTCGGCGCGACCATATGCGACCGCGCCGGCATCGTTGCGATCGCTCGCCAGGTCCGCATGAAATATCCTGGCCGGCGCGCCTGATATGGCCGGCGCAACGACGCTACGACCCTACGCCACCGCCGACGAGGACGCGGCGATCGAATTATGGCGGCGCACCTGGGCGTATCACTTCCCGCACATCGACTTCAATGCGCGCGTCAACTGGTGGCGCGAGCGCTGGCTGCAAGAGCTGGTGCCGGTCGCCCATGTGGTGGTGGCCGAACGCGATGGCGCGCTGGTCGGCTTCGTCACGGTCGATCCGGCGACGCTCTATCTCGACCAGCTCGTGGTCGCGCCGGAGCATTGGGGTGCGGGCGTCTCGGACGCGCTGCTCGACGAAGCCAAGCGGCTGTCACCCAAGGGCCTCGATCTGCTGGTCAACAAGGAGAACGCCCGCGCCATCCGCTTCTACGAGAAGCACGGCTTCGTCTATGCCGGCGAGGACAAGAACCCGGTGTCGGGCAAGCCGGTGAACAGGATGAGCTGGCGGCCATAGTCGTGTTAGCGCAACGACGCTGACAGCCCCCGGCAATGCGCTCAATGCATAGTGTAGATATATTTCGTCGACGTAAGATATGTCCCGTCAGACCGCGCGCTTATTGTGAAACAGTACCGCGTTCCGTGATGGGCCTTTTTCCACTTGAGGCAAATCTTATTGCCCGAAAGACTCCAGCGACCGGAATCATGGGAAATTTTCGGTATGTTGGTATCACGCATGACGACAGTTCCATCGGCATTGTAGTTTCCATTTCCATGGAATTTGCCGTTCGTCGATCGCCAGGAGAAATCATGCCCGACAATCTGCTGTCGGAATTCTTGAGCGGTCAGGCTTGCCGCGAACCCCGTCGCAGAAAAAACACGCAAGCTACTAGCGAAGTTAAGAATGCACTTGCCCTGGTCATACTGTACTCCATCTGGTTTCACAGGTCGCAAATGGCGGCACACTTGATAGTCCTTCCGCACCCGTAATACGAGCAAGTATTAGCTTCACAGGAAGTCGCGCGAGGAGCCGGCGGTCGCTTGCAGGTCTTGCTGGCAGTCAAGCTGACGACAGCCTTCACGGAATTTGCTAGTTGGCGTAGCCGGTTATTTGCGGCATGCGTTCGCGTTCTTGACGATGATAGGCATCGGATCTGCGTCGATATGCCGCGCGAGCAGACACTGCGCACGCGAACTCGAACTGCAGTTGGCGGGCCACGCATAGAGGTCGCCGGCGCTTACCAGGCTCTCGCCGCCTTCCTAAACGATGTAGCCATTTTTTTTGTATTAAAATCCGGATACGATCACGCCCCGCCCGCCAGTGCCTCTGCCTTGGCCGCGTCGAAGGATTTGGAATCCACTTTCAGATAGGCGAGCTTTTCCTCGGCGATCACCACGGCCTCGGCCACGCCCGGCACCTGGCGCAAGCGCGCGGCGAGGCTTTCGGCATCGCTGCCGTCTCCGATGGGAACCAGCCGGGTGGTCAGATAGCTCGGCTGCGCCATGGTGGCCGCCGCCAAGAGCCAGGCAAGCGCGATCGCCGCCGTCAGCGCAAACACCCCGGCGCTGCCGCTATGCTGATGCGCCAAGCCGCCGACAATGCCGCCGACGAAGATGCCGAGGAATTGCGAACTCGAATAAAGCCCCATGGCCGTGCCCTTGGCGTCGGGCGGCGCCGCCTTGGTGATGAGCGAGGGCAGGCTTGCCTCCATCACATTGAAGGCCGAGAAGAAGACGATGAGCGCTGCCAGCAGCACATAGAGATTGCCGGCGCCGAGATAGAGCATCGTTTGGCTGACGACCAGTGCGGCCACCGCAGCCACGAACACGCCCTTCATGCGGCGATGCTTCTCGGCCACGATGATCGCCGGCACCATCACGGCCACCGAAACCAGCAGCACCGGCAGATAAACGATCCATTGGTCGTGGCTGGTCACGCCGAGCGTGCCGCGCAACAGGCCGGGCACCACCAGAAAGCTCGCCGTCAGCATGGCGTGCAGCGAGAATATCCCGAAATCGAGCCGCAGCAGCTCGGTGTTGCGCAGCACCGAACCGATCAGCGCCGGCACGGTCTCGGCGTCGCGATGGACGCTGATGCGGCGCGGGCTCGGCACCACGAACTGGGTGATCGCGATGCCGATGAGCGCCAGCCCCACCATCAGCCAGAAGATGCCGTCGACGCCGATGAAACGCGCGATGATCGGGCCGGCCACCAGCGCGACCATGAAGGAGGCGCCGATCGAGATGCCGACCATGGCCATGGCCTTGGTGCGGTTTTCTTCCACCGTGAGGTCGGCCACCAGCGCCAGGATCACCGAGCCGACGGCGCCGGCGCCTTGCAGCGCGCGGCCGATGATGACGCCGCCGATCGAGGTGGACATCGCCGCCACCGCGCTGCCGATCCCGAACAGGACAAGCCCGAACACGATCATGGTCTTGCGCCCGATCCGGTCGGACAAGAGGCCGAAGGGAATCTGCAACAGCCCCTGGGTGAGGCCATAGATGCCCAGCGCCTCGCCGATCAGGTACGGGGTCGCGCCCGAAAGATCATGGGCATAGACGGCAAACACCGGATAGATCATGAACAGGCCGAGAAGCCTGACTGAAAAGACGGCCGCAAGAGAGCCGGCCGCCCGGAATTCCTGTTTATTCATCGTTGCTATTCCCGACTTTCACGCCGTCTTGCCGCCCGCGCCCGCCTCCTGTATAGAGCCGCCAAATCCAATGCAAATCCGGCGCTTGCGCCAAAGCCGCGCGCCCTTGACGGAAAGCAAGACGATGAAAACCGAAATCCATCCCAATTATCACACCATCAAGGTCAAGATGACCGACGGGTCCGAATTCACCACCCGCTCCACCTGGGGCAAGGAGGGCGATGTCATGCATCTCGACATCGACCCCAAGTCGCACCCGGCCTGGACCGGCGGCCAGCAGCACCTGGTCGACCGCGGCGGCCGCGTCTCGCGTTTCCAGAAGAAGTTCTCCGGCTTCCTGAAGGGCGAAGAGAAAAAGTAAGGCTGCGGCGACAATCCCTCTTAACGTCATGGCCGGGCTTGTCCCGGCCATCCACGTTTTTACCTGATTGCGAACCGCGAAGACGTGGATGCCCGGCACAAGGCCGGGCATGACGACGCCGAATTTGCTGTGACGCGTTTGCCTTAAACGCTCTCCGCCCCGAACGCCGCCTTCAACAGCCCGAGCTGGCGCTCGACCGGATTGACCGCGACGGTGCGCTCGGCGGGCGCTGGATTGTGGATGGTGGCGTCGAGCCGGCGCACCTTGCTCTGCAGCGCCTGCGAACGCGCGATCAGCTCGCGCAGCGTCTCCGGCAGCAGTTCGATGTTGTTGGGATCGTGCCGGTCGGTGGCCGAAAGCTTCACCTTGGCCTTTTCCTTGTTGGCTTGCGCGAGCGACATTTCGCCTTCCTTGACCGCGCGATGCAGCAGCAGCCAGGAGGCGAGCTGCATCAGCCGCGTGGTGAGCCGCATGCTTTCGGTGGCATAGGCGAGCGCGGCCGCGCGCGCGAGTATTTTGGATTCCTGGCGGCCGGGACCGTCGAGATAGGTCGCGGTCTCCTCCACCAGCGCCATGCCGTCGCGGAACAGATCGGCGAATGCTTGCGAATTGGCGAGCCGCTCCCCGAATGATACCGGTTGGGCTTCGCTTAAGCTGGACTTTTCCGACATGACGCTACGCCTCACACCACATACGCTACACGGTGAGGGCCCACATGCGCGCAGCCCCCGTAAACGATTGGGTAAGCATGGCGTGCCTTGCCCCATCCTGTCCAGACGGCGGGCGGCGAAACCTTGCGACATAGTTGCCGGGCAGGCTTAAGGCGGCCGCGTATTTCGCGGGCTTTGGTCGCGGTTGCCCCGAAATGGGACAAAAAAAGGAGCCGCCGTTGCCGGCGGCTCGAGGTGATAACAGGGAGGCGTCAAACAGAGTGGACAGGAGCCACTCAATGTCCATGAAGATGGACGCGACTAGTAATGATCGAGAAAGCTTAATTACAGGTTACCCAAATGCGGCGAATGCGGGATTTTTTGCGGAGCCCGCGGGCGACCGCATGGCGCGGATTACCGTTTGAAGAACTGGTCGGCGGCCGAGCGCGAGGCGAGCTTTTGCGCCATGTCGGCTTCCAGCCGCGCGATCTCGTCGTACATGAGCCGCACCCGCGCGGCCAATTCCTCGACCGACAGCAAGGTCAAGTCCTGTCCGATCTCGTGCGAAACCTTCTTCTTCGGCCTGTCGTCGTCATCGATCGCCGCCATGGCGCCCCTCCAGCACGGGAGACTAGCGCATGACCCCGAAAAGTGGGAACCGGTTTTCGGGTAGAGTCATGCGCCAATGCAAGAAGACGTTGTCACATCAGGAGCGCCCACCTAAACAATGCCGTCCGCAGCAAAAAATCGCGAGGAACTGATGGCCGAGCTTCCGACCCGCATGACCGCAATTGGCATCAAGGCGCCTGGCGGGCCGGACATGCTGGTGCCGCAGGAGCGCCCGGTGCCCAAGCCCGGCGCCGGCGAGATCCTGGTGAAAGTGGCGGCCGCCGGCGTCAACCGCCCCGACGTGATGCAGCGCCAGGGCAATTATCCGCCGCCGCCCGGCGCGCCGGATATCCCGGGGCTCGAGATCGCCGGCGAGGTGGTGGCGCTCGGACCGGACGCCAAGCGCTGGAAGGTCGGCGACCGCGTCATGGCGCTGGTGGTCGGTGGCGGCTATGCCGAATACTGCGTGGCGCATGAAAGCCACGCGTTGCCGGTCGACGGCCTCACCATGGTGGAAGCAGCGGCGGCACCGGAGACCTTCTTCACGGTTTGGCACAACGCGTTCGAGCGCGGCGGCCTGAAAGCCGGCGAGACGCTGCTGGTGCACGGCGGTACGTCCGGCATCGGCACCACCGCCATCCAGCTCGCCAAAGCGTTCGGCGCGCGCGTCATAACCACCGCCGGCACGGACGAAAAATGCGAAGCCTGCCGCAAACTCGGCGCCGACGTCGCCGTTAACTATAAGACCGAGGACTTCGTCGCCGCCACCAAGGCGGCCACCGACGGCAAGGGCGCCGATGTTATCCTCGACATGGTCGGCGGCGATTACATCGGCCGCAATTACGAGGCCGCCAAGGTCGAGGGCCGCATCGTGCAGATCGCGTTCCAGGGCGGCCCCAAGGCGGAAGTCAACTTCATGCGCCTCATGCTCAAGCGGCTGCACCACACCGGCTCGACCCTGCGCGCGCGCTCGGTCGCCGACAAGGGCGCGATGGCGCGGGCCATCGAGGAAAACGTGCTACCGCTGATGAAGGCGGGCAAGGTCAAGCCGGTTATCTACAAGACGTTTCCGCTGCATGATGCCGCCAAAGCCCATGCGCTCATGGAAACCAGCGCGCATATTGGAAAAATCGTACTAACCGTTTGATAGCGCAACTGTTATTCTAGCCGAGGACAGCCGCGAAATCGGCGCAATAGCAGGCCTAAGCAATGGCCGGTTTAAACGTGAGCAGGGTCGGTTTGTTTGCAGAATTTCACCGTCGCTGGCGCAGGACCGAGGGCGCGGCAAGCGCTGCCGCGGCCGGGGGCACCGGCTTGATCGCGTCCCGATGCGCGGCGGCGCTTGCGGTTGCGTTGACGCTCGCGGCCTCGCTGCTGGCTTCGCCCGCGCGCGCGGTCGAGGCGGTGAACGTGCGGCTCGACGTCTCGGCCATCGATCTCACCGCCGCCACAGAACTGAAGAAAACCGACACCGACCGCATCCAGGTCTCCACCGCGCCCGGCCCCGACGGCATCGTGCGCCGCATCGAAGTGCGCGCGCGCGAGGGCGGCACCAACTGGGTGGTGTTCGCGCTCACCAACAACAGCGACCAGCAGTTCGACCGGCTGATCGTCGTGCCGCATTACCGCATGGTCGGCTCCGGCTTGTTCTGGCCCGACCTCGGCCTGTCGCGCCTGGTCGCCATCACGCCGTCGTCCGGCGACCGTCCGGTGCGGCGGGAAAGCACGACTGCGGACGTGTTCCAGGTCACGCTCGATCCCGGCACCGTCATCACCTTCGTCGCCGAATTGCGCACCGACAAGCTACCGCAAATCTACATGTGGGAGCCGGACGCCTATAAGGACAAGATCAACTCGTTCACCTTGTACTACGGCATCGTCATCGGCATCGCCGGCCTGCTGGCGCTGTTCCTGACCATCCTGTTCGTGGTCAAGGGCTCGATCATGTTCCCGGCCGCCGCCGCGCTCGGCTGGGCGGTGCTCATCTATATCGGCATCGACTTCGGATTCTGGGGCAAGGTGTTCGACATGTCGGCCGGCGCCGAGCGCGTCTGGCGCGCCTGCGGCGAGGCGATCCTGTCGGCGACGCTTCTTGTATTCCTGTTCGCCTATCTCAATCTGTCGCGCTGGCACGTGCGCTACATGCACATCACCATCGCCTGGCTGGCCGCGCTCGCCGCGCTGATCGCGGTCGCGGTGTTCGATCCGGCGATCGCTTCCGGCATCGCGCGCATGTCGCTCGCCGGCATCGCGGTGTTCGGGCTGGGGCTGGTGATTTATCTCTCTACCCACGGCTTCGACCGCGCGGTGCTGCTGATCCCGACCTGGTTCTTGCTGGTGGTGTGGACGATGGGCGTAGGCCTCGCGGTCACCGGCGCCGTCACCAACGACATCATCGGGCCCGCTCTGCTCGGCGGCCTGGTGCTGATCGTGATGCTGATCGGCTTTACCGTCATGCAGCACGCCTTCGCCGGCGGCATCACCCACGGCATCGTTTCGGATGTGGAGCGCCGCGCGCTCGCGCTAACCGGCGCCGGCGACATGATCTGGGATTGGGACGTTTCCGCCGACAAGGTCTACACCAGCCCGGAAACCGAGCACATTCTTGGTCTCAAGCGCGGCGCGTTGGAAGGCGCGGCCGCCGTCTGGCTCGACGTGCTGCATCCGCTCGACCGCGACCGCTTCCGCGCATCGCTCGATGGCGTGGTCGCGCAGCGGCGAGGCCGCCTGGCCCAGGATTTCCGCTTGCGCACCGCCGACGGCCATTACACCTGGTTCACGCTGAAAGCGCGCCCGGTGGTCGGCTCCGACGGCGAGGTGGTGCGTCTGGTCGGTACGCTTACCGACGTGACCGAATTCAAGAAAGCCGAGGAGCGGCTGCTGTTCGACGCGGTGCACGACAATCTCACCGGGCTACCCAACCGCGAATTGTTTCTCGACCGCATGGAGGCGGCCTTCGCCTATGCCCGCTCTGATCCGCAAATCCGCCCCTCCGTGCTGGTGATCGATCTCGACCGCTTCAAGCAGGTCAACGATTCGGTCGGCATCACCGCCGGCGATTCCATCCTGCTCACCATCGCGCGCCGGCTGACCCGCCTGCTCAAACCGCAGGACACGCTGGCGCGGCTCACCGGCGACCAGTTTTCCGTGATTCTCTTGTCGGAGCGCGAGCCAGCACGGATTGTGGCGCTCACCGAAACCTTGCGGCGCACGCTGCGCGCGCCGATCGCCTTCAACGACCGCGAAATCTTCCTGACCGCCTCGATCGGGCTGGCGCTGGCCGAGAACCAGCAGCACCGCACCGAGGAGGTGTTGAAGGACGCCGAGCTCGCGATGTATCACGCCAAACGCATCGGCGGCGATCGCATCGAGATCTTCAAGCCGGCCATGCGATCGCGCAAGACCGACCGGCTGACCGTGGAATCGGAGCTGCGCCGCGCCATCGAGCGCGAGGAGATCAAGGTGCTCTACCAGCCGATCGTGCGGCTGGAGGACCGCGCCATCGCCGGCTTTGAGGCGCTGGCGCGCTGGGACCATCCCAAGCTTGGCCGCCTGTCGCCGGCGGAATTTATCTCCATCGCCGAGGAGATCGGCCTGATCGTCGATCTTGGCCTGTTCATGCTTGAGCGCACGGCGCGCCAGCTCGCGACCTGGCAGGCCGCCGGCCGTGGGCGCGAGCCGATCTTCGCCAGTGTCAATGTTTCATCCCGGCAATTGTTGCGTCACGACCTGATCCAGGATCTGCGCAGCGTGCTGGGACGCTCGGCGCTGGCGCGCGGCACTTTCACGCTGGAGATTACCGAGTCGCTGGTGATGGAAAATCCCGAGCATGCCGCGCAGATACTCACCCGGATCAAGGAGTTAGGCGCCGGGCTCTCGCTCGACGACTTCGGCACCGGCCATTCCTCACTCGCCTATCTGCAGCGGTTTCCCTTCGACACTATCAAGATCGACCAGTCGTTCGTGCGCACCACCGCGCGCGGCACCCGGCCGGTGATCCTGCGCTCGATCATCGCGCTTGCCCACGACCTCGGCATGGAAGCGGTAGCAGAAGGCGCCGAAACCGATTCCGACGCCGTCGAGCTTTACCAGCTTGGCTGCGAATACGCGCAAGGATTTGCCTTCGGCGAGCCGATGAGCGCGCAGGCCGCCAGCGGCCTGCTCACCGCCGCGCACCTGGAAGCAGCGCGGTGACGGGATTTGGACAAGCGGAAACTCTTCAGGCGTGGCCGGCTTCGCTCGACAGCATGCCGAGGTCGATACCGAGCTTGCGCAGCGCCTTGTCGTATTTGCCGTCGATGTCGCTGCCGAAGATTAATTCGGAATCGGCGGCGCAATGCAGCCAACCATTCTCCTGGATTTCGTGTTCGAGCTGACCGGGCGCCCAGCCGGCATAGCCGAGCGCCAGGATGGCGCTCGCCGGGCCGTTGCCGCGCGCGATCGCCTTGAGGATGTCGAGCGTGGCGGTGAGGCAGATGCCCTCGTCGATCGGCAGCGTCGAGTTCTCGATGAAGTAATCGGCCGAATGCAGCACGAAGCCGCGCCCGGTCTCGACCGGGCCGCCCTTGAGTACTTTGACGTCTTCGGCCTTGGTCGGCAGTTCGATGCGCTCGGTCGCGGGGATGACTTCGAGCTGCACCAGCAGGTCGGGGAATTTAATGTTGCCGGCCGGCTGGTTGACGACGATGCCCATGGCGCCTTCGCTCGAATGCGCGCAAACATAGATCAGCGTGCGTGCGAATCGCTCGTCGTTCATCGCCGGCATCGCGATCAGCATCTGGCCGTCGAGATAGCCGCGCGCCGACGTTTGCTCAGCCGCTTTCCGGGGAAGCTTCATGCTAAAAGGTTACTCATTCAGTCCGCTTTTGCAACGAGGATGCTGCGGAAAGTTCAATCAACGCCTTGTCTTTGATCAACCGGACGATTGTGGCAAAACCACCGTAATGCTCTGATCTAGTTCACCGGCCGCTCACGATGAATTCAGTGGCGCAACATGGCTTTACCGCTTAGATCAGCCGTCATGAAAGGCATTCATAGAGCGCTGGCGGTCGCCATTGCCGCATGCGGCATTGTCACAATGCTCGCAACTCATGCGCATGCCGCCGACGCCTCGCCCTGGATCGAGGACACGCATTCGGCTTTTCGCTTGATCGCTGGCGCCAACAAACAGGGCGCTGCAACGTTGCGCGCCGGTCTTGAAATCAAGCTGCAGCCGGGCTGGAAGACCTACTGGCGCTATCCGGGCGATTCGGGCGTGCCGCCGCGCTTCGATTTCTCACACTCCGAGAACCTGGCCGCCGCCAAGGTGCTCTACCCGGTGCCACATTTGTACACCGACGAAGCCGGCGATTCGCTCGGCTACAAGGGCGGCGTGACTTTCCCACTGCGGGTAACGCCCAAGCAGCCGGACAAGCCGGTCAAGCTTCGCGTCACGCTCGACTACGCGATCTGCGAGAAGCTGTGCGTGCCGGCGCAAGGCAGCGCCGAATTGACGCTTGCGCCCGGCGGCGGCGCGCGGGACGCAACGCTTTCCGCCGCCGAAGCGCGCGTGCCTAAGCCGGTTTCGGCCGAGCAAGCGGGACTGACCGTGCGGCGCGTGAACAATGCGGCCAAGCCCTTGGTCATGGTCGACCTCAAGGCGCCCAGCGGCGCGCCGCTCCAAATATTCGTCGAGGGGCCGACACCGGAGTGGGCCTTGCCCATCCCCAAGCCCGCGCCGGGCGCACCCGCCGGCCACCGTCAATTCGGCTTCGATCTCGACGGCTTGCCGCCTGGGGTCGATCCGAGAGGCCATTTCGACCTGACTTTCACAGTGGTCGAGGGCGAGCGCGCGCTCGAGGTCAAGAGCCATCTCGACTAATCCACGGCTTGCGCTATTTTGCGCGGGCCGAGAAGCGCTCAAACAACGCGGAGGAGTCCCCTATGCCCATCAAGGTCGACGACCGTTTGCCCAAAGCGACATTCCGCGTGATGACCGGCGAGGGCCCCAAGCCCAAGAGCACCGACGACGTCTTTAAGGGCCGCAAGGTGGCGCTGTTTGCGGTGCCCGGCGCTTTCACGCCGACCTGCTCCAACTTGCACCTGCCAAGCTTTCTCAACAACATTGACGCCTTCAAGGCGAAAGGCGCCGCCGTTGCGGTCACCGGCGTCAACGACGTGTTCGTTATGGAGGCCTGGAAGAAGACGAGCGGGGCCGGCGACAAAATCGAGTTTCTCGCCGACGGTAACGGCGAATTTGCCAAGGGCGTCGGCATGGATTTCGACGGCTCGGGCAACGGACTGGGCGTGCGCTCCAAGCGCTATTCGATGCTGGTCGACGATGGCGTGGTGAAAACACTCGCTATCGAGGACGCACCCGGCAAGTGCGAGTTGACCAGCGGCGAGGCGTTGCTGAAGCAAATCTAGCTATTTCGTTTTCATCGCGCCTTTGGCGCCGGCGCGCGCGGCGATCAGGCCCTCGCGCGCCAATTCGTCGGCGCGCTCGTTCATAGCGTGGCCGGCGTGACCCTTGACCCAGTGCCAGCGCACCTGGTGCGCTTTGAGCGCCTCGTCGAGCCGTTTCCACAGATCGACATTCTTCACTGGCTTCTTGTCGGCGGTGCGCCAGCCGTTGCGCTTCCAGCCGTTGATCCAAGACGTGATGCCGTTCTTCACATATTCACTGTCGGTGTGAAGATCGACCGAGCAAGACCGATTGAGCGCTTCCAATGCCGAGATCGCCGCCGTCAATTCCATGCGGTTATTGGTGGTGTGCGGCTCGCCGCCCATGAGCTCTTTTTGGTGGTCGCCGATGGTGAGGATCGCGCCCCAGCCGCCCGGCCCCGGATTGCCCGAGCAAGCGCCGTCGATGTGGATGGTGACGCGCTGCTCGCTCATGCCATTTTTTTCCTGGCGCATGATCTTATCCGAAGACCGGTTCCCACTTTTCGGGATCATGCGCTAATGCCGTAATCGCTCACCGACTTGACCGACTGGTGGAAGCGCAGCTTGCGGTAATATTCCATCGGGTCCTTCGGCCGCACCAGTGCGCCGTCCGGCACCGCCAGCCAGTCAATCAGCCTTGTGAGCAAAAAGCGCACGGCCGCGCCGCGCGCGAGCACCGGCAACGCAGCGCGTTCCGCCGCGGCAAGGGCGCGCACCTTGGCGTAGCCGTTGAGCAGCGCGCGGCCCTTGGTGACATTGAAGGAATGGTCAGCCTCAAAGCACCAGGCGTTGAGGCAGATGGCGACGTCGAAGGCAAGCGTGTCCGTGCAGGCGAAATAGAAATCGATCAGGCCGGACAGCGTTTCGCCGAGGAAGAACACGTTGTCGGGAAACAGATCGGCATGGATCACGCTCTGCGTCAGGTTGCGTGGCCAGGACTTGTCGAGCGCGTCGAGCTCGCACGCGATCTCAGCACACAAGCCCGGCCGCACGCTGTCGCCGCGGCCCTTCGCCTGTTCGTAGAGCGACCGCCAGCTTGCAATGCCCAGCGCGTTGGCGCGCGTCTTCGGAAAATCCGCGCCCGCCAGATGCAACTTCGCCAGCGCCTCGCCCAGCGCCGCGCAATGGGAAGCGCTCGGCCGCCGGATCCACAAGCCGTCGAGAAAGGTGACGATCGCGGCGGGACGTCCGGCCAGCCGGCCGAGCATGCCGCCCTTTTTATTCTTTACCGGTTGCGGGCAGGTGATGCCGCGGCCGGCGAGATGCTCCATCAGCGCCAGGAAAAATGGCAGGTCTTTTTCCGCCACCCGCTTCTCGTAAAGCGTGAGAATGAAATTACCGGTGCCCGTGTGCACCAGGAAGTTCGAATTTTCCACGCCCTCGGCGATACCCTTGTAGGCGAGCAATTCGCCGATGTCGTAGCCGGCGAGAAACTCGTTGAGATCGTCCGCCGTGACGTCGGTATAGACGGCCATGAAAGCGTCACTCCGCCGCCTGCTCCTCGCGCAGCGGGCGCGGCAGCGGGAAGAACATCCCCTCCTCGGCGGCGGAGACGGCCTCGATGTCCAAGGCGTAGCGCTCCGCGAAGGCGCCGAGCACCTCCTCGACCAGCACTTCGGGGGCGGAGGCCCCGGCGGTGACGCCGAGCCTGGCGACCCCGTCCAAAGCGCGCCAGTCGATATCGGCGGCGCGCTGCACCAAGAATGCGCGCGGGCAGCCGGCGCGCTCGGCCACTTCCTTCAGCCGTTGCGAATTCGACGAATTGGGGGCGCCGACCACGATCATGGCGTCGACGACCGGCGCCACGCGCTTGACCGCTTCCTGGCGGTTGGTGGTGGCGTAGCAGATGTCTTCCTTGTGAGGTCCGACGATTTGCGGAAAGCGGCGCTTGAGCACCTCGACCATGGCGGCGGTGTCTTCGACCGAGAGCGTGGTCTGCGTCACATAGGCGAGCTTGCTGTCGTCGCGCGGGGTGAATTTCTCCGCGTCTTCCAAGGTCTGCACCAGCGTGATCGCGCCGGCGGGCAGCTGGCCCATGGTCCCGATCACCTCGGGGTGGCCGGCGTGGCCGATCAGCACGATCTCGCGCTCGCGGCGGAAATGGATCTCGGCTTCGCGATGCACCTTGGTCACCAGCGGGCAGGTGGCGTCGAACGCCAGCAGTTGGCGGCGCGTCGCCTCCTCGGGGATCGCGCGCGGCACGCCGTGCGCCGAGAAGATGACGGGGGCGCCGGAATCGGGAATCTCGGCGAGATCCTCGACGAAAATAGCGCCCTTGGCCTTCAGGCTCTCGACCACGTAGCGGTTGTGCACGATCTCGTGGCGCACATAGACCGGGGCCCCGTAGATGGCGAGCGCCCGTTCCACCGACTCGATGGCGCGCACCACCCCGGCGCAGAAGCCGCGCGGCGAGCACAGCAGCACCT
>CAZLWN010000033.1:0-30677 GCA_964563195.1 uncultured Undibacter sp. | reverse complement strand
TTCAACGTGCTGTTCGGCGGCGACCTCGCCAAGTTCGTGCGCGAGGGCAACACCCGCGGCATCTTCAAGAACCGCACGGTGGTCAGCCTGCTCACCGGCGAGCCGGAATATTCCGATCCGCTCAAGGACGAGGCCCCGGTCGGCTGGATCGTCACCGGCTATCCCTGGGACAAGATCAAGACGAAGGAGCACCGTGAATTCGTCAACGCCTACAGGAAGAAATACACCGACTATCCGCGGCTCGGCGCCGTGGTCGGCTACGTCACGATCAAGTCGTTGGCTGCCGGCATCGCCAAGGCCAAATCCACCGACACCGAAAAGCTGGTGGCGGCGTTCAAGGGCTTGCAGGTCGACAGCCCGTTCGGCCCCTTCACCTTCCGGGCGATCGACCATCAGGCGACCATGGGCTGCTTTGTCGGTAAGACCGCGCTGGAGCACGGCAAGGGCACCATGACCGATTTCAAATATGTCGACGGCGCTTCCGTGATGCCGCCCGACGCCGAGGTCAAGAAGATGCGCCCGGCGACAGATTGATTGCCTCTCCCCAACTGCGGGGAAACTTGCGACATTGGCATTCCGGGGCGCGGGCGTAAGCCCGCGAGCCCGGAATCCATAATCCTGTGTAGTGGTTATGGTTTCCGGCCCGCGTTGCGTGCGGCTGGAATGACGATGTGGGGTGGCGGGGGAGAGATAAAGGCGCCATGACTCTCAGCGCGTTCCTGTTTCAGGCGCTCAACGGACTGTCCACCGCCTCCGGCCTGTTCTTTGTCGCGGTGGGGTTGTCGCTGATCTTCGGCGTCTCCCGCATCATCAACATCGCGCACGGGTCCCTCTATATGTTGGGGACCTATATTGCCTATTCCTTCGCCATCCATATCGGCGGCGCGGTCGGCTTTTGGGGCGGCATCGCCGCCACCGCAGTGGTGGTCGGCGTCATCGGCGCGGTGATCGAGGTGGTGCTCTTGCGCAGGATTTACCGCGCGCCCGAGCTGTTCCAGCTGCTCGCCACCTTCGCGCTGCTTCTGGTGATCAATGACGCCACGCTGTTCATCTGGGGGCCGGAGGATCTGCTGGGCCCGCGCGCGCCCGGCATGCGCGGCGCGGTCGAAGTGCTCGGCCGCTATCTGCCGAGCTACGACCTGTTTCTCGTTTTCATCGGCCCAGCGGTATTGCTGATCCTGCATTTCGCGATTGCCAGCACCCGCTTCGGCCGGCTGGTGCGTGCGGCGACGCAAGACCGCGAGATGGTTGGCGCGCTCGGCGTCAACCAGGCCATCCTGTTCACGTCCGTATTCGCGCTCGGCGCTGGCCTCGCCGGCCTCGGCGGCGCGCTGCAAGTGGCGCGCGAGCCGGCCAATCTCGCCACCGACTTGACCGCCATCGGCGACGCCTTCGTCGTGGTGGTGGTCGGCGGCATGGGCTCGATCACCGGGGCTTACGTGGCCGCTGTGATCATCGCCGAAGTCAAGGCGCTCTGCATTGGCATCGGCGTCGTCGATTTCGGCTTCATCACGCTCAATTTCTCCAAGCTCACTTTAGTGGCCGAATTCCTGGTCATGGCGGCGGTGCTGATCACGCGACCCTACGGACTGCTCGGCCGCGCGCAAGCCGCCGTGCGTTCGGTGGCCGAGCCGGAGGATCCGATCCGGCCGGCCAGCCCGCTGTTGAAGGCGCTCGGCGCCGCGGTGCTGGCGCTGCTGTTGTGCTTGCCGGTGTTGGCGGAGAGTTCGCCTTATCTCCTCGTCCTCGGCATCGACGTGCTGATCGCGGTGATCTTTGCTACCTCCCTGCATTTCATCGCCGGTCCCGGCGGCATGCATTCGTTCGGCCACGCCGCCTATTTCGGCCTCGGCGCCTATGGCGCGGCGCTGCTGGTAAAATGGCTCAGCGTGCCGATGGGATTGGGGCTGGCGGCCGCCCCGGTGGTGGCGCTCTTGGGCGCGTTGCTGTTCGGCTGGTTCTCCGTGCGGCTGTCCGGCGTCTATCTCGCCATGCTCACTTTGGCCTTCGCGCAGATCGTCTGGGCCGCCGTCTTCCAATGGGAAGGCCTCACCGGCGGCTCCAACGGCGTGATCGGCGTCTGGCCGCCGCCGCCTTTCGACCAGTCATGGGTCTATTTCCTGCTGACGCTGGTGCTGGCGGCAATCGCCGTGCTGGCGCTGCGGCGCTTTCTGTTCGCGCCGTTCGGCTACGCCATGCGCGCCGGGCGCGATTCCGCGCTGCGCGCCGAAGCCATCGGCATCGACGTCAAGCGCGTGCATTGGCTCGGCTTCGCCATCGCCGGCGGCGTGTGTGGAATCGCCGGCGGCTTGTTCGCTTTCGCTAAGGGCTCGATTTCGCCGGAAACGATCCATGTCGGCCGCTCAATCGACGGCTTGGTCATGGTGCTGCTCGGCGGTATCCAGACGCTCACCGGCCCGATCGTCGGCGCCTCGGTCTTTACCGTGCTGCAGGACACGGTGATCCGGCAAACCGAATATTGGCGCGCCATGCTGGGCGGCATCATCCTGCTCTTGGTGCTGGTGTTCCCGAGCGGCATCGTCGGCGCCTTCGCACAATTATTCAGCCGGTCGAGGGCGCGGTCATGAGCGTGCTCGCGGTCAAAGCCCTGTCAAAATCCTTTGGCGGCGTGCGCGCGGTCGATGCAGTCAGCTTCGCCATCGGGCGCGGCGAATTTCTCGCCATGATTGGGCCCAACGGCGCCGGCAAGTCCACCTGCTTCAATATGATCAACGGCCAGCTCGCGCCCGATTCCGGGGCGATCCTGTTCGAGGGCAACGACATCGCCGGAATGGCACCGCGCGACATCTGGCGGCTTGGCGTCGGGCGCACCTTCCAGGTCGCCGCCGGTTTCAGCTCGATGACGGTGATCGAGAACGTGCAGATGGCGTTGATCTCGCACGCGCACGAAATCTACCGGTTCTGGCATGCGGCCGCCGGCCGGCACCGCGAACGCGCCCTCGATCTGCTGGCGCAGGTCGGCATGCGCGACGCCGCCGACCGGCCCAGCCGCGAGCTCGCCTATGGCGACGTCAAGCGCGTCGAGCTCGCTGTCGCGCTTGCCAACGAGCCGCGCCTGCTGCTGATGGACGAGCCAACCGCCGGTATGGCGCCACGTGAACGCAACGAACTGATCGCGCTGGTCAAGCGGTTGGTGGTGGAGCGCGGCATCTCGGTTTTGTTCACCGAGCATTCCATGGACGTGGTGTTCGCCTTCGCCGACCGCATTATCGTGCTGGCGCGCGGCCAGCTGATTGCCGACGGCGCCGCCGCCGCCATCCGCGGCGATGCGCAAGTCAGGGAAGTCTATTTCGGCACCGGCAAGACTTTTGCGCGTGGCTCCGCTCCGCAAGGAGCCGCGCCATGAGCGACGCCATGCTCGCGGCCGAAGGCTTGAGTGCCTGGTACGGTGCCGCCCGGATTCTCTACGACTTGAGCTTCGAAGTCGGCCGCGGCGAGGTGGTGGCGCTGATGGGCCGCAACGGCGCCGGAAAATCCACCACCATCAAGACCGTCATGGGCCTCGTTGCCCAGCGCCAAGGCAAAGTCATCTTCAACGGCGCCGACATTTCCACTTTGAAGCCGTTCGAGATCGCGCGCCGCGGCCTCGGCTACGCGCCCGAGGACCGCCGCATTTTTGTCGGTCTCACCGTCATGGAAAACCTCGATATCGGCCGTCAAATCCAGCGTTGCTTCGCCGACGGCCGGCCGGCGCCGGCCTGGACGCCGGAAAAACTTTTCGCGGTGTTTCCCAACCTCGCCGAGATGCCGAATCGCCTGGGCGGACGCATGAGCGGCGGCGAGCAGCAGATGCTGACCGTGGCGCGTACGCTGATGGGCAATCCGCTGCTGGTGCTGCTCGACGAGCCCTCGGAAGGCGTTGCGCCGGTGATCGTGGAGCAGATGGCCAACACCATTATCGAGCTTAAAAAGGAAGGTCTGTCGATCTTGCTGTCGGAGCAGAACATCCACTTCGCCCGGCTGGTCTGCGACCGGGTCTATGTGATCGAGAAGGGCCAGATCCGCTGGCACGGGTCCATGGCACAACTTGACGACAACCTGGACGTGCAGAGTGCCTATCTGACGGTATAGTTCGGGCATGCCGGAAGTCCGGTATTTTAGGTTTCGGGCCGGTATGGGCCTTTCGCCGGGTTCCGATCCCGGTCATGATTTCGCATTGCGTGAAACTTTGCGCGGCGGCGCGGCAGAACAACGGAACGACCATGCGACGCGAGAAACTGAAAGTTGTAGCGCCCGCGCCGCAGGCTTCCGAGGCAGGCCGCTATGTGCTCGACGATCAGGTCGGCTTCCTGATGCGCGTCGCCATGCAGCGCCACACCGCGATCTTCACCTCGCGCATGATCGAGGGCCTCACCCAGACCCAGTTTGCCGCGCTCGCCAAGCTCTACGAGGTGGGGCCATGCTCGCAGAACCATCTTGGCCGGCTGATCTATCTCGATGCCGCCACCATCAAGGGGGTCGTCGATCGGCTGAGTGCGCGCGGCTTCCTTACCGCGCTCGCCGATCCAAAAGACCGTCGCCGCCGCGCGGTGGCGCTCACCGAAAATGGCCGCCAGGTGACCGAAGCTGCCATCCTGGTCGCCGCCAAAATCACGGCCGCCACGCTGGTCCCGTTGACCGCGGAGGAACAACGCCTCGTCGTACGACTTTTAAAGAAGCTAGGGTGATCGAGCCGCAAGCGTCCCAGTCTCTCCGGGGGGTGCGTAGAACAACAAACGGAAAAGGAGAAGCAGATGCGCAAAATACTTGTCGTGGTTGCGATGGCGCTCGCGCTCGCCGGCTGTCAAACGGCCCGGCAGGATCGCGTGCTGGGTGGCGCTTTGCTCGGCGCTGCCGGCGGTGGCCTGATTGGCGGGCTGGCCGGCCGATCCGTCGGTGCCGCGCTCGCCGGCGGCGTGATCGGCGCCGCAGCCGGCGCGATTATCGCCGACGCCACGCGGCCGGGATGGTGCTATTACTACAAGAAACATCGCCGCCACTACGTGCGCTGCTGACGATCGGTGGATGGTTTCAAATGCCCGGGCCCGCAAGGGTCCGGGCATTCGCTGATGACCATGAAGCTGTTGCATTGCAAGAGGAGACGCCGGTGTTCAGCGTAGGCAAGGCCAGCATCACGCGTGTCGAGGAGACCTATCTGCCGTGCTATCCGCTGCGCGACATTTTCCCGGACTTCACTGATGCGCATCTGGCCGAGCATGGGCGCTGGCTGGCGCCGCACCACTACGAGGCCGAGACCGGCCGCATCAAGCTCGCCGTCCACAGCTGGCTGTTGCAGGTCGGCGGCAAGAAGATCCTGATCGACTCATGCTGCGGCAACAACAAGGTCAAGCCGGGCCGCCCGTTCTGGAACATGCTTAATGTCGATTATCTCGAGCGGCTCGCCCGCGCCGGCGCGCGGCCGGACGAGATCGATCTGGTGATGTGCACGCACCTGCACCACGATCACGTCGGCTGGAACACGCGGCTTAAGGATGGCAAATGGGTGCCGACCTTTCCCAAAGCCCGCTACGTGTTTTCCAAGCCAGACGTCGACTATTTCTCCAAGCTAGACACCGACCCGAAAGAAGGCCCGGCCGAGCTTGGCACTTTCCGCGAATGCGTGATCCCGATCCTAGAGCACGGGTGCGCCGATCTGGTGGAGTGCGGTCCACACCGGCTCAACGACTTCATCGAGATCGACGCGGCACCGGGCCACGCGCCGGGCCACGTCTATTTCAAACTCGAAAGCGACGGCGAACGCGCCGCTTTCATCGGCGACGTCTGGCATCATCTGTTGCAGGTCTATTATCCCGATTGGAATTTCCCGAAGAACTCCGATGCGGCGCAGGCACGCGTCAGCCGGCGCAAGGTGCTCGACTATTGCACTGCCAGCGGCGCGCTGGTGTTTCCCGGTCATGTCGGGGCGCCGTTCGCCGGCCGCATCGAAGCCGCACAGAACGGATACCGGCCCGACTTTCCGGCAGGGGGCGGCTGACGCCGCCCTTGTCCCGCCGCCATCAACGCCTTCAGCCGCTGCGGCGTGACCGGCAATTGGGTCACGCTGCCTGACTTCTGCAGTGCGTCGTCGATGGCCGACGCAATCGCCGCGCCCACCGGCGTGATGCCGCCTTCGCCGGCGCCCTTGACGCCGAGCGGGTTGAGCGGTGAGGGCGCGTCCTCGCTCACGATCACCTCGACCCCGGGCACCTCACGCGCGGTCGGCAGCAGATAGTCGGCGAAGGTGACGGAGAGCGGCTCGCTGCACCCGCCATCGATAAATTCTTCGCGGAGCGCGCCGCTGATGCCTTGATCGGATTTGGAGAGCACACGATCGTGCCCTGGCAGGTCACGATCGCCGGCCGACACCAAAAGTGGCGTCCGCCGAATGGAACGCTCTATTCGATTGTCGTGCTCAGGAGTTTCCCCACGCCCCTTCCAACGAGTAGGATATGGGCAAGTGGGGTGACGAATGGTCGAGGATCGCCTGAGGGACCGCCTGCAACGGCGGCTTGCCGCGATACTGAACGCGGACGTCGTGGGCTACAGCCGTCTTATGGCCGACGATGAACCGGGAACGCTGATGCGACTCAAAAGCATCCGTTCCGGCATTCTCGACCCGAACATCGCCGCGCACCGCGGCAGCCTTATCAAAGAAATGGGCGACGGGCTTTTGGTCGATTTTGCCAGTGTTGTTGATGCCGTCGAATGCGCGGTCGCCATGCAGCGATCCGTCGCGGAACAAGAAGCGGAAATTCCGGCGAACGTCCGCATTCGTTACCGAATTGGCATCAACCTCGGCGATATCATTGTCGATGGTAACGACATTTTCGGCGACGGGGTGAACGTCGCCGCGCGCCTGCAAGGGTTGGCCGAACCGGATGGCATCCGAATCTCGGCCGCGGTGTACGACCAGATCCGCGGCAAGCTCGATATCGCCTGCGAGGACCTCGGCGGACATGTCGTCAAGAATATCAAGGAGCCGGTTCGCGTTTATCGGGTGCTGACGTCCGGGCGATCCGACGCGGCCGCCCTGCTGACGGCCGAACGCGACTATCGAAAGTTGATCAAGGCGCGGTACGGCGATGAATCCGCCTATTACATCCCGCTGTCCGCCACGACGACCAGTCGAAAACAGGAGCAGCGCGCCAGGGCTCCGCGTTCGACGCGCCGGTACGAGCAACGCGCGCGTGTCCAATTCAACGAATGGGTGGCGGTCGGAGAGGACATCAAGCAAATCAAGCTCGACGACTTGCGCGACGTCGCTGAAAAATATCCATGCGTTATTTTGCTCGGCGATCCGGGTTGCGGCAAAAGCACGGCGATCGAAACGTTGACATTCGACTACGCCGGACGCCCCGAAAGAATGCCTGTCCTTCTGCATCTCAGCGAATTCTTCGACATGCCCCTGGAGGACTTTATCCGGCAAGGCTGGGGCGGCTCGCCGGAAGCGGGCCATTGGGGAGCAGAAAGCGTGGCGGCCAATCTTGCGGCGTACCTTGAATCGGGCAAGCTCCTTCTACTATTCGACGCGCTCAACGAAATGCCGCAGGAGGGATACCGCGCAAGGTGTCAGGCACTGCGCGCGTTCATCGACGAATGGTCCGCGAAAGGGAATCGTTTCGTCGTCACCTGTCGCGTTCTCGACTACGGCGAAGAATTGTCCGGCCTGCAACGTGTCGAAGTGCAGCCGTTGAGTGACGAACAAATCGGCCGGTTTCTGGTAAATGAGCTGCCGGAAAAATGGCAGACGTTATGGCAAGCCTTACAAAGCGACGACGGCCAGCATCGGCTATTGGAGTTGGCGCGAAATCCCTACCTGTTGACTGTAATAATCGACGTCTTCGACGAAGACGGAGAGCTCAGTCAGAACCGCGCCGAACTCATACGCCGCTTCACCGAGATCATGCTTGAATGGGCAAAAGCGAGATGCCCTGCGGAAAAATGGCTAGACCCCAATCTACAGGTCGAAGCGCTCTCTGTCATGGCTTACGAAATGCAGGCCCGTTCTGGATTCGGCACCAAGGTGAAAATCGAGCAGATCAAGACAGTGATGCCGCAAAGCGTGCAGCTCGATCCGAACTGGCCGGCTGTGCCAACGCCCGTCGACCAGGTGCTCGATCTCGCCGCCAACGCTAACATCGTCGAGATGCCGGTCGACCGGCTGACGGTCCGCTTCTACCACCAACTTCTGCAAGAATACTTTGCCGCGCGTGAGATGCTCAAGCGAGACCCGGCGGCGCTTGTAGATTTTTGGCGCGGGCCGTTGCTGGAAACGGACATGCCGCCTTGGTCGCGTCCTGAAAACAACTACGAGCCTTTGCCGCCGCCGCCGCCGACCGGCTGGGAACAGACGACAATTTTGGCGGCCGCAATGGCGCCCGAAAAGAACGGCCGATTCATGCAAACGCTTGTGTCGATCAATTCTGTTCTTGCGGGACGCTGCCTCTTGCAGGCCCATGGTGGCGGCGATGCCGGCATTCGCCGGTCGGCCGTTAGCGAACTCCTCGCCATTGTCGCGAACGCCGAGGCCGCGCTGCGACTGCGCGTCGCAGCTGGTAGCATGCTTGGCGATCTCGGCGATCCGCGCCTCGGCGACATGGTGACCGTCCCGGCCGGAAAATTCCTTATGAGTGAGGGCAGAGAGCAGCACGAGGTGTTTCTCCCCGCATTCCGGATCGGCAGGTTTCCGGTGACCAATATGGAATATCGACGATTCATCGGCGCCGGCGGCTATGGCGACCGGAGCCACTGGACGGATGCGGGTTGGCTGGAAGTCGGCGAAAAACAAACTGAACCCCGGTTCTGGCAGGATACGCGGTTCAACAAGCCCAATCAGCCGGTCATGGGGTTGAGCTGGTATGAATGCGTGGCGTACTGCCGGTGGCTGAGCAACAAAACCGGCGTCCTCTGGCGCCTGCCGACAGAGGCAGAGTGGGAAAAGGGCGCTCGCGGGACCGAGGGCTACGTTTTTCCTTGGGGCAACGACTACGATGCGGCCCGGCTGAACGGGCGCGGTCCGCGCGACCGCCAAGCCTGCGTCACCACGCCGGTTGGCTTGTACCCAACTGGCGCGAGTCCGTTCGGTCTGTTCGATTGCGTGGGCAACGCGTGGGAATGGTGCGCGACCCGCTGGAAAAAGGCGTTTCCCTACGATGCGGCGCAGGATGAGTGGCAGGCCGACTATCTTCAAGGGCAAAATTTGCGTGTCCTGCGTGGTGGTTCTTGGTATGATACGCAAGCGGTCACGCGGTGTACGCATCGCTTCAAGTTTCAGCCGTTCGGCTGGAACGACCGCGGGGGGTTCCGGCTCGTTGCGCCGGAATGATCATAGGGGGCGCGCATTCCAAACCGGCTCGACGGCAAAGTCGCCCTGATCACCGGTGGCAGCTCGGGTATTGGGCAAGCCGCCACAAGGCTGTTTGCCAGGGAAGGGGCGAAAGTCGTTGTCGCCGACGTCGATGCGGACGGCGGCGAAAAGACGGTCAAGTCCATCCAGCAGGAGGGTGGGAAAGCGCAATTTATTCGCGCGGATGTTTCGAAGGCGGCGGACGTCGAGTCCATGGTCGGCAAGACGGTTGAACTCTTCGGACGGCTCGATTGCGCTTACAACAATGCCGGTATTTTAGGAGACATCGTCCCGCTGGTCGACCACACGGAAGCGGCATGGAACAATACGCTCGATGTCAATCTCAAGGGCACATGGCTCTGCCTGAAATATCAGATCCCGCAAATGCTCAAACAGGGCAGCGGAGCCATTGTCAATACGACCGCGACCGCGGCGATCAAGGGCAGCCCGAATCGTTCCGTCTATGCGGCCAGCAAAGCGGGCGTTATTGCGATCACCAAAAGCGCGGCGTTGGAATTCGCGGAACACGGACTGCGAATCAATGTCATCTGCCCGAGCCACACGCGTTCACACATGCTAGAGCAGTTCTTCGAGCTGCGGCCAGAGCTTGAAGCGAGCTTCATCGCGTCGGCGCCGATGGCGCGCATTGCCGCGGCCGAAGAGGTGGCCGAAGGCGCACTCTGGTTATGCTCTGATGCCGCCTCGTTCGTCACGGGGCATGTCCTCGCCGTCGACGGCGGCTATCTCGCGCGTTAGCGCGGTTATCGGCCGCCGTCTTAACCCGCATCAGCGCCTTCAGCCGCTGCGGCGTGACCGGCAATTGCGTCACCGCGCCGGGGCGCTCAAGCGCGTCGTCGATGGCCGAGGCGATGGCCGCACCCACCGGTGTGATGCCGCCTTCGCCGGCGCCCTTGATGCCGAGCGGGTTGAGTGGTGATGGCGCGTCCTCGGTGACGATCACCTCGACCCTCGGTACCTCGTGCGCGGTCGGCATAAGATAATCGGCGAAGGTCACCGACAGCGGCTCGCCGCTGTCGCTGTAGACAAACTCCTCGTACAGCGCGCCGCCCAGCCCCTGCGCCATGCCGCCCATGATCTGGCCTTGCACCAGCATCGGGTTGACCGCCTTGCCGATGTCGAAGGCCACCAGATAGCGCTCGATGGCAACGCCGCCGGTGTCGGCGTCGATTTTCAGCTGCACCACATGGGCGCCGTAAGGGTAGACCATCTGGCTCGATTTGAATTCAGCTTCGGCGCTTAAGCCCGCCGTGGCGGCGGCGAGCGCGGCGAGCGACATCGACGGGCCGGGCGCGCCCATGTGCACGATCTCGCCGTCCATGATATCGAGCGCATCCGGCGAGGTCTGCATCAGCGCGGCGGCGGCGCCAAGCGCCTCCTCGCGCAGCTTGACCGCGGCCAAGCGCGTCGCCTCGCCGCACATCACCGTCACCCGCGAAGCAAAAGCGCCCAGGCCCTTGTCGATGCGGTCGGTCTGGCCGTGCGTGACCTTGATGCCGGCGTAGTCGACGCCGAGCGTCTCGGCGGCAATCTGCGCGATTGCGGTCTCCACGCCTTGCCCGATGGAGGCGACGCCGGTGACGACTTCGATGCCGCCGCTTGGGCTGACCTCGATGCGCACCTTGTCGAACGGCCCGAGCCCGCTTTTCTCCACGAACATGGCGAAGCCGCAGCCTGCCTTCTCGCCGGCGGCGCGCCGCCGCGCCATCTCGCGCTGCATCGCCGGCCAGTCGGCGGCGGCCAGGAGCTTGTCCATCAGTCTGGCGTAGTCGCCGGAGTCGTAGATCAAGTGGGTGCCGAGCGTGCCGAAGCCGAGGTCGTAGGGCATGGCGCTCTTGGGGATGAGGTTGCGGCGGCGGATCTCGATGGCATCGATGCCGGTCCTGGCGGCGATGGCGTCGATCAGCCGCTCGCGCACGAACGTCGTCTCGTAGCGGCCGGGGGAGCGGTAGGTGCCGCACGGCGTCTTGTTGGTGAGCCGCATGTGGCCGACGGCGCGGTAGGCCGGCACGCGGTAGGGACCGGGCAACATGGCGGCGGCGAGATCGGGAACAGTCGCGGCGTGGGTCCGAGCATAGGCGCCATTGTCGTGAAAGAACTCATCCTCGATACCGAGGATCCGCCCTTCTACGTCGATGGCCGCCCTTATTTTGTGGCGTTGCTGGCGCGAGTGATTGGCCGCGATCAGGTGTTCGCGCCGGTCCTCTATCCATTTGATCGGCTTACGAAATTTCAGCGCGGCCGCGCACACCAGCAGGTCTTCCGGATACATCTCGCCGCGGATGCCGAAGCCGCCGCCGACATGGCCCTCAAACAGTTGAACGCTATCGGGTTTTCGCCCGAACATCAGCGCCAGCCGGTCGCGGTTCCAGTGCGGCACCTTGGCGGCGCCGTACATTTCCAGCACGTCGGTGGATTCGACGTAACGCCCTATCAGACCACGCGTTTCCAGCGGCACGCCGCTGTGGCGCCCGATCGACAAATCAAGTTCGACGATCGTGCGCGCGGCGCCGAAGGCCGCGTCGATGTCGCCGGATTTCTTTTCAATCACAGTGGCTTCGGTGTTGCGTTCGCCGTCGAACGGCCCCGGCGGCGCCGCAGCGTCGAGGATCACCGGCAACGGCTCGATGTCGAGTTCGACCAGGTCGGCGGCATCTTCGGCCAGATAGGGATCATCGGCGAACACGGTGGCCACCGGCTCGCCGACGTAGCGCACATATTCGTTAGCGAGCGCCGTCTGCCGGTAAGGCTCGAGCGCGGTGAGCCCGGTGAGGCGGAATCCGATCGGCGGAATATGCGAAACGTCGGCGTAGGTCCACACCGCATGCACGCCCGGCAAAGCGAGAGCGGCTTTTGCATCGATCGATTTGATTTTTCCGTGCGCTGCGGGCGAGCGCACCACACGCATCACCCACTGGCCAGGGAAATTGATGTCGGCGGCGAAACGGCCTTGGCCCAGCAGCAGCGGGCGGTCCTCGAGACGCGGGACGGAACGGCCGATGAATTTGGCCGGCGCCGTCATTTGCCCCGCATCTCTTTTGCCGCTGCGCGCACGGCCTTGATGATGTTCTGATAGCCGGTGCAGCGGCAGAGATTGGACGACAGCACGTCCACGAGATCGGCGTCGCTGATGTTGGGTTCGCGTTCCAGCACACCGACCGCCAGCATCAAAAAGCCCGGCGTGCAGAAGCCGCATTGCAGACCGTGATTGTCCATGAAGGCTTGCTGCATCGGGTGCAACGTATCGCCGTTCGCCAGTCCTTCCACCGTGCGGATTTTTTTGCCCGCCGCCTGCACGGCAAACATCAGGCACGAGCGCACCGGCTCGCCGTCGAGCAGCACGGTGCAGGCGCCGCAGACGCCGTGCTCGCAGCCGATATGGGTGCCGGTCTGCCCGCATTCCTCGCGGATGGCGTCGACCAGCGTGCGGCGCGGCTCGACGCTGACCGCGTGATCGCGGCCATTGATGGTGAGCGTGATGTTCGACTTCGCGCTCATGCCGCCTGCTCCTTGGCGCGCAGCGCGGCGCGGATGCGCTGCGGCGTCGCCGGCATCTCGTCGACCTCGACGCCGAACGGCGAAAGCGCATCGTTGATGGCGTTGATCACGGCGGCCGGCGCGCCGATGGCGCCGCCTTCGCCCAGGCCTTTCGCCTTGGTGATCGACGTCGTGCTCGGCGTCTCCAGATGATGCAGCTCGATCGGCGGGATTTCGTGCGCGGTCGGCGGCATATAATCGGCCAGCGTCGCGGTCAGGATCGCGCCGCTCTCGTCGTAGACGATCTCTTCCAGCAATGCGTTACCGATGCCCTGCGCGATGCCGCCATGCACCTGGCCGTCGGCGATCATCGGATTGATGATCTTGCCGGCATCCTCCGCCACCAGGAATTTCTCGACCGTGACGCGGCCGGTCTCCACGTCCACGTCGACGATCGCGACATGGCAGGCATTGGAGAAGGTGCCGGGCGGATCGTAATGGCCGGTCTCGCTGATGCCGGGATCGATCTCGCCCTTGAAACGATGCGTCTGCGTATAGGACTTGCGCGCCAGCGTGGCGATGCGCACGGAGCGATCGGTGCCGACGACGCGCGCGAAGCCGTCCTCCAGCGCGATGTCGTTCTCCGCCGCTTCCAGCACATGGCTGGCGAGCTTGATCAGCTTGGCGCGCACCTTCTTGGCGGCGATGAGCGAGGCGCCGCCGGCGATCACCAGCGAGCGGCTGGCGAACGTGCCCCAGCCATAGGGCGCGCGGTCTGTGTCGCCGTGCACCACCTTGATTATGTCGGGGGTGACGCCGAGCTCGTCGGCGATAATCTGCGCCAGCGTGGTGCGCAGGCCTTGTCCATGCGGCGAGGAGCCGATGCGCGCCTCCACAAAACCTGAAGGATCGACGCTGACAATGACGGTTTCCCAACCTGGCGTGATTTCCATGCCGCGCGCGGCGAACGCCGGACTGCCGTAGCCGGTGCGCTCGCAGAAGGTGGCAAAGCCGATGCCGAGATGGCGACCCTTGGCACGCGCCTCCTTCTGGCGCTTGCGGAAGGCGGGCACGTCGATTTCCTTTACCGCCAGTTCAAGCGTCTGCTGATAGCTCGCCTCGTCGTATTCCAGCCCCATCGCGGTCTTGTAGGGGAATCTATCGATCAAGTTGCGGCGCCGGATCTCGACCGCGTCGACGCCCAACGCTGCGGCCGCCTTGTCCATCAATCTTTCCAAAGAAAAGGTGATTACCGGCCGCGACACGCCGCGATAGGGCGCCATGGTGCAGGTGTTGGTGATGACGCCGCGCGCGCGGCATTGGTAGTGCCGGAAGTCGTAAGGCCCCGGTAGCTCGGCCATTGCCATCAGCGGCTCGACGCCACAGGTGGTCGGGAAGCAGGAATAGGCGCCGATATTGGCGGCGACGTCGGCCCGGAGCGCGATCAATTTCGCGTGTTTGTCGAAAGCACCTTCTAGCGTGATGTACTGATCGCGGGCGTGAAAGCCGGCGATCAGGTTCTCGCGCCGGTCCTCGGTCCAGGCCACCGAGTTCTTTAGTTTGCGCGCCAGCCACACCAGCACGACATATTCGGCGGCGAGCGACATCTTCTGTCCGAAGCCGCCGCCGACATCGGGCGCAATCACGCGCAGATCGGATTCCGGCATGCCGAGCGCGTCGGCGATCGCCGTGCGCGCCAAATGCGGCATCTGCGTCGTGCAGGTCAGCGTCACGCGGCCGGTCGACGCATCATAAGACGCGTGGCCGCCGCGCGCTTCCATTGGCGTCGCGTTCTGGCGGTGCGAGCGCACCTCGACCTTGACGATCCTGTGCGCGTCGCTCCAGGTTGCGTCGAAGCCTTCGGTCTTGAACTGGCCTTCCAGGATGACATTGCCGGGCGCTTCACGGTGCACCTGCGGCGCGCCGGCGAGAAGCGCCGCGCGCGCGTCGATCACCGGCGTCGTCTCCTCGATGTCGAGCGTGACCTGATCGGCAATGTCTTCGGCTTCTTCCTCGCTCGCCGCCACCGCCGCCGCGACCGGCTCGCCGACAAAGCGCACCACGCCGTCCGCCAAAACCTGCTGCCCGACCGGCTTGTAGGCGAACTTGTGCAGCATCGGCAGGATCGGCTTGACGGTTTTCAGCTCGGTTGCGGTGACGACCGTCGCGCCGTTCGGCGTCCCGATCTTGTTGATTTTCCCGGCCGCCACCGGGCTGCGTACGAAGCGCACCCAATGCGCCGCCGGCAGATCGGCGGTGAAGCGCCCTTGCCCTCTCACGAGCGCCGGGTCCTCCAGCCGCCTTATGGCGCGGCCGACCCAGGTCATGCCGGAGCCTTTGGTATGCGCGCTCATGACGCCGCCTGTTCGAGCGCGCGCCGCACCACCGCGCGCACCAGATCGCGCCGGTAGTCGGCCGAAGTCTGATGGTCTTCCATAGCATCGATGGCGCTGGCAGCCGCTTCCGCGGCCGCGCGAAAGACCCTGTCGCCCGGCGCCTGGCCGTTCAACGCGGCCTCGGCTTGCGCGACGCGGCGCGGGAACGGCTCGGCGCCGCCGACGCCGACGCGCGCCTCCGCTATCTTGCCGCCAGCGAGACGATAGGTTACGAGCGCCGCGCTCATGGCGAAATCGCCGGCGCGGCGGTTGAATTCGTTGAAGCCGAACTGGGTGTCGGCCGCCGGCAGCGGCAGCCGAATTTCCGCCAGCAATTCGTCCTCGGCCAGTGCCGTACTCATAATGCCTTCGAAATAGTCCTTGGCCGCGATCAACCGCTCGCCGCGCGTGCTCTTCGCCACCATGGTGGCGTCGAGCGTGGCGGCGACCAGGCACCATTCCGCCGAAGGATCGGCATGGGCGATGCTGCCGCAGAAAGTGCCGCGGGTGCGGATCGGAACATGCGCGATGTGGCGCGCGACCTGCGTGAGCAGCGCGCCGAGCGGCCCCTCGGCCACTGCTTTATGAAACGCGGCGTGGCGCACGCAGGCGCCGATGCTCAGCATCTTGCCGTCGCTGGCGATCTTGCCGAGCTCGGCGATATCGTTGATGTCGACCAGATGCGCAGGTTTAGCCAGCCGGAACGCCATGATCGGCACGAGGCTCTGCCCGCCCGCCAGCACGCGGCCGTCCTGCGGCGCCACACGGCTGAGAATCTCGACCGCCTCGGCAACCGTTCGCGGAACGTGACGGATGAACGGTGCGGGTTTCATTGACGCCAAGACCCCCGAGATCGCTTGCATGCTAACGATCTCGCTTCGGCCAAGTCAACGCAGGGCCCTCAGCCCTTGCCCTTGCGGCCGGTGAAATTGGGCTTGCGCTTTTCCATGAAGGCGCGCACGCCCTCGGCATAGTCGGGGTTGAGGCTCGCTTCGCGCTGCAGGTCGCGCTCGAGATCGAGCTGGGCGTCGAGGGTATTGGCCGCCGAGGCGTTGAGCGCGCGCTTTATCAGCGCCAGGCCTTGCGTCGGCGCGACGGCGAAATGCTCGCAGATGCGGCGTGCTTCGTAGATGAGCGCGTTGTCGGCCACGCAGCGCCAGATCAGGCCCCATTCCGCGGCTTTTTCTGCGGGCAGTTCCTGCGCCAGCAGCGCCAGCCCGCGCGCACGGGCGTCTCCGGCCAGGCGCGGCAGCAACCAGGTGCCGCCGGAGTCCGGGATCAGTCCGACGCGGGCGAAGGATTGGATGAAGCTTGCGGACTTGCCGGCGACGACGATGTCGCAGGCGAGCGCGATATTGGCGCCGGCGCCGGCGGCGACGCCGTTGACCGCGGCGACCACCGGGAAGGGGAGTTCACGCAATTTGCGCACCAGCGGATTGTAGTGCTGCTCCAGCGTGCCGCCGAGCGCGACGGTTTCGCCCGGCGCGGCGAGGCGGTCGGCCAAGTCCTGCCCGGCGCAGAAACCGCGGCCATTGCCGGTGATCATCAACGCGCGGCAATTGTCGTCGGCTTCGGCCGCGGCGATGGCCGCGCGCAGTGCCTGATGCATGGCTTCGTTGAAGGCGTTGAGTTTGTCCGGCCGGTTGAAGGTGATGATGCGGTAGCCGGTGAGCTGCTCGACGAGGATGGGTTGGTCGCTCATGGCGATTTGAGGAACCGATCGAGCTCCCCGATCTCCTTCTTCTCTCCCGCGAAATCATCGGCGATGCGTTCGTACAGACGCGCGGCGGCGGCCAGCATTTCGTGCTCGGGATGGTCGCCGCCGACAAACGAAGCAATCTCATCGAGCTCGGCCACCCAGCGATAGGCCTTGCCGTACATGCCCGGCGTCTGTCGGGAAAGATATCCGAGCAGCGGCTGCTGGCTTTCGGCCAATTCCGCCTTCAGCGCCTCGGCCGCGCCGCCGCGGGTGGCGGCGAGCATCATGGCGGCGCCCAGCGCGGTGAAGCCCTTGGTAATGCCGGCGTAGGACATTTTCAGCGCATGGGCGCCTGTGAGATCGCCGTCAAGCACGCGTACGATCAATCCGCAATCGTTGAGCTTCGCGAAATTCTTGGCCGCCCCGCCGGAGGCGTAGAACTTGGTGTTGCTGGTGCCGGGCTTGGGCGGCGGCCCGATGATGGCGGCGGCGACGAAGGGGCAGCCGGTCTTGTCGATCACGTCGGCGATCTTGAGCATGGTCTGCGGGCTGACGGCGTTGCATTCAACGTAAGTCGGCTTCTTGTTGGCGGCGGTGAGCACCGGGGTGAGCCGCCGCGCCAACGCCAGCGCCTCGCCCGGCGGCATGATCGACAAGAGAAAATCGGCTTCCGCCAGCTCGCGCTCGGAGACGGCGCTCATGCCGGCTGCACGCGCGCGTTCGCTACTGGCGGCGCTGCGGCCGGCGAGGGCGGTCAGCACCGTCACCTTGTTGTCGGTCAGGCGCTTGGCCACGCCGGCGCCCATATTGCCCGGCGCGATGATGGCGACAGTGGGGGTCATGCATTGGCTCCTGCGACACTAAGGCCGGACTGTCGGCCACCGATGCCGCTATGTTCAATTGTGGACAGAAAAAAGCCTCGATAATCTGCTAACAATCTGTCATTCCCCTGAGACGCGAATGGGCACAACAGCCTATCCGGCCTTGCGGTTATTACCGCAGGCATACACGCAAAGGATATCAGCTTGAGCAAGGGACAAAGCCAGGCCAATCTGCCCGCGTTGGGCGAGGCCCGCAACTGGTCGCAAATCTTTTTGCGCTATCGCGAGCCCAGCCATGGGCGCAGCGTGATCGAGCTCGCCATCTCCTTCGGGCCGCTGGCTGCGCTCTGGGTACTGATGTGGTTGTCCTATTCGTTCGGATATTGGTGGCTGACCCTGCTACTGGCGGTGCCGGCGGCGGGTTTCCTGGTGCGCCTGTTCATGATTCAGCACGATTGCGGACACGGCGCCTTCTTCCGCCATCGCGTCATCAATGATTGGATCGGCCGCGCGCTGGGCGTGCTCACGCTCACGCCCTACGATTTCTGGCGGCGCACCCACGCCATTCATCATGCCTCCTCCGGCAATCTCGATCGCCGCGGCATTGGCGATATCGACACGCTGACGGTGCGCGAATATTTGGCGCTGTCGCACTGGCGCCGGCTCAAATACCGGCTCTATCGCCATCCGGCGGTAATGTTCGGTATCGGGCCCGCTTATCTTTTCATCTTGCGTCACCGCCTGCCGATCGGGCTCATGCGCGCCGGCTGGATGCCGTGGCTCAGCACAATGGGCACCAATTTCGCGGCTGCGGTGATTGTCGCCTTTTTGATCTGGCTGATCGGGATCGGACCCTTCTTGCTAGTGCATCTGCCGATCATGCTGCTGGCGGCGACCATGGGCGTCTGGCTGTTCTACGTGCAGCATCAGTTCGAGCATACAATATGGGCCGACAACGAGTCCTGGGATTTGCACCAGGTCGCGCTGCACGGCAGCTCGCATTACGTGCTGCCGGGCGTGCTACGCTGGTTCACCGCCAATATCGGCATCCACCACGTGCATCATCTGTGCAGCCGCATTCCGTATTACCGGCTGCCGCGCGTCCTGCATGATCATCCCGAGCTGGACCAGATCGGCCGGCTGACCTTGTGGGAGAGCATCAAGTGCGTGCGCCTGGTGCTGTGGGACGAGCATGCCAAACAACTCGTTTCGTTTCGTGAGATGCGACGCATGCAGGCAGCGCCAGTGGCGTAGTGCGCGCTATCGGCGGGAACGGCACCGGCCTGGGCAACGCATGAACCCACCCTTTGGCATTATTTTTCCGCCAGGTCCTGCGTGGGACCGGCAGATGACGGTGCAAAATGCCCGTCGTTGCGGTCAGTCGGTCGCGGCCGCCTAGCCAATAAGCCCGGAATGCTGGCCGTTTTGACTTCCCGCGCAAGCGCGGCCTTGGCGCGGGTGGACGTTTCCCCGCCGATGCCGGTAGATTAGGGCATCGGACAACAAGGGCCGAAAGCGGCCCGGGGAGGATAACCAATGCGTAAAACTTTGCTGGCCGCGAGCGCCGCTTTGCTGCTCGCAACGGGCCCGGCTATGGCCCAAAACAAATCGGTCAAGATCGGCTTCATTTCGACCTTCAGCGGCCCGGTCGCGGTGATCGGCAACAACATGCGCGATAGTTTCGAGCTCGCGCTCGATCACATGGGCCGCAAGATGGGTGGCCTGCCGGTCGAGGTGATCTATGAAGACGACGGCTTCAAGCCGGCCATCGGCTTGCAAAAGACCCAGAAGCTGATCCAGTCCGACCACGTCGACTTCCTGGTCGGCTACATCTGGTCGAACGTGCTGCTGGCTTCGGTCAAGCCCGCCTTCGATTCCAAGACCTTCCTGATCAGCTCCAATGCCGGCCCGCACCAGCTCGCCGGCGAAGGCTGCTCGCCCTATTTCTTCTCGACCTCGTGGCAGAACGACCAGACGCCGCAGGCCATGGGTCTCTACATGAACCAGAAGGGTGTGAAGAGCGCGTTCCTGATCGGCCCGAACTATGCGGCCGGCAAGGACATGCTGGCGGGCGTCGCCGCCACCTTCAAGGGCAAGATCGTCGGCGAAGAATTGACCAAGTGGCCGACGCAGCTCGACTTCTCGGCCGAGCTGGCGAAAGCCAAGGCCGCCAATCCGGAAGCGATCTTCGTGTTCTATCCGGGCAAAGCCGGCGTGCAGTTCCTGAGCCAGTACGCGCAGGCGGGGCTGAAGGGCAAGATCCCGCTCTATACGGCGTTCACCATCGACGAGCTGTCGCTGCCGCTGCAGAAGGACCTGGCGCTCGGCGTGCCGGGCGCGCAGGAATGGGTGAACGACCTGCCGAACGCGACCAACAAGAAGTTCGTCGCCGACTTCATCAAGAAGTACAAAGGCAAAAAGCCGTCGTTCTACGGCGCGCAGAGCTATGACGCGGCCAATCTGATCGCCTCGGCAGTGGCGGCCGTACACGGCAAGCTGTCCGACAAGGATGCGGTGCGTGCCGCGCTCAAAAAGGCGGACTTCAAGTCGGTACGCGGCGACTTCAGGTACAACAACAATCACTTCCCGATCCAGGCCTTCTACCTGCAGGACGTGGTGAAGCAGGGCAACGACTACGTGCTGAAAACCGTTGCCACCATCGTCAAGGACAACCAGGACGCCTTCCACAAACAGTGCCCGATGAAGTGATCCGGGCGTCCGCACGACGGCGGCGGCGCGCTCGCGCTGCCGCCGCTTGCTTGTTGTGATACAAGCGGATTTCAACACCGGCGCGTCATGACGCTGTTCATCGAGCAATGCCTCAACGGTTTGCATTTCGGGCTGCTGCTGTTCCTGCTGGCGGCCGGGCTGACGTTGGTGTTCGGCATTATGGACCTGGTCAACCTGGCGCACGGCTCGCTCTATATGATCGGCGCCTATTTTGCCGCCACCTTCGCGGCCTGGACGGGCAGCTTCGTGCTGGGCGCGGTGCTCGCGCTGGTAGCGACGCTGCTGGTCGGCATGGCGGTGGAGGTGATCGCCATGCGCAGGCTTTACGGCCGCGATCATCTCGACCACGTGCTCGCCACCTTCGGCCTGATCTTGTTCTTCAATGAAGCGGTGCGGCTGATCTGGGGCGCGGAGGGCATGAGCCTGCCGCTGCCGTCTTGGCTCAACACGTCGATTCAGATCCTGCCGGGCATCCAATATTCGGCCTACAAATTTTCCATCATCGTGGTGACGCTTACGGTCGCGATCTTTCTATATGTCCTAGTGATGCGCACGCGCATCGGCATGCTGATCCGCGCAGGCGCCAGCAACCGCGAAATGGTGGGCGCGCTCGGCGTCAACATCAAGCTGCTGTTCACGCTGGTGTTCGGCCTCGGCGCCGCGCTCGCAGGACTGGCCGGGCTGATGCAGGCGCCGATCCTCACCGTGCAGATCGGCATGGGCGAGAACATCCTCATCATCGCCTTCGTCATCACCGTCATCGGCGGCATCGGCTCGGTGCGTGGCTCGTTCGTGGCGGCCCTCTTTGTCGGCTTTGTCGATACGCTCGGCCGCGCCTATTTCCCCGACCTCTTGCGTATGGTGCTGAGCCGGGAAGCGGCCGCCACCGCGGCGCCGGCGCTGTCCTCCATGCTGATCTATCTGTTGATGGCGATCGTGCTGGTGGTCAAGCCCGAGGGCCTGTTCTCGGCGGGCGGTAAATGATCGCGCAACTCAACCTCCGCACCTTCGTCGCAGTGGCGCTTTTTCTCGTGCTGGCGCTGCTGCCGGTCTATGCCACGCTCGCCGATGATCTGTTCCTGCTCACGCTGTTCACGCGCATCGTGATCCTGGCGCTCGCCGCCGTCAGTCTCAACCTGATCCTCGGCTTCGGCGGCATGATGAGCTTCGGCCACGCCGCGTATCTTGGTATCGGCGGCTACGCGGTCGGCATGCTGGCCTTCGAGCACGTCTATTCCGGTTTTGTGCAATGGCCGACGGCGCTCGCCGCCTCGGCGCTGTTCGCGCTGGTGGTCGGCGCGCTGTCCCTGCGCACGCGCGGCGTCTATTTCATCATGATCACCTTGGCCTTCGCGCAGATGGCCTATTACATCATCGCCGGCCTCGCGCGCTATGGCGGCGACGATGGCCTTACCATCCAGAAACGCAGCCAGTTCTTTGCGTCGCTCAACCTAACCGACAAGACGCAGTTCTATTACGTCTGTCTCGCGCTGCTGTTGGCGGCAGTTTATTTGGTGTGGCGGCTGCTCAATTCGCGCTTCGGCATGGTGATCCAGGGCGCTCGCTCGAACGAATTGCGCATGCGGGCCATCGGCTTTCCGACCTATCGCTACAAGCTCACCTGTTTCGTCATCGCCGGCACGCTGTGCGGGCTGGCCGGCGCGCTGCTTGCGAACCATACCGATTTCGTCAGCCCGTCGATGCTCTATTGGACGCGCTCAGGCGACCTCATGATCATGGTGATCCTCGGCGGCATGGGCTCGGTCATCGGCCCCGTGTTCGGCGCGGTGGCGCTCCTGGTGCTGGAAGAGGCGCTCTCCGGCATCACCGAATATTGGCAGATCATTCTCGGCCCGCTGCTCTTGCTGGTGGTGCTGTTCGCGCGCGGCGGCATCGATGGACTGCTCGCCCAGTTCAGCGCAAAGGTCGAAGCCGCCGCAAAGGTGCGCGCATGAGCGAGCCCTTATTGCAGATTGATCATCTCGCCAAGCGCTTCGGCGGCATTGTCGCCACCGACGACGTCGTACTCAACGTCGCGCCGGGCGAGCTGCATGCTGTGATCGGGCCGAACGGTGCTGGAAAGACCACGCTGATCGCGCAGCTCGCCGGCCAGTCGAAGCCGGACTCCGGCCGCATTCGCTTTGCTGGCCATGACATTTCGGCACTGCCGGTGTACCGGCGCAGCCGCTTGGGGCTGGCGCGCTCGTTCCAGATCACCTCGCTGTTTCTCGATCTCAGCGTAGTCGACAACGTGGCGCTGGCGGTGCAGGCCCACGCTGGACACTCCTTTCGTTTTTGGCGCAATGCCCGTTTGGAAACGGAGTTGCGCCAACCTGCGCGCGCGGCGCTTGATCGCGTCGGCTTGAGCGAACGCGCCGATTTGCCGGCCTCCGCCTTGAGTCACGGCGAGCATCGCCAGCTCGAATTGGCCATGGCGTTAGCGGGAAGCCCGCGCCTCTTGCTGCTGGACGAGCCAATGGCCGGCCTCGGGCCGGAGGAATCGGCGCGTATGGTGGCGATGCTGCGCGCCTTGAAATCGGAAGTGACCATCCTGCTGGTCGAGCACGACATGGAAGCGGTGTTCGCGCTCGCCGACCGCATTACGGTGCTGGTCTATGGCCGGGTGATCGCCTCAGGCGCGCCCGCCGGCATCCGCGCCAACGCCCAGGTGCGCGAGGCATACCTGGGCGAGGCCGAGGCGGAGGTGGCCCATGGCTGACAGCGTGCTCGACGTCGCCGGCATCGAGACCTGCTACGGCCTCTCGCAGGTGCTGTTCGGCGTGTCATTGTCGGTCGGTCCGGGCGAGATGGTGACGCTGATGGGGCGTAACGGCATGGGCAAGACCACCACCGTGCGCTCGATCATGGGGCTCACCCCCGCGCGCGCAGGTGAGATCCGCTTTGCCGGCACGGACATCCGTGCTCTGCCGCCGTACCGCGTTGCCCAGCTTGGGCTCGGCTTGGTGCCGGAAGGCCGGCAGATTTTCCCCAACCTGAGCGTGCGCGAAAACCTGTTGGCAACGGCGGTCAAGCGCGACGGCGCGGCTTGGACGCTGGAAACCGTCTACGGCCTGTTCCCGGGGCTGGCCGAGCGTGAGGCGAGCCAGGGCAACCAGCTCTCCGGCGGCGAGCAGCAAATGCTCGCCATCGGCCGCGCGCTGATGACCAATCCGCGGCTGCTCATTCTCGATGAGGCGACCGAGGGTCTGGCGCCGCTGATCCGCACCGAAATCTGGCGCTGCCTGGCGCGGCTGAAGGCAACCGGGCTCGCCATCCTGGTGATCGACAAGAACGTCGACACGCTGATCCGCGTCGCCGACCGCCATTTCCTGATCGAGCGCGGCCGCGTGGTGTGGTCGGGCGCTTCCGCAGCGCTCGCCGCCGCGCCCGACGTGCAGCATCGGTATTTAGGGGTTTGATCACTCCGCCGGCTGCGCGCGTGCAGGGCGTCGCAGGAAAGTCTGGCTGGCGCCGCCCCAGCGCCGGTGCAGCCGGTCGAGCAGCAGGTAGATCACCGGCGTCGTGTAAAGCGTCAATACCTGCGACACCAGCAGGCCGCCGATGATGGTGATGCCGAGCGGGCGGCGCAATTCGGAGCCGGGGCCAATGGCGATGACCAGCGGCACCGCGCCCAGCATGGCGGCAAGCGTGGTCATCAGGATCGGACGAAAACGTACCAGGCACGCTTCGTGGATCGCGCGCCGCGGCGACAGGCCGCGCCGGCGCTCGCCGTCGAGCGCGAAGTCGACCATCATGATGCCGTTCTTCTTCACGATGCCGATCAGCAGAATGATGCCGATGAAGGCGATGAGCGACAGGTCGGCACGGAACAGCTGCAAGGCCAGCAGCGCGCCCAGTCCCGCCGACGGCAACGTCGAGATGATGGTGAGCGGGTGCGCCAGGCTCTCGTACAGCACGCCGAGCACGATATAGACCGCGATCAGCGCTCCCAGCAGCAAGAGCGGCTGCGCGTTCGCGCTGTATTTGAAGGCCTTGACGTCGCCGGCGAAGTCGGTGTGGACCCTGTCGGGAACGTGCATCTCCGCCACCGCCTGCTCGATCGCCGCCGTGCCGGCTTCGAGCATGGTGCCTTCGGCCAGATTGTAGGTGATGGTGATTGAGGGGAATTGCCCCTGGTGGTTGACCACCAGCGGCGCGATGCCGCGCTCGACGTGCGCCACCGCCGACAGCGGCACCTGCGTGCCGCCGCGGCCCGAGACGTAGATATGACTGAGGTCATTGGGATCGCGCTGGTGCTTGTGGGCCACTTCCAGGATGATGCGATACCGGTTGCGCGCGGAATAGATGGTTGAAATCTGCCGCTGCGAGAAGGCGTCGTTGAGCGCGCTGTCGATGTCTTGCATGCGCACGCCGAGCCGCGCCGCTGACTTTCGATCGATCACGACGTTGGCCTGTAACCCGCCTTGTTCGCGGTCGGTGGTGACGTCGACGATGCCGGGGATCTGTTTGACGCGCGCGAGCACGCGCGGCACCCAGCGATTAAGCTCGTCGATGTCGGCGCTCCATAGCGTGAACTGATATTGCGAGTCGCTGTGCCGGCCGCTGGTGCGGATGTCCTGCGCCGGCACCAGAAACACACGGAGGCCGGGAATGCGGTTGAGCTTGGCGCGCAGCCGCGCCACCACGTGCTGCGTGCTCACTCCGCTGCGCTCGGCAAGCGGCTTGAGGCTGACGAACATGCGGCCGCGATTGACCGAGGCGTTCCAGCTTGAAGAACCGACCGAGGAGCCGAGACCCGCCACCGCCGGATCAGCCAGCACGATGTCCATGGCCTTGAGCTGGAGCGCCTTCATTGCGTCGAAGGAAATGTCGGTGGAGGCGCGCGTGCCGCCGAACATCAGCCCGGTGTCGTCCGGCGGGATATAGCCTTTCGGCGTCTTGATATAAAGGCCGATGGTGAGCGCGATGGTGGCGACGAAGACAATCAGGGTCAGCCCGCGACGTTCGAGTACGACCGTGAGGCTGCGATCGTAGAACCGTACCATGCGCGACATCAGCCCCTCCATGAAGCGGTCGAGCCAAGTGACGTCGCGGCTCGGCGGCTTGCGCACGAAATAGGCGCAGATCATCGGCGTCACCGATAGCGACACCACGGTGGAGAAGGCGATCGCGAAGGCCAGCGTCATCGAGAATTCGCGGAAAAAGCGCCCGACGATGCCACCCATAAACAGCAGCGGACTGAAGGCGGCGACAAGCGAGATGCTGATCGATATGACGGTGAAGCCGATTTGGCGCGCGCCTTTCAGCGTCGCGCGCATCCGAGAATCGCCGCGTTCGAGATTGCTGAACACGTTCTCGATCATCACGATGGCGTCGTCGACCACGAATCCGACGCTGATCGCGAGCGCCATCAGCGACAGGATGTTGATCGAGAAACCGGCCGCCCACATCGCCGCGGAGGTGCCAGCGAGCGACAACGGAACCGTGATGCCGGCGGCCACGGTCGGTACCGTGCGCCTTAAGAAAAGAAACACCACCAGCATCACCAGCACGGCACTGGCCGCAAGCGTGAGCTGCATGTCCTTGACGCTGGCGCGGATGGTCTGGGTGCGGTCGGCCAGCACTTCGATGTCGAGCCCGGCGGGCACCCATTGCTTGAGCTCGGGCAGCAGCTTGTAGATGCGGTCGACCGTGTCGATGACGTTGGCGTCGCCTTGCTTGGTGATGATCAGCAGCACCGACGGCTGCTTATTGTACCAGCCGGCGGAGCGGCTGTTGCGCACGCTCGGGCGCACGGTGGCGATGTCGGAAAGCCGGATCACCGTGCCGTCGATTGTCTTGACGACCACCGGATTGTAGTCGCTCGCCGCGCGCAGTTGGCCGTTGATGCCGATGGTGACGTTGCGTTGCGCTCCGTCGAAGGAACCGAGCGGGCCGATCGCGTTGGCATTGGCAATGGCGGCGCGCACGCGTTCCATGGAGAGACCCATGGCGGCGAGCCGGTTCGGATCGACGCGCACGCGGATCGCCGGCTGCTCGGAGCCGGCGACGGTAACGTCGCCGACGCCATCAACTTGGCTCAGGCGTTGCGCAATCACGCTGTCGGCAGCGTCATAGATCGCGCTGCCGGGCAGGGTCTTGGAAGTGAGCGCTAGGATCATGATTGGCCTGGCGGCCGGATTGTGCTTGTGCAGGTACGGCAGCGCCGGCATGTCGGAAGGCAGGTCGCTGAGCGCGGCGTTCAGCGCCGCCTGTACGTCGCGGGCGGCGCCGTCGATGCTGCGCGAGAGGTCGAATTGCACAACGATGCGCGTATTGCCCAGCGAAGAAATCGAGGTGAGTTCGGTGACGCTGGAAATCTCGGCCAGGCGCCGCTCCAGGGGCGCGGCCACCGTCGCCGCCATGGTGTCGGGATCGGCGCCCGGACGGCTGGCGGCCACGCTGATGGTGGCGAGTTCTACGGTCGGCAGACTGGCGACGGGCAGGAACGCATAGGCCACCGCGCCGACCAGGAATAATCCTATCGCCAGCAGGGTGGTGCCGATCGGCCGACGGATGAACGGCCGCGAGAAGTTCATGAGCGGCCCCGCGCCGGGCGATGCACTAGCTTGCGCGGCGACGTCGGCGCAATTCGTGCGCGCAGGCGCTCCATGTAGAGATAGATCACTGGCGTGGTGTAGAGCGTGAGCAACTGGCTGAGCAGCAACCCGCCGACGATGGTAATGCCGAGCGGATTGCGCAGTTCCGAGCCGGTGCCGCTTTCCAGCGCCAGCGGCAGCGCGCCGAATAACGCGGCCAGCGTCGTCATCATGATCGGGCGGAAGCGCAGCAGCGCCGCCCGCAAAATCGATTCCTCGGGGCTCAAACCCTGGTGGCGCTCGGCATTGATCGCGAAGTCGATCATCAGAATGGCGTTCTTCTTGACGATGCCCATCAGCAGGACGATGCCGATCAGCGCGATCACCGACAGGTCGTAGCCGAACAGCATGAGCGCCAAGAGCGCGCCGACGCCGGCCGAGGGCAAGGTGGACAGGATCGTGAGCGGATGGATGAAGCTCTCATACAATATGCCGAGCACGATATAGATGGCGATCGCTGCCGCCAGGATCAGCCAGGGCTCGCCGCGCAACGAGCTGGCAAATTCGGCGGCATCGCCGAAGAAGTTTCCGCTCACCGATGGCGGCATCTCGATTACCTGCTCCGCCTTCGCGATGGCCGCGACCGCGTCGGAAAGCGCGTAGCCGCGCGCCAGATCGAAGCTGACGGTGACCGCCGGAAACTGCGCCTGGTGTGCGATCGCGAGCGGCGCCGTCGTCTGCACGAAGCGCGCAAAGGCGGCGAGCGGCACCTGGTCGCTGCTGGTGACGGTATTGGGCGTCGCGGTGATATTGCGGTTGGTGCTGCCGGCCGCGGTATTGCCGACCGTGGCGGCAGTGCCGGTCGACGTGCTGGAACCAGTGACGAACAGCCGATTCAGCGTGGACGGGTCCCGCTGATAGCGCGGCTGCGCTTCCAGAATGACGCGGTATTGGTTGGCCTGCCCGTAGATGGTCGAAATCTGCCGCTGGCCGAAGGCATCGTTGAGCGTGTCGGTGACGCTTTGCATTGAGATGCCGAGCCGGCCGGCCCGCTCGCGATCGACCTGCACGATGATGCGCGGTCCGCCTTGCTGGGCCTCGGAGGCGACGTCGCGCAGCGCCCGCGCCTGGCGCAAGGCGTCCGTCAGCTTGCCGGCCCATTGCAGCACTTCGGCGCGGTCGGTGGACACCAGCGTGTACTGGTACTGGGCGCGGCTGGCGCGGGTGGAAATCTGGATGTCCTGCACGGCCTGGAAATAGACCGTCACGCCGGGAATGCCGGCGACCGCGCGCTCGAGCCGCGCGGTGATCGCGCCCACCAGGTCGTGGCGCTCATCGCGCGGCTTGAGCGCGATGGCGAGGCGTCCGGCATTGGGTGTGGCATTGAGCGGACTGACGCCGAGCACCGAGACCACGCCGGTAACATCGGGATCGGCGCGCACTGCGTCCTCGACCAGGCGCTGGCGGCGTTGCATCTCGCTGAAGGAGACGTCGGGACTGGCTTCCGTCACTGCGGTGATCAGGCCGGTGTCCTGCAACGGCAGGAAGCCTTTGGGGATCACCACGTAGAGCGCGATGGTGGCGACGAGCGTTGCCAGCGTCAGGACGAGCGTCTCACGCCGGTGGCGCAGCACCCATTGCAGGCTGCGCTCGTAGAGCTCCACCGTGCGCTCGACCAATGCGTTGAAACGGCGCATGAGCACGCCGTTGCCGCCGCCCGCGCTCTCGCGCAGCAGGCGGCCGCACATCATCGGCGTCAGCGTCAGCGAGACCACGGCCGAGGCGACCACCGCGATGGTGAGCGTCAGCGCGAATTCGCGGAACATGCGCCCGACCAGCCCGGTCATGAACAAGAGCGGGATGAACACCGCGACCAGCGACAGGGTCAGCGAGATCACCGTGAAGCCGATCTCGCCGGCGCCGCGCAATGCCGCCCGCAGCGGGTGTTCGCCGTTCTCCATGTGGCGCACGATGTTCTCGATCATCACGATGGCGTCGTCGACCACGAAGCCGGTCCCGATGGTCAGCGCCATCAGCGACAGATTGTCGAGCGAGAAGCCGCAAAACCACATAACGCCGAAGGTCGCAATCAACGACAGCGGCAGTGCGACGCCTGCGATGATCGTGGCGCGGATGGTGCGCAGGAAAATGAGCACCACGAGCACCACCAGCACCACGCTCAGCATCAACGTAAACTGCACGTCATGGATGGAGGCGCGGATGGTGTCGGTGCGGTCGTTGACGATGGTGAGCTGGGCGGCGGCCGGCAGCGCGCGCTTGAGGCGCGGCAGTTCGGCGCGCACGCGCTGCACTGTTTCGATCACGTTGGCGCCGGGCTGGCGCTGCACGTCGATGACGATCGCCGGCCGGCCCTGGTACCAAGCGCCGACCTTGTTGTTCTCCAATCCGTCGATCACGTCGGCGACGTCCGAAAGCACGACCGGCGCGCCGTTGCGGTAGGCGACCACGACGGTCTTGTAGGCGGCGGCGCTGGTGATCTGGTCGTTGGCGGCGATGGTGTAGGACTGCTGGGCGCCGTCGAGCGCGCCCTTCGGGCCCGCCACGTTGGCGCCGACGATGGCGGTGCGCAGATCCTCCAGCCCGATGCCGTAGGCGGCGAGCCGCGACAGATCCGCCTGGATGCGGATGGCCGGCCTTATGCCGCCCTGTACCGAGACGTGGCCGACGCCGGTCACTTCCGACAGCCGCGGCGCCATGATGGTGTCGGCCATGTCGCTCAGCCGCCGCTGGCTGATGGCTTTGGAGGTGAGCGCCAGCGTGATGATCGGCACGTCGGCGGGATTCACCTTCGAGTAAAGCGGCGGGTAGGGCAGGCTGCGCGGCAAGCTGGAGGCGGCGGCATTGATCGCCTGCTGCACGTCCTGGGCGGCGGCGTCGATGTCGCGGCTGAGATCGAATTGCAGCGTGACCTGGCTGACGCCGAACGAGCTCGACGATGTCATCACCTGCAGCGCCGCGATCTGGCCGAACCGGCGCTCGAGCGGCGCCGTCACCAGCGCGGAGATGGTGTCGGGATTGCCGCCCGGCAGCTGGGTGGTGACTTGGATGGTGGGGAAGTCGACCTGCGGTAGCGCTGAGACCGGTAGCCACCAGTAGCCGAGCGCGCCGCCCAGCATCACCGCGACGCCGAGCAGGGAAGTGGCGATCGGCCGGTGGATGAATGGCGAGGAAACGCTCATCGCGTTGTGTTCGGTGACCCGCCGCCCCGCGGCGTTTCGCCAGTCTGCCCCGCTTGGCCGACCTTCGCCGGCCGTCGGCCGTTGCGCGGCCGCGTGCCTGCAGGCCTGGCGCTACCGCCGACCGTCACCTTGGTGTCAGTGGTCAGCCGCGCGAAGCCCGTGGTGACCACGCGCTCGGGCGGCTCAAGCCCGCTTTTGACCACGGTCTGCGTTTCGTTCTGCTTCTGCACGACGATCGGGCGCATCGCCACGGTGTTGCCGGGATTGATCACGTAGACGAAGGTGCCGTCGGGCCCTCGCTGCACTGCGCCGGTCGGAATCACCACCACGTCCTTCAGCGTATCGATCAGCAGCCGTACATTGACGAACTGGCCCGGCCACAGCTGCATCCGGGCGTTCGGAAACTCGGCCTTGAGTTTCACCGTGCCGGTCGAGGAATCGACCTGGTTGTCGACCACCGTGAGCTTGCCGC
>CAZLWN010000032.1:0-30852 GCA_964563195.1 uncultured Undibacter sp. | reverse complement strand
GCGGGTAGATATAGGTGTTGCGCACCATGAACTCTTTGAGGATGTCGTTCTGGATCGTGCCCGACAATTTCGCCGGCGGCACGCCTTGTTCCTCGGCCGCCACGATGTAGAGCGCCAGCACGGGCAGCACCGCGCCGTTCATAGTCATCGACACGCTCATCCGGTCGAGCGGAATGCCGGAGAACAGCGTGCGCATGTCGTAGATCGAATCGATGGCGACGCCCGCCATGCCGACATCGCCCGCGACGCGCGGATGGTCGCTGTCGTAACCGCGGTGGGTGGCGAGATCGAAGGCGATGGAGAGGCCCTTCTGTCCGGCGGCGAGATTGCGCCGGTAGAAGGCGTTGGAATCTTCTGCGGTGGAGAAACCGGCATATTGCCGGATGGTCCAGGGTTGCGCGGCGTACATGGCGGGGTAGGGGCCACGCAGGTAAGGCGGCTTGCCGGGGAAGGTGTCCAGGAAATCGAGCCCGGCGAGGTCTTGCTCGCCATAGACCGGCTTGACGGCGATGGTTTCCGGCGTCTGCCAGGGCGCAGATGCTGCCTTACCGGCGGACACCTCGGTTTCGGCGAAACCGACCTGGGCGAAATTCGGAATCTGGCTCATTTCACCCCCAGAATACCATGAGCCTCGCGCAAGGTCGAAAGCGCGTCGCAGCCCGCGAATATGAAGGTTTTCGCGCCGGCCTGCCGCCAATGGGCCTCGTTATCGCCGGGCCTTCCGGCAAGTTGGACCGTTGCGCCGGCGGCGGTCAGCGCCTTGGCCGCCTCGGCCGCCTCGCTCGCATAGACTTTATCAGACGAAGTGAGGCAGGCGAGCTTGGCGCCGGATTGCTTGAAGGCGGCGACCATCGTGGCCTGATCCTGAAAGCCGTCATTGCTCACCGCCTCGATGCCGCCAGCCTCGTAGAAATTTTTCGCAAAGGTGGCGCGCGCGGTGAAATCGGATAGCGTGCCGAGGTTGGCCAGAAACACTTTCGGCCGCGCGCCGCTTTTCGCGAGCAAGCGGTCGGAGGCATCGCGCAAGGCTTCGAACGGCTCGGTCAGGCGAATGCTCGGCAGCGGCTCGATACTGGCAACGGCACCGCTCTCTTTTGGCATCGCGACGCGCGCAACATCGAGCACGCGCGCGGCCTCTTCATGCAGGTTCGGATAGTCGCTGGTGCCGGTGATTGCATCTTTGCGGCGCGCGATGGCCTTTTCGCGTTCGGCGCGCACGGCTGCGACTGCGCGCTGAACGAGGCCCCATTCCAAAGCCGCCCAGGCGCCGCCTGCTGCGTCGTATGCCTGAAACTGCGACCAGGCGGCGGCGCAGAGCTTGCTCGTCAGATCCTCGATGGCGCCGGCGCCGGCGGCGGGATCGGCGACCTTGGCCAAATTGGATTCCTCAAGCAGAATGAGTTGCGTATTGCGCGCAACCCGGCGCGCGAACGCGTCGGGTAGGCCGAGCGCCGCGGTATGCGGCAGCACCGCGATATTGTCCGCGCCGCCGAGGCCGGCGGCGGCGACGGCAATGGTCGTGCGCAGCATGTTTACGTATGGATCGTGCTTGGTCATCATCCGCCATGCCGTTTCGGCGGCGACAACTGCCGGCTTCGGATCTAACCCGCAGGCCTGCTCGACGCGTGCCCACAGTTTGCGGATAGCGCGGAACTTGGCGATGGTGAGGAATTCGTCGGCGTTGGCGGCGAGCCGGAAATAGATCATCTCGCGCGCGGCATCGAGTGGCACGCCTGCCGCCTCCAGCGCGCGTAGGCAATCGACCGCAGCGGCGAGCGCAAAAGCGAGCTCCTGCGCTTCAGAGCCGCCGGCATTGTGAATAATGCGGCCGTCCGCAACGGCAAAGGGTCCGCGATAGCCTTGCGCAGCAAGGTCGCGAACGCCGCCTGCGAATGTTTCCGACAATTCGCTCCACGGTTTCGGGCTTGCGCCGCTGGCGGCAAAGCCGCCGATCGGATTAAGGCTTGCGCGCAGATCGACAGTCGCCGGCGAGATTTTTCGGCTTTTGACAAGCGCCGCGAACAATTGCACCGCGTTGCGCGTCGGCGCGCTGAGATTGAAATCGAACGTGATGGCGTCAAGCGCAATGCCGTCCAGCACGCGCGCCAGCGTCTGCGACGATGCATCAAGCCCATAGCCATTGGCATTAAGCGAGCCCGCGAATACCAGCGTCAGGCCGGTCGCGCCGTTCTCCAGGTCTTCCAACGCTTGGCGGTTGGCGGATTTGGGATCGGGATGGTCGATCCGCTGCATCACCGTCCAGGCGGCGCCCGGCTGGCGGCCCACGACCGGCTTGGCGTCTGCCGCGCGCGCATAGAGCGGCTCGACCCGCAAGCCGTCATAGGTCTGGCTGACCAGCCGTTTTTCGAAGCGGGCGCCTTTCAGGGCGGCCTCGACCAGCTTGCGCCATTGCGCCTGCGTGGCCGGCTCGAATTCGGCGGCGAGGGGAAGCGCTTGATCAAGTTCTTGGGTCATCGGCGGAAACAGCCATACACGGCGCGGCGCCGCTATTCCAGTCAACGCAAATTACGTGCCCGGGCGGGGCAAGCGGGTGATGCCCGATGCGTCAACGGCGCCCAAGGCATCGCTGACCTTGCGCCCGGCGATGACGCGGTCGGGCGCGATCTCAGCCAGCGGCACCAGCACGAAGGCGCGCTCGAACAAATGTGGGTGCGGTAGCGTCAAATTCGGCTCGTTAAGCGTCCGGTCACCATAGGCGATGATGTCGATATCGGCGGTGCGCGGGCCGTTGCGCTTTTCGTGTGCCCGGTCGCGGCCAAGCTGAAGCTCGACCGCCTGCGCCCGCTCCAGCAATTCGCGCGGACTGAGCGTGGTGTCGACGGCGATGCAGAGATTGACGAAAGGCGGCTGGTATTTAAAGCCCCAGGGCGGCGTCAGATAGTCGGACGAGCGCGCCATCAGCCGCACGTTCTTGCCGTCGCAGAGCAGGCCGACGGCGCGGTCGAGAATAGCCCGGCTGTTGCCCACATTGCCGCCGAGCGCGATCAACGCCTCGGTCATGATCTTGGATTGGCGCGGGCGCGCACCAGCGTGACGCCGACGTCGCTGAAGGTGGCGGCGATCGGCGCGTGCGGCTTGTGGATGGTCACAGCCACACTCTGCACGCGCGGGAACGCCGCCAGCACCGCGTCGGCCACACGCCCGGCGGCGGCCTCGATCAGCCGGAAGCGTTGCGCGCAGAAGGCTTGGCTGGCGCAATCCACTACCTTGTCGTAAGAGACGGTATCGACGACCTTGTCGCTGCGCGCGGCCGCGGCCAGGTCGATGGTCAGTTCGAGATCGACGGTGAAGGTTTGCCCGACCTTGGCCTCGTAGGGCATGACGCCATGATAGGCGTGCAGCGACAGCCCGTTGATGAAGATGCGGTCGCTCATATTGCGATTTCTTTAGCGCAGTCGATGGCCGCTTTGACGCGCAACGCCTGCACGGTTTCAGCGACATCGTGAACCCGCACGATGGCGGCGCCGTTTTCGACCGCCATGAGATGCGCCGAGATCGAGCCGCCGATGCGTTCGTCCGGCGGCGCCGGCGTCACCGCATTGATGAAGCGCTTGCGCGAGGCGCCGACCAGCAGCGGTAGCCCGAAGCGCTTGAATTGGGAAAGCCGCGCGATGCAGGCGATGCTCTGCTCCGGCGTCTTGCCGAAGCCGATGCCGGGATCGAGCACGATTTTCTCGCGCGCGATGCCGGCACGTGCCGCGATGTCGAGCGAGCGTTCAAAGAACATCATGACGTCGGCGATGATCTCGAGCCGAGGATCGACATTCTCGCGGTTATGCATGACGATTACGGGCACGCCGCGATCGGCAATGAGCTGCGCCATCGTAGGGTCGCGTTGCAGGCCCCAGACGTCATTGACCATCGCCGCGCCCTGATCGAGCGCCCAGGCAGCGATTTCCGCCTTGATGGTGTCGACCGACACTGGCAAGCCGAGCTTAACCACCGCCGGCAGCACGCGCTCGAGCCGTGCCCGTTCGTCCTGCGCCGAAACCGGCGTCGCGCCGCCATAGGGCCGCGTGGATTCCGCGCCGATGTCAAGGATGTCGGCACCCTGGTCCGCCATGGCGCCGGCATGGCCGATGGCCACGGCCGGATCGAGGAATTGGCCCCCATCGGAGAAAGAATCCGGGGTGACATTGAGGATGCCCATGACCAGCGGCCGTCCCACCGCCAATAGGGCGGAAAGCACGTCCGGTCCCGGTTTTTGCGGGGTTTTCGGCTTGCCGGCGAGGGTACTGGCGAGGCCCATGGCGGTCGCTTTGCGCTGGGAGGCGAGGGGCTGTCAAGCAGTCGGCAGGCGCCCGCAGAACCCTAATAGCTGATTTTGAGCGGCAGCTTCTTGGCGTGGTCGATCCAACGCGCCACCACTTTCTCGGACGGCAGGAAGCGGACCAGCTTGTTTTTCTTGTTGATGTCGGCCATCGCCTTGGCGAGGTTGGCGGGATTGCGATATTTGAGCTCCTTGACCGTATCGACGCCGGCGGCGTGTAAAAGCTGAGAGTATTCCTTGTTAATGCCCTTGATGCGCATACGATCGGCCACGTTGGCCCAGCACAGCAGAGATTTTTCAGCGAGGCCGGTCTTGGCGGCGAGCAGCTTGCGGCCGTGCACGGTGCGCGCGGTGTCGAGCAGACGTGCGGTCGACCTTATCCCTACCGACTTGAGGATAGCGGCAGCATCGCCGTCGATTCCCTCGATATCGGTGATCGGATAGGACATCCCCCGCCTCCACGGCTGCTCTTAAGTCGCTTGCCACAACAATCAAGTTCAAACGAACTGACTTAATCCAGGAATAGCTCCCACGATTTCGCCGATCGCGTCTTCGCCGGCCTGCTCGCGCGCATAGGCGATGACTTCGCGGGTGACGCCTTGCACCTGACCCATGGTCAAGCCGGCCGCCATCATCTTGGTGCCGGCGCCCATAATGCCGCCCATGGCAAAACCGCCGCCGCCGCTGGCGTCGATGCCGCCCTGGGCTTCCATCAGCTCTTCCGCGCCGGGGAGACGCTCCATCAGGGCCTTCACCTTGTCGGCGGGGCCTTCCTTGAGGAGGAATTCGAAGATGACGCCGACGGCTTTTTCCGCGGCGTCACGATCGACGCCGACGTTAGCGACGAGATGCGCGATCAACTCGTCCATGATCCCCTCATGCCCCGCACTAGCGGCGGGTTGTCGTCATATTGACCGCCGAGAGCGGCGATGACAAGCGCGACGCGTGGTCGCGCGCGCAAAAAATTTCGACGGGTACGTGCACCACCGCCGTTGCATGTCAAGTAAAATGTAAGATACGGCAGCGTCGCCATGCGGTTTGAGATTTTTCTTATGAATCGATGTCAGTGTTTGGTGATTGGTGCGAAGTACGGCCATGCATTCAACAATACCGTCCGCAATACTTGCCGATGACGGTCTGGCTAAGCGCAACCGCCCGCTATGCTTTAGGAAAGCTGAAGGAAAAATCGAAAAAACTGCGGCATCCATCTCGGTGTCGCCGTTACATTTTGCAAACCGAGCCAATTGAACGCGCTTTTCAGCCTGCGGTGGCATTGCTAGGTTGAATGTCCTCTCGAAGGGAGCCCGTCATGAGTACACTCGACGCGGTTTTGAGCCGCATCGACCAGGATATCGACGCCAGCGTCGAGCGGCTGTTTGCTCTGCTGCGCATTGCCTCGATATCGACCGCCCCTGCCTACAAAGAACAATGCCGCGCCGCAGCCGAGCACGTGGCGGCTGATCTAAAATCGATTGGATTCGAGGCCGGCTTGCGCCCAACCGCTGGCCATCCGGTCGTGGTGGGCAAGGCCAACGGCGCGGCCGGCCCGCGGGTGCTGTTCTACGGGCACTACGACGTACAGCCGGTCGATCCGCTCGATTTGTGGAAGACGCCGCCGTTCGAGCCGCGCATCGATACGCTGCCCGGCGGGCGCAAGATCATCGTTGCGCGCGGCGCCTGCGACGACAAAGGCCAGGCCATGACCTTCATCGAGGCCTGCCGCGCCTACAAATCGGTCACCGGCAAGCTGCCACTCCCCATTACCACCATGATCGAGGGCGAGGAGGAGTGCGGCTCGCAGCATTTGTTTAAATTCGTGCGCGACAATGCCGACGAGTTCAAGCTCGACCTGGCGCTGGTTTGCGACACCGCCATGTGGGACGCCGATACGCCAGCGATCACCACCTCACTGCGCGGCTTGGTCTATGAGGACGTCAAGATCACTTGCGCCGATAGGGACCTGCATTCCGGCCTGTTCGGCGGCGCCGCGCGCAACCCGTTGCACGTGCTGGCGCGGATCTTGGCCGACCTGCACGACGAGAACAGCCGCGTCACCATCCCTGGCTTTTATGACGGCGTGAAGGAACTGCCGCCCGACATCAAGGCCGATCTCAAGGGGCTCGGCCTCACCGCGGAGACCTTCCTCGGGCCGATCGGGCTGAAGGAGCCCGCCGGCGAGAAGGGTCGCCTGCTGATCGAGATGACCACCACGCGGCCGACCGCCGAGATCAACGGCATCGTCGGCGGCTATACCGGCGAGGGTGCTAAGACCGTCATTCCGGGCGAGGCGACCGCCAAAGTGTCGTTCCGGCTGGTCGGCGAGCAGGACCCGGAGAAGGTGCGCGATGCCTTCCGCACTTTCGTGCGCGAGCGGCTGCCGGCCGACTGCAAGGTCGCCTTCGCCAATTTCGCCCTGGCACCGCCGCTGCAATTGTCCTTCGACAGCCCGGCGCTGGCTAAGGCGCGTTCAGTGCTGGCCGAGGAATGGGGCCACAAGGCAGTGGCGGTTGGGGCGGGCGGCTCGATCCCGATCGTCGCCGACTTCAAGCACGTGCTCGGCATGGACTCGCTTTTGGTCGGCTTCGCGCTCGACGACGACCGGGTGCATTCGCCGAATGAGAAGTTCGACCTCAAATGTTTCCACAAGGGCATCCGCAGCTGGGCGCGGATTCTCGACGCGCTGTCTAGTTCTTGAGCCGGTAGCCGGTCTTGAAGATCCACCAGACGACGGCGAGGCAAATGCCCATGAATACCAGCGTCATGGCCAGGCTGACCGCCACGTTGACGTCCGCGATCTCAAAGAAGCTCCAGCGGAATCCGCTGATCAAATAGACCACCGGGTTGAACAGGGTGATGGTCTGCCACAGCGGCGGCAGCACGTGGGTCGAATAGAAGGTCCCGCCCAGGAAGGTCAACGGCGTGATGATCAGCAGCGGCACGACCTGCAGTTTCTCGAAATTGTCCGCCCAGATGCCGATTATGAAGCCGAGCAGGCTGAAGGTCGCCGCAGTCAGCACCAGGAAGGTCAGCATCCAGAATGGATGCGCGATACGCAAGGGGACGAACAGCCAGGACGTGCCGAGGATGATTAGTCCGAGAATAATCGACTTTGTCGCTGCCGCGCCGACATAGCCGAGAGCAATCTCTAGGCCCGATACCGGCGCCGACAGGATTTCGTAGATAGTGCCGATGAAACGCGGGAAATAAATGCCGAAACTCGCGTTCATGGTGCTCTGCGTGAGCAGCATCAGCATGATCAGGCCCGGCACGATGAAAGCGCCGTAGACGACGCCCTCGATCTCGGTGATGCGCGAGCCGATGGCGGCACCGAACACCACGAAATAGAGCGAGGTGGAGAGCACCGGCGAGACGATGCTCTGCCAGATGGTGCGCCCGGTGCGCGCCATCTCGAAAATGTAGATCGCCCAGATCGCGTGCAAATTCATCGTCTGTCGCTCACCAGTCCAACGAAAATGTCCTCCAGCGAGCTCTGCGTCGTCTGAAGGTCGCGAAAACGAATACCCGCCTTGCTAAGGTCGGTCAGCAGCGCAGTGACGCCGGTGCGCTCGGCCTGCGTGTCATAGGTGAAGACCAGCTCGTTGCCGTCCTCGCCCAGCGTCAGATTATGCGCGCCGAGCTCGGCCGGGACGGAGTCCAGTTTCTTCTGCAAGTGCAGGATCAGCTGCTTGCGACCGAACTTGCACATCAGCGTGTCCTTGTCCTCAGTGAGGATGATTTCGCCCTTGTTGATCACGCCGATGCGGTCGGCCATCTCCTCGGCTTCTTCGATGTAGTGGGTGGTCAGGATGATGGTCACGCCGGAGGCGCGCAAATCGCGCACCACCTGCCACATGTCCTGGCGCAGCGCGACGTCGACGCCGGCGGTTGGCTCGTCGAGGAACAGGATCTGCGGCTCGTGGCTGAGCGCCTTGGCGATCATGACGCGCCGCTTCATGCCGCCGGACAGCGTCATGATCTTGTCGTCCTTCTTGTCCCAAAGCGACAGCGCTTTCAGCACTTTTTCGATATGCGCGGTATTGCGCGGCTTGCCGAACAAGCCGCGGCTGAAAGTGACGGTGTTCCAAACCGTCTCGAAGGCGTCAGTGGTTAGTTCCTGCGGCACCAGGCCGATCAGCGAGCGCGTGGCCCGATAATTTTTGATGATGTCATGGCCGGCGACCTTCACCGCGCCTTGCGTGGGATTGACGATGCCACAGACGATGCCGATCAGCGTTGTCTTGCCGGCGCCGTTGGGCCCGAGCAGGGCGAAGATCTCTCCGCTGCGAATGTCGAGATCGATGCCCTTGAGCGCTTGGAAGCCGTCGGCGTAGGTCTTCGACAAGTTCGTTATGGAAATGATCGATTGCATGAATGGATGGCGGCCGTGCGGGGGACGAGGCGCATATAGATGCCGGCCTTTGCCCGCGCCAGCCCGCTCCTTACAAACATCGCATGGACGTCAGCCCAAAGCCGCCAAACCGCTGAGATCGTTGAGCGTCTGCTTGGGCGGAAAATCCAAATACTCGTCCGGCGCCTTGCTACGGTTGACCCAGGTGCCGTTGAAGCCGACGGACGTGCCCGCCATCACGTCCCAGCGGTTGGACGATACGAAGGTCACATCGTCTGGTTTACATTTGTAGTGCTCGGTGATGAGCCGATAGACCTCCGGCCGTGGCTTGAACATTTTCAGCACGTCGACAGAGAGTACGGCGTCGAGATCGCCGCCGATCTGAGCGGCTTCCACCGCGCCCTTGAGCATATTTGGCGAGCCGTTGGACAGGATGCCGGTCTGGTGCCCGTTGGCCTTCAGCCCGCGAAGTGCGGCGCGCGCGTCAGGGAAGGCGTCGAGCTGGAAATAAGCCTCGAGCAGCTTGGATTTCAACGCTTTTGGGACCGAAGGTACGCGCGCTAGCGAAAAATCGAGCGCGCGCCCGGTGAGTGTCCAGAAATCGACGTAGTGGCCGGCGAGTGTCAACGTCCAGGTGTATTCGAGCTGCTTCAGGCGCCAGATTTCCGACATGCGGTCGGCGTCGGGGCCGGCCTCGCCACGAAAACGCGCGATGGCGGCATGGACGTCGAACAGCGTGCCGTAGGCATCGAAGACGAATATCGCCGGCATGGTATCCTCCCAGTGGGGTCGCTATGGTGGCAAAGCACGACCGGCGTAGCAACAATAGCCGGTCAGCGGTCACAATCGAGTGTGCCGGGAGATTGACGAAATGGCGCCGGGCGCGGGCTGGTCAAAAACCTGGACTTTCTATGACGGCGATTGGCGCGAGGGCAACATCCCGATCATGGGCGTGCGCGCGCACGCGATATGGTTGTGTTCCCTGGTGTTCGATGGCGCGCGCGCCTTCGAAGGCGTGGCGCCCGACCTCGACCTGCATTGCGCCCGGGTCAATTTCTCCGCGGAGAGGATGCACCTGAAGCCTGCCGTCTCGACCGAGAACTGGCTCAGCCTCGCCTACGACGGCATCAAGCGTTTCGACAAGCATGCGCCAATCTACATCCGCCCCATGTATTGGGCCGAGCAGGGCGGCCCGCTGCTGGTGGCAGCCGATCCGGAATCGACCAACTGGTGCCTGTCGCTCTACGAGGCGCCGATGCACAAGCCGGAGGGCTTCTCCATCACGCTGTCGCCCTACCGCAAACCGAGTCTGGAATGCATGCCAACCGACGCCAAGGCCGGCTGTCTCTATCCCAACAATTCTCGCGCGCTGATCGAAGCCAATGCACGCGGCTTCCGCAATTGCGTGATGCTCGACCTGCTCGGCAACGTGGCGGAGCTTGCCACCGCCAACCTGTTCATCGGCAAGGACAGCGTGGTGTTCACGCCGGCGCCCAACGGCACCTTCCTCAACGGCATCACTCGCCAGCGCGTCATCAAGCTTATGCGCGATGCCGGTATCAGCGTCGTCGAGACCACGCTATCGTATAGCGATGTGCAAAACGCCGACGAGGTCTTTTCGTCGGGCAACTATTCCAAGGTGGTGCCGGTCAATCGTATCGACGACCATTCATTGCAGCCCGGGCCGCTCTACCGCAAGGCGCGCGAATTGTATTGGGAGTACGCGCACTCCTGAAGGGTAGCATGGCATCTCGCTTCACGGTCAGGCGTCGAACGCTATGTAAAGCGCTGGTGGCTTGCGTCGGCACCATAATCAGCACCGCCAGCGCTGCTGCCGAGGCGCCGGTCAACATGACGGCTCACTACGCCATCTATATGACCCATATTCGGGTCGGCGAAATCGACTGGACGGTCCACTTTTCCGACCAGATTTACCTGACCTCGGCCAACGGCAAAGCCAGCGGCGTGTTCAGTGTACTGATCAGCGGCGAAGGCTCGGTGCACACCAATGGCGCGATCGTCGGCGGGCAACTGATTCCAGCAAGTGTGACCACCAGCGTAACGGACGACGAGGGTCACAGCGAGGTGCGTATGACCTTCGAGGACGGTGCCCTCAAGAATGTCGACGATAAGGGCGCTCCCCCGAACCCGGACCGGATCCGGGTGACGCCCGATTTGCTGCACCACGTCACCGACCCGCTGAGCGCGATGCTGATTCCGGTCGGTGCTGACGCATTCGCGCACGCGAATTGCGACAAAACCTTGCGAATTTTCGACGGGCGCCGGCGCTATAATCTGGCGCTCTCGTACAAGCGCATCGACAAGATGACAGTCGAGCGCGGTTATGCCGGACCGGCATTGGTGTGCGGTGTCGTGCTGCGTGCGCTTGCCGGCTACAATCCCGACAGCCTGCTGGTCAGATACCTCGCCGGCAAGGGTGACCTGGAACTCTGGTTCGCGCCGGTCGCGGGTCTCAAGATCATAGCCCCGGTACGCGCGCTGATGCCGACCTTGATCGGGACGCTGGAATTGCGCGCAACGGAGTTCGAGCCGGCGGGGCCGCAAGCTGCAGATGGTTCCGCGCCGCCGCATTGACGCGGTGGGGGCGCCAGAATCGCCAAGGGTGGTGCGACAAATTGCGTCGGATGCATCGTGGTCCCTGCACGTTGACCTGACGTCTCAACGCACTAGCATGCTGCACCGTGAACGGCTGCCCGTGATGGGCGTCTTGCGAGGGCAGACCGGCGATGCCAACGATGCGTAGCGTGTCGGGCCCCACATCCGTTGGCGTTTGCTCCCATGGGCTTCGCGCCGGGAGCTCCTCAAGCCAGCAAAGGATCGCGCAATGAAACTGAATTCCGCATTGGTCGAGCGCACCTTAGATCAGTTCGATGCTCAGGCCATTCCCGAAAATCATCCGGTGGCCAATCAACTCAATTCGCTGTTCGGCGACCACACATTCTTTCTCGACGCTAACGGACTCAACATCGTAGAGCCGACCGGGCAAGCCGATTCGGGCTCGCAGACGGGACAGGTCGTCAAGCTCGCCGGCTGGAGCGACGACAAGCGCACCAGCCTGGCGCCGCACGAGCCGGAAGTGACCGAAGTGGTCGTTGTGCTTGAACAGGGCCCCGGCGACGCGGCCTGAGCGTCAGGACGAAACCTCAACCGGTCGGCCTTCGCCGATCGAGCGGATGACCGCCTCGAAGGTACCAACCACGTCTAGCATGTCTAACGTCGTGACCGGGAACGGCTTGCCGGTCTCGATGGTTTCGGCGAACGCCTCGATCAGCGTGCCGAGCGAATCCGCTTGCGGATAGGTCGTGGTCTGCGGCCGCTTGCCGATCATGGCGACGGTGAGCATGGTTTCCCCACGCGCTTCCGCCCAGCCCTTGCTGCCGAACACGTGAATGCGCCAGAACATCGGCGCGGCCCGCACGGTGGCCAGTAGCCCGGTGGCGCCGCTTTTGAACTCGACCAGCGCGGCCGCCGCGTCGCGCGGATCGGGTGGCGCCTTCTGCGAATAAACCCTTGCATCCACCTTTGCGATCGGCCCTGCGAGATTGACGAAGGCATCTAGCACGTGGAGACCCGCCCCCGTCATACCGCCACCGGGGGATTCGCTCGGATCGTCGCGCCAGCCGCCTTTCACGCGGGTCGAATGCTCGTTGCTGAAATTGCCCTCGACGTGGAGGATGTCGCCGAGCGTGCCCGCTGCGACGACGCTTTTGAGCTCGCGCATCGAAGCAAAGCAGCGCTTGTTGTTGCCGAGGGCGAACGGGACTTTGGCCTTAACAGTTGCAGCGATGGCGCGCTCGGCTTCGGCGCGGCTGAGCGCCAGCGGCTTCTCGCACCAGACCGGCTTGCCGGCCGCCGCCACCGCGCTGATCTGAGCGACGTGCAGGGAATGCGGCGTCGCCAGAAAAACCGCCTGTACTTGGCGGTCGGCGACCGCCGCCTCGAATTCGGTCGACAATTCGAACCCATGGGTCTTGGCGAAATCGCGGACGAGATCGGGCTCCTTGCTGACGCCGCGGATGAAATGCAGGCGTTTGCTCTTGCCTTGCACGGCCTCGACAATGGACTTGCCCCATCGGCCGAGGCCGATCACGGCGGCGTTGATCATCGGTTTGCGTCACTCTGGCGGGACACGCGTGCCGCATTTTAGGCAGACGCCGCTGCGAAACGTCAAGGCGGCGGTGATGGCCACCGCCGCCTTGATAACGGATGCAAGACGCCGAATGGCGCTACTTCGTCGCGCCGACGAACAGCTCTTCGACGTATTCCCAATTCACCAGGTGATCGAGAAAGGCCTTGAGATAATCGGGCCGGCGGTTGCGATAGTCGATGTAATAGGAATGTTCCCACACGTCGCAGCCGAGCACCGGCGTTCCGCCATGTACCAGCGGGTTTTCGCCGTTCGGCGTTTTGGTGATCGCCAGCTTGCCGTTCTGTACCGCGATCCAGCACCAGCCGGAGCCGAACTGGGTAACGCCGGCCTGGATGAAGTCTTCCTTCATCTTGGCGATGCCGCCGAGATCGCTGTCGATCTTGGCCTTCAGCTTGGCGGGGATCTTGTCGCCGCCGCCGTTCGGCTTCATCCATTTCCAGAAATGGGTGTGGTTGTAATGCTGGCCGGCATTGTTGAAGAGGCCGGCATTCTTGCCGAAGGAGCCTTTGACGATCTCCTCGAGCGATTTGCCTTCCAGCCCTGAGCCTTCCAGCAGCTTGTTGCCGGTGGTGACATAGGCGTTGTGGTGCTTGTCGTGATGGTATTCGAGCGTTTCGCGCGACATGTAGGGCGCCAGCGCGTCGTGCGGATAGGGCAAGTCGGGCAGCTTGAACGACATCAGGTCCTCCTCGATCCACAAACGATGATTGCGGAATAAACCGGTCTCTCAACGTGAAACCGGCGCGTCCCGGGCGAGTTTCTCAATTAGAATTAAGCGTTGGCGCGGTCGGGGGCAACGGCTTTGGACGCGCAGGCTCGGCCGACGCAGACTCATTGCGGCGCAGGTCCGGGTTGCAAGAAGCCAGGGGGCCATCGACAACCACCAATCGGGCCGATTAGCATTGGACAACCGTCAGCGCCATTACTGGTATTTGGCCATAATTGCCGCGACAGCCGGAAAAAAAGCCGAAATTCCTGTTGTCAGAACGAGTTGTCCGGTATTTCAATACCCGGGCAGGCACGCTAGCCAGGGGAACGCGGCAATGTCAGTTGTGCTGTTTGTGGTCGGTGCCATCGCCGTCATGTCGGGTGTCGGAATGGTTGCATTTGGCATTCCGATCAATGAATTCAGCTTCGGAAACACACTTATCGTGGCCGGGACCACGGCCACGATCGGTGGCCTGATCGTCATCGGGCTGGGCGCCGCGGTCGGCCAGCTACACCGGATAGCCGTGATGCTTGCCGCGCGCACGCCGGCCCGGACCGGGCGTCCGCTTGAGATCGTCGAAGCGCCGCCTGAAACACCGCTCGCTACTCCCCCGGCTGCCCACGCCCCATTCCCGCCCAAGCCAAGGCCCGAGCCGGCCATGCGCGAACCTTTCGAGGCGCGTGTGGCGCCGCCTACCGAGATGGGCGAGCACCCGGCCCAATTCTTCGCGCCGACGCTGCGCAACCCGGAAGCGCTACCGCCGACGGTCGAGAATGAGGTTTCGCTGTCGCCGTCCGTCAATGGATCGGGCGCGGCCCAGCCGCGCCATGCGGCGGGATTCGAGCCTCCTTGGCAATCCCCGGCACAGCCACCGCCGCCGCGCGAAGCTCCGGGTGCCAATTTCGACGCCATGTGGCCGGCCGAACCCAAGCCGCCGAGGGGTCCCATGGGCGGCGCAGCTCCACCGGCGCCAAGGTCCGAGCGGCCACCGCGCGAGCCAGCGGCGGCGCCTCCCGAGATGCCCGAGCCCCCGGCTCCGGCTGCAAGCCAGCCACGCACGGTCGCGATCCTGAAGTCCGGCGTGGTCGACGGCATGGGCTATACGCTCTATGTCGACGGCTCGATCGAAGCTGAGCTGCCGCAAGGCACGCTGCGCTTTGCCTCGATCGAAGAACTGCGCAGCCACCTCGAAAAGAATCCATAGCGAAAAGCCTCGAAAACGCCGTTGCGCCCGCGCATGCCGCGGGCGGTTTTTTGTTGAACCGCGGCTGCACTTCGCGCGTGCTTGCCTATTCGGTAACGCAACAGCAGAAGTCAAAGTCTAATCGTGTTTTCTTCCATCTTTTTCTTGCAGTGCTTGGAATTCGATAGTAATGTTGAAAATATAAGAAGACGCATTCATAATTCGTTGCTTGCACACCAAGGGCAGGGGGGGCCGCTGCGATGGCCGACAGCACAGCCAATGGAAATAATTTCATTGAGCTGACCGCGGAGATCGTTTCCGCCTATGTCAGCAACAATACGGTGTCGGCGGGTGACATTCCTGCCCTGATCAACCAGGTGCATGCCGCGCTTAGCCGGGTGTCTGGAAAATCCGGCGACGCTGCGAGCGAGCCGCTGAAGCCTGCGATTTCTCTGAAGAAATCGGTCACGCCCGAATACATCGTCTGTCTCGAGGACGGCAAGAAGTTCAAATCGCTCAAGCGTCACTTGCGCACCCAATACAACATGACGCCGGAGCAGTACCGGGAAAAATGGGGCCTCGGCGCCGACTACCCGATGGTCGCGCCCAATTACGCGGCCGCGCGCTCGCAATTGGCCAAGCAGATGGGGCTCGGCCAGCAGCGCCGGCGGCGCGCCAAATAGCTCCGGCCAACCTTGTGAGGCTTTCCGGCGCGGCCCACCGCGACGATCCCGTTGCGCGCGCCGCGATTCAGCAAATAGTTGCGGATATAATTCCTATAGTTGTGGACATCTTTTTCTGCAATTCTGCCGATCTCGCGAATACCTCCATCTTATCAGAGAGATAGCTTTTTCGAGAAGACTTATCCCCGCTGCCATGTTTTCGGCGATAATGTAGGGAAATAATCCTAATTATATCGTTGACACCCCAATCAGAATATGCTCTATTGTGGGCATAGGAGATAGGTCCCATGGCCAGCTACACCGAAGCCCATTTCAATAACGAGGAAGCCGCCCGGGCGACCCTAGAGCGGATACTGTGGCCGGAAGGGCCGATTTGCCCGCATTGTGGGGTTGTGAACCACGCCTATGCCCGTAAGGGCCGTCTTGGCGTTTTCCGCTGCGCTGAGCCTGAGTGCCGCAAAGATTTTACCATAACCATGAACACGGCCATGGAGCGGTCCCATATCCCGCTACACAAGTGGCTCTTGGGCTTCCACTTGTTCACGGCTTCCAAAAAGGGCTTTTCGGCTCACCAGCTTCACCGGACGCTCGGGATCACCTATCGCTCAGCTTGGTTCATGGCTCACCGCATCCGCGAGAGCATGAGGGCTGGCGGCCTGACTCCGCCGATGGGCGGCGGCGGGAAGGTTGTCGAGATCGACGAAACCTATTTTGGCAAGCCCGAGACGCCGCACGTTTCGCCGCGCCGTGAGAAGGAAGGCCGCGCCTATAAGAACAAGGTTCGCAACAGCCGTCCTATCGTGGCGTTAGTCGAGCGCGGCGGCAACGTTCGTTCTTTTCACGTGCCAGTAGCCGATGCAGTTAGCGTGACGAAGATCGTGCGCGATAACGTGCATCGCGAGAGTCGTTTGCATACCGATGAAAGCCGCTTGTATCCCGTAGTCGGTGCTGAATTTGCCGCGCACGAAACGGTACAGCATACCGCAAAGGAATATGCGCGCGGGGACGTGACCACCAATTCTGTTGAGGGGTATTTCTCGATTTTCAAACGCGGAATGCGTGGTGTGTATCAGCATTGCAGCGAGAAGCATCTTCACCGCTACTTGGCCGAATATGATTTCCGTTACAACCACCGTGAAGCTTTGGGCTTCAACGATGGGGAACGTGCGACCCGTGCCATTGTAAGTGCATCAGGCAGGCGTCTCACGTACCGGCAACCTCACTAAGGCGAATTTCAGTTTCACCGCTAAGCGATTTCTGCGCTGGCGGCAGAAGAAAAATTAACGCGGATTATATGAAGGGGGCCGTACCGCAATGATTTTGCCGGTGCTATCGCGCAATGTTTGCGGGAAAAGGCATTTTTCCACCCGGCCTGCCGTTATCGCCGTCGCAGAATTACATGCAGCAATCATCCCTCGGGCGCGGTTGTGACGACCTGGCGGGGTTGCTGCAAAGGTTTGTTTTGTTGGATAGCGACGGCGGACAGTGCGGACCGCAGGAACATGGTCGCTATCGGCGCTGATAATTATAGCGCGGTCAAAAATATTATCGAACGCATCTTCCAGAAAAGTCAGCGAGAAGTGTACATCCGTTTCTTTTTCTTCGTGCTCTTTCCATGTAGTCCCGCACGCTTTGCAACGCGCGGTCTGTTCGCTGAAACGAGCAATATGGCATTCCACGCCAACCGATTTTAGAGCTGCAACGTACTCTCGATGCCGAGCATAGCGATCAGGCATCCATGTTGCGTAGGCTGAAAAATAGGCGACCTTGGTCAGCGTTTCACCTCCACGACACAAGCTCTCCGCAAGTGCCCAGAGATTTACCCATTTAAGGTGGGGCCGTCCAAGATCGGCTATCGCGTGATAAAGATTGAATCCGTCGATGTAACTGGCCACCCGCACGGGGCACCCCACAAAGTAGAAAGGCCGACCCTTGCGGACCGGCCTGTCCGACAGGACGTACCTGCCGGGGGGAATAGTGACTTACAAATAAGTCAGTAGCAGTGAATCGTCAATACACGACTAACGTTTTGCGCCGAGAAATGTTTCGGCCTATCCATTTGATTATATTATATATTTTGGCCTGCTCGTTACTTTTGAAGGTTCCGTTTGCCCCACTCTATTAGGGCTACAGCGTCATGCGTCGGCATGGGGTCATCAATCTTTGTATTGCGACCGCGCTTCATCGGCTCAGGCTTGGCCTGTCGATCGACATTCCGAGATCCCCGCAATGCGGCTTCAAAGCGCCGCTTAGATTCGGCCTTGGAATATTGCTCGGATGACTTTTTTTTCATGGGGTCCGGTAAACCTTTGATACTGTGGCCCTTTTGATTCCGCGTGTGGTTTCAATGGCTTATTGTTTCTTTACATCTTTTTCGCTACATAGAGGCCGTGGCACGCCGCCGGTAGGACGGCGACGTGCCACGGTTCTTCATGTCACCCTATATGGGTTGCATGTTGCACCTCCAGTCCCGACGGCCTTCCGTGCCTGCCGCCGGGTAGTTGTGGGCCCCTCCGCGAAGAGAAGCCCTGCCGGACTATTCCGGCTGCCGACTGCAACGGTGAGCACGGCCCGATGCAGCCGGGATTCCCGATTAGTGCGGGACCGTAGAAACCACTGCGGTCCCGTTTCCGTTTGCGTGACCGTTCGCACTACCTTTCTCGCGCGGCCACATATCTTCTAACTTAATCTCTGGACCCTTCTTCGCGACGGCGCGGCGCGCAGGAGGAAATGGATCGCCGGGCTTCCAGTTTTCCATTTTATAATTGCACCAATAGTAGGTGAAGGTTGGCCAAGCCATTTTGGCGGCCTTGGCAGCCTGCAACTTGGATTTTGCTCCACGCTGAATCGCGTAATAGGCTTCTGCCATCTGTTCGCCGGTGATCGAGCGTTTGCGTCCCCAGTGATCGAGCCGCGTTCGCTTCGCGTTTGCGATACCGGCCCTAGTCCTTTCTACGTGTTCAATATGATTTCGACCGCTCGCGTTATTGCGCGAGTCACGAAATTTTTTGATCTGTGCTGGTGAATACCATTCGACCAAGCCCCATTTGCCGTCCCCGACAAGGACAACATCGGCTTCCTTTTTCTCTCGCTTCCGCAGCGCCCAATTGACGGCTCCCTCCGGCCGCTCGGAGAGAATGCTAAAGCCTGCCGCAGAGATTGCGGCCCACACCTGCTTGGCGGTCAGTTCAACTCCACGGTTCTCGGCAAGCTGTTTGGCGCAAGCCTCGCCAAGACCCATGCCTTTAAATTTCCCCGCAGCAATGACTGGCGTAGCTGCCGAGAGTTTTTCAGAACTAGATGAGGGTGCGGCGGCATAAAGGCCGCGGCTTGCCGAGCCCGCGCGCGCCGCAGCGATGCTCGCCCGCAATGCGCGGACGCCATCCAGCTCGGCAACAAGACGCGCCTCCTGTTCCCTAAGAGGAGCATCGGCGGCTTCATAAGGATCGTGCTGATCTGCAACCATAATCGGGAAATAGCGGCTAAAAGGGCGGAAGTCAAAGGATTAGGCCGCACTCTGGTGGTTCTATAATGGAAGATATTGATAATACACAATAATTTGTAAAATAGCAGTTGGGGATAGGCTGCGTATGTCAGATAAGCAGCCCCGAATCACCATCTAGTTGCGTGGGGTGTCAACGATATAATTAGGGAAATAATCCTACAACAGGGGGGGCCGATGATCCTTCTAGAAACCCACCACCGACCACGGGGTTGGCCGCAGCCGCCGGCAGTCGGCGACGCCGCGCGTATTTGCTGGCTGCTGGAATCGGCGATCGCGGCCGCCTTCGGGGTGCCGGTCGACGAGTTGCGGGCGCCTTCGCGGCGCGCCGCCGATGTCGCCTTTGCGCGCCAAAGCGCCATGTATCTCGCCCATGTAACGCTGGGCTTGAGCTACAGCGCGGTCGGCAAGCTGTTTCACCGCGACCGCACCACTGCCGCCTATTCGTGCAAGCTGGTCGAGGATCGGCGCGACGATGCGACCATCGACATGCTGCTGCAGATGCTCGAAGGCGTTTGCAGCGCGCTCGCGCGCGGCATCCTCGCGCACCCGCAGGTGCGGCCATGAGAAGCAAGATGAGCGGCAAGCCGCGCAAAGCTGCGCAGGTGCCGGAGCCGCCGCACGCGGAAGTCGACCGCTTCCGCGGCCAGCATCTCGCTTTGGCGGAACGCCAGATCACGACCGAGCTAGGCCGCTCAAACGTGACCGTGGATGAAGCCGAAAGCCCGCTCGCCTGGCTCGCCCGCCGGCGCGGTCGCAGCGGCCGTGCCTTAATCGAGCCGCATCAATTGCAGGCCGGCGAGCGGCTGCGTGCCGATTTTACCTGCGCCAATCTGATGCCGCGCACCACCTCCAACTGGGCAAGCCCGGTGGCGATGGATCGCCGCGGCGGCGAGCGTGTCGCACACTTCACCGAAACCATGATCGCGGCACGCCAGCGCGTGAATTCCGCGCTCGACGCGGCTGGGCCCGAATTCGCCGGGCTGCTGGTCGATGTCTGCTGCTTTCTCAAGCGGCTCGAAGAGATCGAGCACGAGCGCACCTGGCCGGCGCGTTCGGCGAAAGTGGTGCTGCAGCTCGCGCTCGACCGGCTCGCGCGGCACTATGGCTACGGCGGCGAAGCGCACGGCCGCGCGCGCGCGCCGATCCTCACGTGGTTGGCGGACGACGCGATGCTCAGTGTCGACGGAGGTGCCGTATGAAAGAGTCATGCCGCCGGCGCCAGCGCCGCCTTCGCTTCGGCGCGGATGCGCTCGACCATCGCGCGCAGGCCGTTTGAGCGCTGCGGCGTGAGGTTCTCGCGCAGCCCCATACGGTCGAATTGCGCCAGCGCATCGGTGTTCAGGATCTCGCGCGCGTGCTTGCCGGAATAGAGCGCGAACAGGATGGCGATCAGCCCCTTCACGATATGGGCATCGCTGTCGCCCTCAAAGATGAGGTTCGGACCGGCGGCGCCGTCCGGCTTCACGTGCGTCAGCAGCCAGACCTGGCTGGCGCAGCCGCGCACTTTGTTGGCCTCGCTGTAGGCGGCCTCCGGCAGCGGCGGCAAAGTGCGGCCGAGCTCGATGACATAGCGATAGCGGTCGTCCCACTGATTGAGCAGCTCGAAATTCTCAACAATTTCGTCAATCGTGGTCATGCCATCTCTCGCGCCTCAGCCTGATATATAGGCTGCGCGGCGGCCGATGGCCAAATGAGATCGTAGCCCGCGGCCTTTTCCGGACCGCGCGGTAAAACGCCGAAAAAGCAAGTATTTAGACCGAGGGCTGACCGGCGCGGCGCGGCGACAGCGGAACCGGCGCATGCCAGGCCGGCGCCAGATCGGCCTGCGTGAGCGTTCCGCGATCGCGCGCCGACAAGGGAGGCCCGCCATTGCTATGGCCAGTTGGTTTCTGAGCGGTCATCTTTTGCGTAGGCGCTGACTTCTCGTCGATTTTGGTGGTGACCAGTTCGTACAACTTGCGCGCGCCGGCCTCGGCTTTATGGCCGATCGCGACCGCGACCTTGCCGCCGACCTCGCAGGCGTCAGGCTGGCGATCGCAAAAGCCGCGCATGTCGGATACGGCCGCGCTCGCTAGCGTCACCGCTTGCGTTGCGTTGATCCGAGCGTCGGGGGCAACCGGTTTGGAGCCGCCGCTCGGCAGCAGCACGCAAACGACGCCCAACCAAAACGCCATGCGCAGCAGAAAGAACATGACGCACCAATTATCCCCGGCGGCCTTTTCGCCGCCTTTGAACTAAAATCTAGCAGACAGCCTTGAACCGGCCGTTGGCGGTGAAGCGAGGGTTTTGGTCAAAATTGACGCGAATGCGATTTGAATTCTCGTCAAATTTGACAGGATCGAATTTGATTCAATTTTTAATTGTCGGCGTCGCCCCGCGCAGCAACGATGCCTTGGCGCCTCCGACATGGTTACCGCATCAGTAAGACTTGGCGGTTGCGTGCCGTATTGGGCCCCTTCGGCAACGGAAATTTCACCATGCCGGGCGATTCGAGAACTTGCTCCAGCGCTGCAATCGAACATCATGCCGGCGCCCAGCCTGCCTTAGCGTTCGCTTAAGTGGCGTTGGCTTAGGTTTCAGCCCGAAAAAGGGGCGCGTCTGCTGCGTCAAGACGTGGGACAGGATCGTGCGTTTCCTCACGCCGGTGTGGAACTATGTCGACGCTTTGGTGCATCCGACCGCGCGGCACGACGCGCTGACGGCGGCGCGCCACCGAGCCTTCATTGCGCCGCGCCTGCTCGGCAGCCTGGCCGGGCTCGCGAGCTTCCCGGTCTATCTTGTCTTCCGCGGTGTGCCGAGCGTGCTTGAAATCGGCGTCTTCGGCTGGCTGGTGGCGCCCATCCTGATCGCCTATTTTCTCTCGCGCACCGGCCGTTACGAAAGCGCGCACGTGCTGTCATCGCTGTCGCTCACCGGTCTGGTGACGGTGGTGGCATGGTGCACCGGCGGCATCGGTTCGTTCGCGGCGATCTGGCTGGTGGTAGTGCCGCTGGAGGCCGCGCTCTCGGCCTCGCGCCGCGTGGTGGCATTGGCCGCCACGATCGCGCTCGCTGCCGCCGGGCTATTGTTGATGGCCAGCGCCACCGACCTGCTGCCGCCCGCGATTACGCTCGCGAGCCAGCATGGCGCGCTCGCCGCCCTCGGTATCATTTCGGCCGCGCTTTACGCCACCGGGCTGGCGCTCGGCGCCGAGCAATTGGCGCGGACGAGTTTTTGGCTGCTCTATGCCGAGGAGGACCGCTACCGGTTGCTGGCGCGCAACATGACCGACGTCATCACCCGCCACGGCCGCAATGGCGCCGTGCTGTTTGCTTCGCCTGCGGCCGAGCCGCTGTTCGGCGTGCCGCTCGGCGAACTCGCTGGCCATGGCCTATTCGAGCGCGTGCATGTCGCGGACCGGCCGGCTTATCTCACCGCGCTTGGCGATGCAGCAGCACTCGGCGAAGACCGCTCAGTCGAATTCCGCATTCGTCGCGGTGGAGAGGCGGATGCCCCCGGCGGCCATTTTGTCTGGGTCGAAATGCGCTGCCGGCCGCTCGACCGCGCTGCCGACGGCGCCAAGGCCGACGAGCGCGAGGTAGTGGCGGTGCTACGCGACGTGAGCGAGCGCAAAACGCAGGAGCGCGCGATCGAGGTCGCGCGAGACGAATTGGAGCGTGCCAGCGCGGCCAAGAGCCGCTTCCTCGCCACCATGAGTCACGAATTGCGCACGCCGCTCAATGCGATCATCGGTTTCTCCGAAATGCTCACCAACAACGCGCTCGTGGCCTCGCCCGAGCGCGAACTCGAATACGCCAAGTTGATCAACGATTCCGGACGCCATTTGTTATCGGTGGTCAACGGCATTCTCGACATGTCGAAGATGGAGACCGGCAATTTCGAGATCACGCCGGAACCGTTCGCGCCGGCGCCGGCAATCGCAAGCTGCTGTGATCTCTTGGCGCTCAAGGCGCAGGAGGGCGGCGTCGCGCTCGTGACCCGCATCGCCGCCGGGCTGCCTGAACTCATGGCGGACCGCCGCGCCTTCAACCAGATTCTGATCAACCTCGTATCCAATGCCATCAAATTCACGCCGCGCGGCGGCCGCGTCACCGTGAGCGCTACCTGCGACGGCGCTAGGCTCGCCATTGCGGTCGAGGACACCGGCGTCGGCATCGGCGCGGACGATCTGCCGCGGCTGGGGGAGGCGTTCTTTCAGGCGCGTGCGTCTTACGACCGGCGCCATGATGGCACCGGGCTGGGGCTTTCGATCGTGAAAGGTCTGGTGCGGCTGCATGACGGCAACACCGATATCAGCAGCCGGCTGGGCGAGGGCACGCGCGTGACGGTGCGTCTTCCGATCGATGTTGTCGGCGAGCGTCCGGCTACCGATCCGGTCAAACTGGTGACGGAGCACGCCGGCGAGTTGGCTGCTGCGGCTAAGGTGAAGAAAAGTGCGTAGCCGCAGCCACCGTGAGCAGACCCCATTCGACGGCGCCGGCACGCTGGGCGGCGCGATCACGCGTCATCCGCGCGAGGTCGTCGGCATCGTGATGGCGGCGGTGGCTACGCTGGCGATCTTCGTGAACGCCTTGCTTCTGCAACATGGGCCCCATCCGGCACCGATTTTTGCGACGCGGGCGCTGGCAAGACAGGAAGCCGCCCTGCCGCGACATCGTCCGCTGACGCTGCAGTTGGCGCCGGCTGCGTCCGCGCGCAGCCAAGCACAAGTTACCTCCGATATTCAGCGCGAGCTGTCCCGCCGCGACTTTTATGACGGCGCTGTCGACGGCATCTGGGGTGCCAAGACCGATACCGCTGCGCGCGACTTCGTGCAGGCCGCCGGCCTGAAGCTCAATCCGGAGCCGAGCGAAAGCCTGCTGCGCGCGCTTGCAGCATCGGGCACGAAGGCGGCAACCCGTCAGACCGCTGCCCCTGCGCCCGTGCTAGCGCCGGCGTCCGCGCGCAACGATCCGATTGCCACCATGATTGCGCCATCAAAACGCGTGCTCGCGATCCAGCGCGCGCTTGCCGATTTCGGCTACGGCCAAATCAAGCCCACCGGCGCCTATGACGAGGATACCCGGGGCGCGATCGAGAAATTCCAACGCGACCGCCGGCTGCCGGTCGACGGACAGATTTCCGACCGTTTCGTGCGCGAGCTCGCGGCCATGACCGGCCGGCCGCTGGAGTAATAGCGGCGCTCGCCAACTCCGTGTTACTGAAGGCGATGCGGTTGAAGTCCGGCATCTGGGTGGCGGCTTATATGCGCCGCTGCCAAATCGAAGGCGCCTTCGCGGTCGTGCGGCGGCGCGGCGCCGAGGAGGCGGGCGCTGTGTTCATCATCATCAATCGACTCGACGGCACCGCAATATTGTATGGACCGGCGCCGCAAAGCGCATTCGATGAGTCCCAGCCGGCCGAGCGTTATTTCACCGCCATGCTCGGCGGCGCGATGCCGGTTCCGGAAGCCGATGTCGAAGCCCGCCTGGCGCGCGAGATCCGCTTCGATCCGGATGTATGGATCGTCGAGATCGAGGACCGCGCCGGGCGGCATTTTCTCGATCACGTGATGGCGTGAGAGGTTAACGTTCGTTTGATTTGACGCGGGACGGCGACACGTCGTTCTTGCGCACGGCGTGATGGGGCAGGGGCGTTGCCAGCACGCGGGCACTTCTGCGCTCGTCGTCCCAGGTGGCCGGCTCGTGGCGGCCTTGCGTGCGTCCGCCCGCTTGCCGCCAAATCGCCAGCATGCGCTCGGCGGATGCCTGCGTGATCTCATCGTACAGGCGGGCAAGGTCGTAGACGCGCTGGACGGATTGGCCGATGGCAGGGTTGAGGAGCAACAGAATGCGCTGGAGCACAGCGGCCTTCATGCCGAGAGCTTTGGCGGCGACCACGATCGGCTCGCCGGACGCATCGCGGACGATGCGCTCGGCCAGTTCGCGGCCGATGCCGAGCGCGCGCTCCAGCGTACGGCTGAATTCGCTGGCATTGCATTGCAGCGCCGCGTTCTCTAGGCGGTGCAGTACGTCGTTCGAGGCTGGCGCTGGCTTGCGCGCCGCGGTCGTGGCCACAAAGTCGAGATTGGTCAGGATCAAAGCGCGTTCTTCGGCGTTGGCCGCAAAGAACAGCTCGACGAGCTCGTGCCCCGATGCCGGTTTGGCCTCTGCCGGTGCGGCCGTGGCGGGCAGGGATGTCGTCCCGGCAAGCTTGCGCAAGATGGCTGGGGGCGCTGCGGGATAGTTTGACAGCCTGGCCGCGACCGTGACGCGGGTCGGCGCATCGACCGCTTCGATCAGCCGCAGCGCCAGCTCGACATATTGGACCTCTTCGTCGGCCGTATGAACCAGTTTCTGTACGTAGAGGTCCGTGAGAACGCGCAGCAGGGTCGGGCGGATTTCAATGCCGTCCCGGCATGCCAGGTCGAGCAAACCGTCGAGAGTGGGGTATGCAATGGACTTAGGCATTCCTGCGACGCTTTACTGGTTTACGCGACGCCTCACATTAGTCGGCGCCCGTTAGCAGAGCGTTAACCTTGCGGCCCCTTTAATTGTGGGCAGGCGCCGATCCGGCAGGCTTTGCGCCGGGACGGAAGGGGGACTGCAATGGGCGAAGTCATCGTATTTCCCGACGAGGCGGTCACCTCGCGCGGCGGCAAATATGTCGATGCCAAAACCGAACCCGCGACCGTGATCATCCTGCCGGTGGTGCGCATCGAGCGGGGCCCGGATGGCTCTAACGACCTTAAGCCGACGCCCCGCAGCCATAGCGGTCGCCGCCGCCGCCGCCGCAACGAGCGCTGATCCGGCCCAGCGCCGGCCTACTCAATGCATTTTCCGCCGCCTCCACAGACGCCGGTGCCCTTTTGGCGCCGGCGCATTATCGCGCTTGTGGCACTTTCGCTGCTCGGTGGCTGTGCCAATGGCGATTTCAACGAGGTGCGCTCTACGCTGTTGCGCGATGACATCCATGACTGGATCAGTCCCGCAGCCATCGCCGGTACGAATGCCTCGCCCTCGAGCTTCGAGCTAACCGATGATGAGCGCCAGCTTCGCGATCTCGCTTATCCGCTGATCGAGCCGCCCTACGATCGCCAAAAGTGGTATTCCGTCGCCGGCGAGTACGGCCTGATCGCTCGGGATCGCAGCCAGGCTTTCGACCGTACCGCCTATGCCAGCCACCTGTTCAGCGACAGTTACCGCTCGCCGGCGGCGCGCTATTCCCACCTGATCGACGACATTCGCAACGACACGACGCGCCTTCCGCAATTTTTCGAAACCGCCACGCGCGTGCTCGACGTCGACCGGAAACGACAGGAAAGCCTGGCCTATGTGTCGAGCTTGTCTCCGGCCGAGCGCGACGATGCGCTGCGCCGTATCAACGTCAACGCGGCGATCGTTGCGTGGGTGTATTCACGACTGGATCAGCGCGCGGCGAGCTACAAGTTCGCGCTCGATCGGATGGTCATTATGACGCCATCGCGGCAGGCGGTCGACACCGAGCTGGCGCTGAATCACCTGAAGGCGGAAATCGTTTACTATCGCAGTCATAGCGCGCCATCCTGGGGACGCGAGCCGAGCTTAGCGTCAGCTCGCTGACCGTAGTCCCGCTCGGAAACGGCGCCGTCCTACCGTCTCGGTGCCGGCTCGGCAGTTTGCGTGCATTTCGCGCCGCCGATGGCGCTTTGCACCTTCGGCATCAAGCCGGGTGCCGGCGCCAGCGCGCGGATCGCGATAAGCCCGGTGGGTGTCGGCGATTCCACGATCAAGAGGTCGGCGGCGGTGACGTTTTCATTCTCGGGCATCGCGCTGTGCTGCTCGGCGGTCATCAGGTCGAGCTCGATTGCGCGCCTGCCGGCGGACCGGTCATTGATGGCGTAGTAGGCTACGTCATTGGCCGTGTAGAACGATACCGAAGTGTAGGCGAGACTGACCGGGACGCTTAGTTTCAACGGGCCCTGCGAAAGATCGTAGCGGCAAATAGCGCTGGTGAAGGCGGGGTCCATGAACGGCATCGCGGCTTTCTCGGGCGTGGGGGCCGGCAGTTGCACCACCGAATTGACCGGAGCCATTGGCGTCAGCCGCGTATAGGCATCCTGGGTGGCTGTGTGCGGCAAGATGATGATGGTCGCGAGATGGACGATGCCGCCGAGCAACGCGCCGCCGAACAGCAAGAGCAGCCATCGGATCATGGGCAGCTCCTGGTTTTGATGGCAGGCATCGGAATCTCGCGACCTTCCTTGGTCGCGACTCCCACCGCCGTGTCATAAAAACGCAGTGCGAGGAGGTATCGCTCGATGCCGCCGGTCGGCAACCAGTTGCCCGGACTCGCGCGCGGAGCGATCACGATCTCGAAACTGCCGTCGGCGCGGCGGACAATTTCTTGGCTGGTGAAATCATAGCGGTTTATCGAATTGGCGACCAACTCACCGTCGCGGTTGTAAAGCGTCAGCGTCCAGAAGCGCGCGGCCGGCGTGACCCCGGAAAGAATGACGTCGCATCTTCCATCGAGGCTGCGGCCTTTGTCGTCGGTCTTTGCGAAAAATGTCAGGCCGTCGCCCAGCGCGATCGGCAAGCGGCCGGTACGCGCGATCGATGCCCGTGCATAAGGGTCAGCTTCCGTGGTGCCGGTCTTGGGCCAAGCGGTCCAACTTCCGATCGTCAAGGCGCCGAAGGCGGCGCCGCGGGTGAGCGCAAGATAGGTCGCGCCGAGGCCGACAGCGGCGGCGACAATAAGGGCAAACAGCGTTCCGAGAAGCAGCCGCACGATCGATCCGCTGGCGATGAAGGGATGTTGATTCGGGTACGGAAGACTACGCCGGCCGCAGGCATGCGGCTAATCAGTTTCGCTCGAACGCCCGCCCTTCCAGTGTCGAAGCCAAGGCATCGCTCTTATTCGAAGCCTGCTTCTGCTTGTCGCTAGAAACGGTCGGCGGCAACGGCCCCAAGGCGCGGTTGGCGGCGTCCAACATCTGCTCCAGATGGGACAGAATTTCGGCACCATTTTTGCTGAGCATGACCGGGCGCCTCGCCGGCGGCGCGTCACCCGGCTTGGTCTTGAAAGCAATGACGCCGGGCTGCTGGCGTTCCTTCGGCGCCGGGACGCCGGGCAGCGGTTTGATCTCGATGCCCTCGTGCGCATAGGCCATGATCTTGTGCCAGGTCATCGCCGGCAGCGAGCCGCCGGTCATGCGGTTGGTCGAGGTGTAATCGTCATTGCCCATCCACACGCCGCACACGTAGTTGCCGGTGTAGCCCATGAACCAGGCGTCGCGATAAGCGTTGGTGGTGCCGGTCTTGCCCGAAGCGGCGATGCCATCGAGGCGGGCGCGCCGGCCGGTGCCGTTTTCCACGACGTTGTTCATCATCTTGACCATGTCTTGGGCGACGTGCAGCGGCAACACCCGGTGCGGTTTGGGGCCGTCACGGTCCCACCGCCAGATCAGCTTGCCGTCGCCGCTGCGCACTTCAAGGACCGCGTGCGGCATGACCTTCATGCCGAGGTTGGGAAACGTCGCGTAGGCGCCGGTGTGGTCGAGCAGTGGCACGCCGTCGGCGCCGATCGGCAGCGACGGCGTATCGGGCAGCGGCGTACGAATGCCCATGGCGTGCGCGGTCTTGATGATCTTTGCGCGGCCGAGCTTGGGATTGCCTTTTCCGATGATGACCGACAGACGCACGGCGATCGTATTGATCGAATGCGTGAGCGCTGACAACAGCGTCATGGAACCGCGATAGGAACGACCGTAATTGTGCGGGCACCAATTGCCGATGCAAATCGGCGCGTCGACCACGATCGAGCTCGGCTTAAGGCCGTGCATCAAAGCGGTCGCATAGACGTAAGGCTTGAACGACGAGCCGGGCTGCCGCAATGAATCGGTGGCGCGGTTGAACTGGCTTTCGCCATAGTCGCGCCCGCCCACCATGGCGCGCACCGAACCGTCGACGTCCATCAGGACGGCGGCGGCCTGGCCGGCGTGATATTGCCGGCCGTATTGGCGCAGCGAGCTTTCGACCGCGGCCGCGGCGGCCTTCTGCAAAGCGGGATCAACCGCCGTGCGCACCACGAAAACGCGTTCGGTCATCGACTTCGGAAAGGTGTCGACCAGCTTCTTCATCTGTTCGAAGGCCCAGTCGAGATAATAGTTCGGCGCCTGGTCGTCGCGGCGGTCGACCGGCGTCGCCGGGTGGCGGCGGGCGCCGAACACCTGGCCTTCGGTCATGAAACCGGACTCGACCAAGTTGTCGAGCACGATATTGGCGCGCGCGCGCGCGGCCGGCAGGTTGACGTTGGGCGAATATTTGGTCGGCGCCTTGAACAGGCCGGCCAGCATCGCGGCTTCCGGCAGATCGACGTCGCGAGCCGACTTGTTGAAGTAATAGCGCGCCGCCGCGTCGACGCCGAAGGCGCCGCCGCCCATGTAAGCGCGGTCGAGATAGAGCTTGAGGATCTCGTTTTTTGTCAGCCGCGCCTCCAGCCACAGCGCGAGAAATGCCTCCTTGATCTTGCGCTCGAGCGTGCGCTCGTTGTTCAAGAACAGGTTTTTGGCGAGTTGCTGGGTGATGGAGGAGCCGCCCTGCACGACGCCGCCGGCGCGCGCGTTGGTCATCAGCGCGCGCGCGATGCCCGGCATGTCGATGCCGAAATGGTCGTAGAAGCGGCGATCCTCGGTCGAGATCACCGCCTTGATCAGATGATCGGGGAACTCGTCGAGCGGCACCGAGTCGTTGTGGCGGATGCCGCGGGTGCCGATCTCGTTGCCGTAACGGTCGAGGAAGGTCACCGCCAGTTCCGACTTCTTCAGCCAGTTGTCGTCGGTGGTCTCGCGGAACGCGGGGATGGCGAGCGCCAGCATGAGGATGCCGCCGGCGGTGCCCAAGGTGGCCGCTTCCGAGACCAGTTCGTTCAGCCCGCGCCGCCAGCCGGCGGCATGGAAGCGGTCCATGAAGGTGGAGAAGCGCTCCCACTGCTCGCGCAGGCCGACCGCGCTGCGGAACAGCGAAAAATCGATCCAGGCGTCGGCGCCGAGCAGGGCGCGCTTGACCGTCTTCTTCCAGTCGGCGGGGAACAGGTCGCGCAAGGGCGTCAATCTCTTGGTTCAACCGGCGCGGGCGCAGCGCCGGGGGCGAATTTAGCCGATCGGCGCGCCTGCGGCCAATGCCGGCAGGCGCGTCCGACGCGGTTAATCACCGCCAAGGTGAACGGAAAATGAGGTGAAAAGTGGCCGGGAAGCGGGGTCGTCGTCGTCCCGGCCGAGCGTTAGCGAGGGCCGGGACCCATAACCCCTGTGGGTCGGATGCGGAAAGACCGGGGTTATGGGTCTCCGTTCCCCGCCTGCGCGGGGACAGGCTTCGCGGGGACGACGGCTGAGGATGGCCGGGACGACAGTGAACGATTGGGGGCGGACCGGGGCAGCATGACGGAACCGCGCCCGGGGGCTACAAGGGCGGCCTTAAGGATTCTCCACCCCATGGCCGACAGCCAAAGCCCGAGCCCAGCGCCGCGCCAAACCGCGCGCCAAACGCCGAGCCAAGCCGCGAAGCAAGCCCCGTTCTGGCGCCGCAAGACGCTCTCGCAGATGACGCAAGCCGAATGGGAGAGCCTGTGCGACGGCTGCGGCCGCTGCTGCCTGAACAAGCTGACCGACGAGGACACGGGGCGCACGGTGTTCACGTCGGTCGGCTGCCGGTTGCTCGACACGCATGCCTGCCGCTGCACCGACTACGCCCACCGCCAGGCCCGCGTGAAGGACTGCGTGGGGCTCACGCCCCGCAACGTGCGCCGGCTTTCCTGGCTGCCGCCGACCTGCGCCTACCGGCTGGTGGCGGAGGGGCGCGATCTGGCCTGGTGGCATCCGCTCAAGTCGGGCTCGCGCGCGACGGTGCACGACGCCGGCATCTCGGTGCGCGGCCGGGTGGCGGCGAGCGAGAAGGACGTGCCGGACGAGAAGCTGGAGGAGTATGTGGTGAGCTGGCCGGGG
>CAZLWN010000031.1:0-31316 GCA_964563195.1 uncultured Undibacter sp. | reverse complement strand
AATTGTTGAGCGTCTGCGTTGCCACGACCATCCGCGATATGGCCCGCGCGACGATGCCGAGCTGCCGGCGCCCTACGAGCCGAAGCTCGCACGCGCCGCATGGCAAATTGCGACTTGGCCCCCCGCATGCTGCGCCGCGCGTCCGGGCGACCCTCTCCCCAGAAACCGTGTGCCACCACCGCTCCCGGGATATAGCCATACACGAAATTCCGGTGCGGCGGACATCACTGCCAATGCGCCTTCTGTTTGGCGGAACCGGGGCACCAAAGACTTCGTCGCTGCAACAAAGCCTATTTTCGATTTGGCTCCAATAACCGTGGTTATCGAATGTGACCGCTTTCGAGGGAAAAAGCACAGCCTTAATATCCGTTAATCCAGAACAACGATCCTACGCCAAGGCCATTCGCTAGTATTCGCGCTATCATCGCGCAAAATCTGGGGGCACCAACCGATCGTGATCATGTCGCTGCCGTCATCTGTTCGTGTCCGGTCACCAGACTGGGTCACGGTGCGCAAGACCGTGCTCAAGCGCGACAACTACAAGTGCGTGGAGTGCGGAACTCCGAGCGCCGCTATTGAAGCAGATGTGCATCATCTTCTTCCGCGTTCCGCAGGAGGAACGGATGAGCCATCGAACTTGGTGACGTTGTGTGACGGGTGCCATGCTGCTCATCATCCAAAGCTGGCAGGACGACTTGCGCGCCGAGTGATGGAAAAGTGGGCTGTTAGGCTCGCGTTGTGGTTTGATCGTTATGGCGCAATATCAGACGCGAGCCGCAATTTTGGAGCGGCATTACGCCTCTTCGGATTGGATCGATTTCGCGACGGCCAGCTGCCGGTGGTCGAGGCAGCTCTGGGCGGGCAATCCGTGCTCGTTGTCAGCCCTACCGGTTTCGGCAAGACTCTTTGTTTTCAGATGCCAGCCATTTTGCGACCGGGTGTGAGCATCGTTGTTTCCCCCCTTAAAGCACTCATGGGTGAACAGGTTTCTGCTCTTCTTAGGCGCAAAATCCCATCCACCTTTATCAACAGCGATCTGGACAGTGTCGAGAAGCAGATTCGTTACCAGCTATTGAGCAACAAGAGCTTCAAGCTCCTTTACGCAGCACCAGAACGGTTCTTTGTTCAGAACAAACGCGAACTCCAGATGCTTCGGTCACTCAGGCCTTCTTTCCTTGTGATCGACGAGGCCCATTGCATTGATCAATGGGGCCGCGATTTTCGTCCTGAATACGGGCGACTAAGTGAAGTTCGCAAAGCTCTCGGCTCGCCACCGGTTCTCGCATTCACGGCTACTGCCGGGGTGGAGATGCAAAAGCGAGTTTTGGCTTCTCTTGGAGTGAACGATGCCCGAGTTTTTGTTCGTGGTGTAGATCGACCTAACATCTCGCTGCTTCGTTGGGAGGTGCATTTCAGTCAACGGCAGAAGATCATATCTCAGCTATGCCGTACGCAAATGGCGGACGGTGGAAAAGTAATGATCTTCGTGCCCACCAGAAAAATCGGCGAGGCGCTGCAGGATTATCTTCACGATCAGCGTTTGGAGACGCCGTTTTATCATTCCCAGCTCGCGTCCGCCTGGGAGAGGGAACAGCTGATAAAAAGGTTTGTCGGGGAGAGCCGTCCGCTTGTGGATCGGATCATTTGTACAAGTGCTTTTGGTATGGGGCTCGACGTTCCGAACGTACGACTAGTTATTCACTGGCAGCACCCATCGTCTGTCGAGGATTACCTTCAGGAGTTTGGTCGAGCCGGGCGTGATGGACAGCCCTCCGTTGCTGTCCTCCTTCATACTCGTCGCGGTACAAGCAATGATATTGGCCTCCTAAAGTTTATGGCCGCGAGGGCTTCTGAAAGTGCGCACCTCGATGCGTCCAATCAAACAGCGGCTCTCGCCCATAAGCACCAGCAAATTGAGACTATAGCCAGCCTGGTGGGGCAGGAGGGCTGCTTCCGGCAAACATTGATCAGTTATTTCACGGGGTCAGGGAAGGCTTCTGGCAGGAGCTTTTCTACGTGGCTGCTCGAGTGGATTTTTGCTGAAAGCGCGAAACGTCAAAAAAAAGTGGCGTGCTGTGATGCCTGTTGCCGTCGTATTATACTGCGACGGGGAGAACTTGCGTACGTCCAGCTTATTCTGGCTACGCGTTAAGGCGGACAAAGCTAACCTCCGATAACAACGAATATCGGATGTAGCAACATCAGCCCCCGATCGCATTTGCGCGCTGAATGCCTTGCTTGATCGTCTTTGTGAGTTCCCTAGTTCGAAACGAATAATTTTGGCAAACCAAGCGTCTCAGCCGAGAAACGTGCTGCCCCATTTGCCGTGCCGGATGATCCGGGCAATCTCGCGCTTGGCGATGTTTAACACAGCCTTCATCTGCGGGGTATTTGGCCGCTCGTTCGACCAAGCAACAAATAGGGTGCGGAACACAGCAGGATCAGTGATGGGGATCGTCCTGATCTTGCCGGCGGCAAGATCTTCCTGAATTTCGCCGCGCGGCAGGATGGTGTACACCCCGCCGTCCTCGGCAAGCTGCTTGAGCCCGACGATCGAGTCGAGTTCGGTGTGAAGCTGGAACACGCAACCGATTGACTGCATGAGCTGCTCGACAGCAATCCGCAAGCCGTGCTCGCGGCTCGGCAGCGCAAGCGGCAGCGTGGCTACCTCGGCGAGCGTGACCGATTGGCGGGCGACAAGCGGATCGCCCGGCGTGCAAAGCAGGAAATGCTCTTCGGTGGCGAGCGGCTCGGTGCGCAGCACGTCGCCCTTGAGCGTGTAGTCGTAGATTATGCCGAGATCGAGTCGGCCGCGCAGTAGCCATTCGATGATGAAACCGGTCCAGCCGTCGATTACCCGCAGCGCGATACCGGGTAAATCCTCGTGCACGCGTTCGACCAGCACCCGGGTGAGCGCCTGGCTGACCGAGAATGGCATTGCGAAGTCGATCCGCCCGCCGGGCGAGCGCGACAAGGCTTTGACCTCGAGTTGCGCGCGGTCGAGTTCGCGCAGCACCGTGCGCACGCGGTCCCGAAATACCAGCCCGGCATTGGTGAGAATAATGCCGCGCCCATCGCGCTCGAACAGGCGCGCACCGAGATCGCGCTCGAGCGCGCGCATGTGGCGGGTCACCGCCGGCTGAGCGACATGCAAGCGCTCGGCCGCCCTCGTCACGCTTTCAAGTTCACTGACCTCGACGAAATACTGAAGCTGACGCAGATTCATGCCGGTTCTCCGGTGGCCGCAATCGCATAAAAGACCAAATGCGCCGTCCCCGCCTCTGGAAACCGCGATACATCTATATCAATTCCGGCATGAATCAACAGCAGAATCAATATTGGTCATCGACCGCCGAAGGACTAACATTCGCTGTCAATTCCGGGCGGGCGACGTCAGCGGAGATAGCCAGATGTGCGGCGAGGCGCGGTGCACTCGCGCCACACGCGCCGAAGCAAGCCAGATCTGCGCGTCCCGGCCAGCGCCCTTCCGGCCTCATGGAAGGAACCCGCTTTGGGGGCAAAGCCAATGGCGCGCAAAATTGTCGATCTCTCGGTACCCCTCACCAACAACATGCCGGCGCACAAGTTCTTTCCGCGCCCGGTTATTCTTCCCCATTTCACCCACGATGAGATGGAAACCTGGGGCAACGGCACGCCGGACGATCCGCTCGGCGGCTGCACGACGTTTATTGCTATGATGGATCACGTCGGCACGCACATCGATTCATTTTGTCATACTAAACGTGGCGGCGCGACCATCGACGAGATGCCGCTCGACATGTTCATGGGCAAAGCCATCTGCCTCGACATGCAGCACGTGCCCGATCTCGGCGACATGGACGTGAAGGATTTCGAGGCTGCCGAGACGAAGGCCGGCGTCAAGATCGACGGCCATATCGTCCTGATCTGCACCGGCCTGCACAAGCGTCACTACCCTACCGACAAGGTGGTGTGGTCGAATCCCGGCATCACCGCCGAAGCGACGCACTGGCTCGCCGACCGCTCGCGCGTGCACGGTGTCGAGGGGCCATCGACCGACCGGCCGAACAGCAATCTGTTCCCTAATCACCGCGTTTGCCGTGACCGCGGTATCACGCACTACGAATGGTTATGCAATCTCGAAGAACTTGTCGGCAAAGGCGAGTTCGAGTTCTCTGGCTTGCCGCTGAACATCTGCAAGGGCAGCGGATCGCCGGTTCGTGCGGTGGCGTTTCTCGACTGAGGAGACGGGGGCGTGACGATCGGAGAGGCGATCGGCAAGCGGAGCGATGCGAAGGGCTGGCACACGGCGCCGGCGAGAAGTCGTTTCGCGTTTATGGGCGCGCTGGAGATGCGCCGCCTGATCCGCGGCCGCGAGGTCTCTCCGGTCGAGATTGTCGAGGACGTGCTTGAGATGGCGCAGGCGTCCCAGCCGGTGCTCAACGCCTTCGTAACCATCACGCCGGAGCTTGCGCGCGAGGCCGCCCGAAAGGTCGAGCGGGAGATTGCCGCCGGCGAGGACAGTGGCTTGCTCACCGGGCTGCCGCTCTCAATCAAGGACCTCACTGCAGTCAAGGGCGTGCGCTTCACCTCCGGATCGCTCACGCTTGCCCATTTCATTGCGTCGGTCGATTCGCCGGCCTCCGAACGGGTAAAGGCCCACGGAGCGGCGATCATCGGCAAGACGACGACCACCGAATTCGGCTGCAAAGGTTCGAGTAACAGCCCGCTCACCGGCGAGACGCGCAATCCCTGGAATCTGGCCAGGACGACGGGAGGCTCGTCGGCCGGCGCAGCGGCAAGCGTTGCGGCGGGCATAACGCCATTCGCGCTCGGCACCGACGGCGGTGGCTCAATCCGCATCCCGACCTCATTCTGCGGCCTGTTCGGCATCAAGGCGCATTTCGGCCGGGTGCCGGTGTTTCCCGTCGCCGCGACGCCGACGCTCGCCCATGTCGGGCCGATGGCTCGCAGCGTGCGCGACGCGGCCCTGCTGCTCGCTGCGATTTCCGGGTTCGACGCACGTGATCCGGCAAGCGTGGCGGCCGAGGTACCGGACTATCTCGCCGCGTGCGAGCGGTCGCCGAAGGGGCTGCGCATCGCCTGGAGCTCCACGCTCGGCTATGCGCGACCGAGCGCCGAGGTCGTCCGCATCGCGGGGGAAGCGGCTCAGGTATTTGAAGGGCTCGGCTGCCGGGTTGAGTGCCTCGACAAGGTGTTCGACGATCCAATCGACCTCTGGATGGCCGAATTCTATGCCGGGGTCGGCACGCGGCTGAAGAAAACGCTCACCGAGCAGCGCGACCTCATCGATCCGACGGTGGTCGGGGTGCTTGACCGCGCGCTCGACCAGACCATTGACGAATATTATGCCCGCGTGTTTGCGCGCTATGAGTTCCGCGAGCAGGTGCGCCAGTTCTTCGAGCGCTACGACCTTCTGCTCACGCCGACCACCTCGGTCACCGCATTCGATCTCGGCCGCGACATTCCGCCCGAGCTCAACGGTGCCAATATTGTGTCCTGGGTGGCCTACACTTATCCGTTCAATCTGTGCGGCCTTCCGGCCGCCTCGATCCCCTGCGGCTTCACGCAGTCAGGCCTGCCGGTCGGCCTCCATCTCGTCTCCGGGGCGCTGCGCGAGGTCGATATCTTCAGCGCGGCCGCGGCGTTTGAAGCTGCGCGGCCGTGGGCCGACAGAAAACCGGAACTCGACGAATTGTCCGCGGCGAACACCGGATGCCAGGTGCCGCGGGCGTAACGTGGAAGGGCCTCGTCAACAAGGGAGAGAACGATGAGTCGATCGACACGGACCATACGGCTCGCCGCCGTTGTCGCGGCGGTGAGTTTCGGCACAATCGGTGCTGTACAGGCGCAGGATGTCAAGCTCGGCTTTGCCGGCGCGTTGAGCGGGCCGGCATCCTTCGTCGGCATAGAGATTAAGCGCGGCGCGGAAATCGCAATCGACGAGATCAACGCGAAAGGAGGCGTAAAGGGCCGCAAGCTCGTGCTGATCTCGCGCGACGATGAGCACAACCCGGTGAAGACCGTTGCACAGTACCGCGAACTGGTCGAGCGCGAGAACGTCGTCGGCATCCTCGGCGCGACCAATAGCGCTTCGATGCTGGCGGTTGCCCCGATCGTCAACGATACGCTCAAGGTGCCGGTGATCTGTCCGGCCACCGACGCCACCGCAATCACCGAGAACGATGCACAGAAGCAAGGCCGCGACAACTACCTGTTCCGCGTCGGCATGTACGGCACCGGGCAGGGCAACTTCATGGTCGATACGATGGTGAAGAAGTTCGGCCACAACAAGGTCGGCCTGCTGACCTGGACTGGCGGCTGGGGCGTGACCGGGCGCGGCGAACTGCGGCGCCGGCTCAAGGAGGACGGCTTGACGCCGGTTGCCGATGAAACCTTTGACAATAACGACACCGACATGACGGCGCAGATCATCAAGCTCAAGAACGCCGGCGCGCAGAGTATTCTCAACTATGCGCTCGTTCGCGAGAACACGTTCGTCGTCAAGACCAAGGAAAAGCTGAACGATCACACACCTTATGTCTCGGCCTGGGGCATCGCCGGCCCGGCGTTCTGGAAAGCTGCCGGTAATTCGGCGGAAGGCGTGCTCACTAGCACGACGGTCACCATCGACGGCCCGCAGTCGCCGGAGCGCAAGGCTTTCATCGCTGCCTACAAGAACCGCTATAAAGAAGATATGAGCGCCGCCGTGTTTGCCGTTGGCGCCTATGATGCGGTCTACCTGTTTAAGACGGCAATGGAAAGCAACGGATTCGAGCCGGCGAAGATTCGCGCAGGACTCGAAAATATTTCGCAGTTCAAGGGCCTGATCAAGAAGTTCACCCGGCCGGTCTTCACCAAATCGCGCCACAACGCGATGACGGAAGCCGACATGATCATGGCACGCTGGACCAACGGGAAGCTGCTCGAGGTCAAATTTGACAGCAAGGGTCCCTATGTCGAGCTCGACGAGCACACCAAGAAATACATCAACAAAGTCACAATGGAGCTGCTCTAGCAGAGTGGTCTGACGGGCCCGCGCCGGACTGGCGCGGGCCCGTATGTTTTTCAAATTCGAATCCTCTATGGCGCCGAATGTATTTCTTCTTTCAGATTGCGGTTAGCGGAATCGCCACCGGGGCAATCTATGGGCTGATCGCGGTCGGCTACAGCCTTACCTACATGACCACCAAGGCGCTGAATTTCGCCCTCGGCATGTGGGTGATGCTCGGTGGCATGCTGACATATTCGCTCAACGTGCAATACGGAATGCATCCGCTGCTCGCACTGCCGATCGTGCTGTCGCTGCTATTTCTGCTCGGCCTTGTTGCAGAGCGGTTCTCGGTCTATCCATTCCTGCGCGCCGGCAGTGATGTTTGGGTGATGAGCACGCTCGCAGTCGGTTTCCTGATGATCGACTTCGCCGAAATCTTCTGGGGGCGCAATCCGACACCGGTTCCGCCATTCCTTGGCAAGGAGCCAGTGTATTTTGGCCCGATTTCGATCCTCCCGCAGCAGCTTTTGATCGTCGGCGCCGCCTGCATTGCTTTCATTGCGCTCGATTTCTTCTATCGCCGCACGCTCTCTGGCAAGGCGTTCCGCGCCGTCGCTCATAGTGGCGACGTTAGCAGTCTGATGGGAATCAATCCGCGCCGCATCGAGGCGCTGTCCTATGCATCCGCTGCCGCGCTCGCCGGCTTTGCCGGTTTTCTGGTTGTGCCTTTGACTCTGGCCGAACCGCAACTGGGCACCGTGCTCGGTCTCAAGGCGTTCGCCATTGCCATCATCGCGGGACTTGCCGCCCCGAGGGGCATTCTGATTTGCGGCCTGCTATACGGCGCCTTCGAGGGTCTCGTTTCCGGCTATCTCTACACCGGCATCCGCGACATCCTCGGCTTCAGCATCATGATCATTGCGCTGTACCTGCGGCCGGAGGGTCTTTTCGTTACCGGCCAGAAGGAACGAGCCTGATGCGCGCTGGCACCCTGCTTGCCGCATGCGCCGTTGCCGTGCTGGCGGCAATACCAGTTATCGCCAGCGGGACCTACTACACGTTCCTCGGCATCATCGTGTTCATTTATGGCATCGTCGCCATCGGCCTGAACATACTCAGCGGCTATGCGGGACAGTTTTCGCTCGGCCATGCCGCTTTCATGGCGATGGGCGCCTATACGACCGCGATCCTGACCAAGGCGCTTGCTGCAGTACCGTTTTTTGCTGCCAGCGGCCTGCATATCTGGATCGGCGTGCTGTGCGGCACGGTGATCGCAGCACTTTCCGGCATCGTGCTGGCGGTTCCCGCCCTGCGCGTACGCGGCCCTTATCTCGCAATGGTGACCATAGCCTTCGGCTGGGTCATCTGGAAGATCCTGCAGGAATGGGTCGCCGTCACCGGCGGCGACCTCGGCATTTCGTCGATCCCTAAGCCGCAGATCGGTCCGCTGCGGCTCGATACCGGCAGGTTCTACTACGTAGTAATGGCGTTCTTCCTCGCCGCGCTCGCCGTGCAGTACCGGCTGATCTATTCGGCCTTCGGCATGCGGTTGCGCGCGGTCAAGCACAGCGAGATTGCCGTCGCCTCGGTCGGCATCGACGTCTACCGTCTCAAGGTGGTGGTTTTCGTGATCAGCGCGGCTTTTGCCGGATTCGGCGGAACGCTGTTTGCGCATCAGCAGAACTACATCAGCCCGGACAATTTTCAGTTTTTCAGTTCGGTGTTTTTCCTGCTCGCCGTCCTATTCGGCGGCGCCGGCACGATGTTCGGGCCAGTGATCGGTGCCGCGGTGCTGATGCTGCTGCCGGAAATGCTGCACGATTTCGACAAGTACCGGCTGATCGTCTACGGCGTGCTCATTTTGGTCACGCTCAACTTCTTGCCGCGTGGCGTCATGGGGCTGTTCGATTATCTGCACCTCCACCGCACGCCAAGTAGGCCAGCGCCGGTCGGGGACAGCGCCGATCTGGCCCCGACCGCCGGTGCCAAGCTTGCGATCAAGGGCGTCTCGCGCGCCTTCGGCGGCTTGCAGGCCCTGGGCGACGTAAGTATCGATGTCGCCGGCGGCTCAGTCCACGCCCTGATCGGGCCGAACGGGGCCGGCAAGACTACGCTAATCAATATCGTCTCCGGCGTTTATTCCGCCGATGCTGGCGAGGTGCGCCTCGACGGTGCGCGGCTGCCGTGCGATTCACTGGACGTCGCCGCGTGCCACGGCATCGTGCGCACTTTTCAGACGCTCAAGCTTTTCGGCGACATGACGGTCCTCGAGCACGTGCTCATCGGCATGGCGCGGCATTCGCGTGCCGGGCTGTGGGACTTGCTAATCCGCTCCCGCCGCGACCGCAACGAACGGGAGGCGCAGCTTGCGGAGGCGCGCGCCCTGCTCGACCTCCTCGGCATCGCGCATTTGGCCGAGGTGCCGGCAAGCGATCTGGCCTACGGCCACCGCCGGCTGGTCGAGATTGCGCGCGCGCTCGCCGTGCATCCACGCATTTTACTGCTCGACGAACCGGCCGCCGGTCTAGTGGCGGAAGAAATCACCGCGCTCGCCGCCGTCATTCGCCGACTCAAGGCCATCGGGATGTCCATTCTGCTGGTCGAGCATCACATGGAGCTCGTGCTTAATGTCTCCGATCGGGTCACCGTCCTCGATCACGGTGCGGTGATTGCCAACGGGCTGCCCGGCGACATCTGCCGCGACGAAAAGGTGATCGCGGCTTATCTAGGGTCGTCCCGTGAAGTTGCTTGAAGTCGAAAATCTACACGTCGGTTATGGCGAGCTTGAAGTGGTGCACGGCATCTCGCTTTCTGTCTCGCGCGGCGAGATCGTGACCGTTCTGGGCAGTAACGGCGCCGGCAAGACCACCACGCTCCGCTGCATCGCTGGACTGATCACGCCGGGCGGGGGCCGCGTGACGTTCGGCAGCTCCCGTATCGACGGCTGGGCCGCCCATGACATCGCCGCACGCGGCCTTGCCCTTGTGCCGGAGGGACGTCAGCTTTTTCCCGAGCACACAGTGCTGGAGAACCTGCAACTCGGTGCTTACCGCGCGCTGCGGGCCGGCGGGTGGGCCGAGTTCGAAAGTGCTCTGGCCGAGGTCTTCGAACTCTTCCCGCAGGTGCGCGAGCGGCTCGATCAGCCGGCTGGCGTGCTCAGCGGGGGCGAGCAGCAGATGGTCGCGATCGCCCGCGCGCTGGTCGGACGCCCGCAACTGCTGCTACTCGATGAGCCGTCGCTCGGCCTTGCCCCGATCGTGGTGCGCACGATTTTTGACACCTTCACTGCGCTCAAAGCGCGCGGGCTGACCATTTTGATTGTCGAGCAGATGGCTTGGCTTGGGCTCGAGATCTGTGACTACGCACATGTTCTCGAGAACGGCCGGATTATGCTGTCCGGCCCGCCAAAGGAACTCGCCGCCAACCCGCGCGTTATGCAGGCCTATCTGGGCGGTGCCACGTAGTTCCTGCGCTGCGATGGCGCACACTGTCCGCGGGTTGGCCAGCACTTCTCTCGCACATACCGGCCGAACAGCAACCTGTTCCCTAAGCAGCTGCCTATTTTGGTCGAGATGGATCCAAAGCAGACATGCGGACATTTCATTTTGCACTGTCAATGTCCGCTTTTGGGGGAATAGCGGACATGACTTTTTGCGGCGCGAATGTCCGCTTTGACCCGAAGCCGACCTGAAGAGGGACCTAAAATAATCTCGTAGCGCCATCCACAACACACCAACATAGAAGCACTTCCTACGCTCGCGCCGCGCGCGCTGCGGACGACGACAATCGAATATACTGCAGAGCCGTCGCCACTTCTCTAGACTAAGTTTACCACAGACAGGCAAGCAGTTGAGGGATGGACGATGGTTTATGAGAATCCGGCACGGGTAGAAGCGAGGATTAAGCAGCTGACGCGAGAGATAAATGAGATTAACAGGTTCCAGAGTTCAACCAACGCGATAGCGTTGCGTGGTGAGAAGAACTGTGAAGTCCTTGTGAGTCCCGACTTGCCAAGGCCAGGCGCCGCGGACGGATGCCGTCTAAAATTGTCATGGCTAACTGACGAAGGTACCGATTGCGGCAATCGAGCCCCGCGATAGAAAGGTTTTCTATTTCTAAGGACGGCGGACTGCTCATCCATTAATTGATTTTCTCCTACATACGTTCGAGCGGTAATGAATAAATGCTTGCCATTATTGGTGTGAAAATCTCTGAGGTCGTCGATGATCGCGCCGTGCGGCGCCTTAAAACAGCGATACTATTTGGGGCAATTGAAGGCGTGTAAGATTTTGCACGGCCAGCCACCAGACCTCATAGCGTCGTGCGTACACACACTTTGCACTTAGTAGCGCTGCCAACCCGTTCTGCTTCAAGTAAACAATGACCTCGCGACACTGTGCCGGCGGCCCGTAATCGCTGACCCAATAATACTCGGGCAATTTATGGTACCTAGGAAAATCAAGCCGGGACATCGGGCGAGCCATGAACAAGATCCCTGCCGATAACAGCGCAAGCAGAATCCATCTCAACATGGATGCGCGCTTTCCTCCCGCCGCTGTCTTGCTGGCCCCGCATCTTGCGACTTAGAAGGAGATTTGCCAAGCGCGCCACGTTGATTTTGTCGGACCTGGCGACGTTCCGGCCCACACAATTCAACGCCACGTCGAAACCGTTTTGTGCAGAGATTCGTGAACAGCGCCCACGAGCTAGCAACAAAGACAGGAAAGCCGCAGAGGGCGCAGCAAGCTGGATTGGCCGCCGGGTTTGTGGCGCCCACCGCGCGAAGCTAAAAATCAATTCAAACCCAGCGGCTTTCGTGTCGGACTCCGGGCGCTACAACTCCCTACAAAAATCGCGTTGCGCCTCTGGCGCTTCGCCGCCGTAATAGGCGGGTCAAGCCGAAAGCTTGAGGCGAGAGCCGAAGGCCGTTCCGGTCAGTCGGCTTCCTCCAACCTGGTCCGGGGGCCGCGCGTGCATGTCCGGGGCAAAAAGCCTAAAGACGCGCGGGGCTCACTCTCGCGAGTCATTTCGCCCCCGGACTTGCAATCTGCAACGAGGAAAGCATGCGAACAAACAAAACCGATCACGCTGTCGGCATGCTCAATATACAAACGCGCTCAATTTGTCACCACCGGGCCGAGGGGCCATGGGACCGAGATCCAATTCCAAAAATTTCCGATGTAATCGGCTCTCGGGCCAACCGAATGCTGTGTTTCATGATGCGCCCCAACATTCTCGGGATTTTTTCAAGCCCTCTCCTCATCCGTAGACTGCGCGCTCTAACCGGGCAGGCTAGTATTGCGGATTTTAAGCCCCACAGCCGGCTGGAGAGAGCCGAACGGTGGGAAGAGCAGAAGCGGAAAATCTTCGGCCGTGATACGAAGCGGAAGACGATTGCGCGCAAACGCGAGCGGCGGTGACCTTGGGTCTCAACGCTCTGATATCCTCGGGTCCCTGCGTGTGAGACCGTAGTGAAAGTGGCTAAGGCGGACACATGTGGGCTAGGCTTAAGCGAGCGATATTGGCTAGTTGGAGAGAATGGCGGCGTGAGCCGGGAAAACGGCGAAAGGTTCCGCCGTCCTTAGAAATAGAAAACCTTTCTATCGCGGGGACTACGTGGCGCTTCAGTCCTGCAGGATTCATTGTTCTCGCGGAAACATATCTCGACACCGCCCGCACGGCTCCGCTAGGGAAAAACAACTTTAATCCGGCACGCACGTTTCTCGCCGGGCACTCTATCGAGCTAGGGCTTAAAGCCTTTTTGTCTCTCAATGGCGCCAGTTTAGTTGAACTAGCTGGCGGACCTTTCGGTCACCGGCTTGATTTACTTTTGGAAGAGGCCGAGAAAATTGGTTTGAATCAATCCGTCGCACTGTCGAAAGAACAAGCCGAGGCAATCCGATTTGCTTCGCATTACTACTCGAATAAGATTCTTGAATATCCCGCGCTTTCAGAGGCCGTGCGGGCGTATCCCAAGATGCCAAACACAGATTTGTTAATTTCCGCAGCCGGGGCCCTGGTGTTAGGCCTTAAGCAGCGATGCATCGAAGCAGCCTGATGCGCTGAGTAGGTGGTTAGAAAGTGATTAAGGGGGCCATGAGACGGAAGAGCGGACATTCACTCAACTAAGGGACATGACCGATCCTGAGGCTAAGCCGAGCAATGGTAGTGGAATCGTTCGATCTCCTGGCGCTGGTACACCCGGCCCACCGAGGTGATGGTGGCAATCTCCCGCCGAGATTCCGGGAGCCGATCCCACGCCATCTTGGCCTCCTGCAAGGAGTAAAATTTCTCGGTTTTAGCGCCGTGATCCATCTGCGCTGCGCCAGAGGCGTCCACGTACAGCGGCGCCGTCGTGACCAACCCACGCTGCGCATCCTTGATCAGCCGGTCGAAGAGTGACGCGCCTTCTGCATCTCCCGCGAACGCGAGCTTCTGCTTGATCTGGCTCGCCCCCGTCAGGTCGATCATCTGCAACGGATGGCCGGGTGCGCGGAAGTTCACCACGGGCATTTTGGACGTGTCGTGCCCAACATCAAAATCATAATCAGCATCTGGAAGACCGTGGTCTTTGAAAATTTCAGAACGGCTGATTGGAGAGCCGTGCGCGATCGGTCGATGAGGATGACCGCAATGCAGTGATTTTCATACATGGGTACAATGTGTCTTTTGAAGAGGCCGCTCTGAGAACCGCGCAAATTGGATTTGATCTTTCACCGAGCGGCCATAGCAATGAAGCAAACGATCGTATTTTTCGGTGGTGCAAAACGCCTTCAAAGTTGTCGGCAATGACACTCGAGCCGCTCGCAATGTGATCTCCGACTCTCGCGGCATGGGTGCTGGGTCAAAGTGATCGACCGCGAAAAGCTCCGACCAAGCGCGCTCGAACCAGCCTAGCTCGTCTGCTGAAACGACGTCCCCCTCAAATCCCCAACCGTAGAAGCTACGCTTCCTTTTGCCCATCGGGGTTCTCCATGGTGGTGGCAGAGCTGGTTGCTCGATGGCTTCTGGGCGCGACGAGGAGGTGATCAAAGATCTGCTGAAAGTGAAACAGCGCGGAGAGAAGATGGAGGCGGGGCTCATTTGGCCGGCACCGGATTTCGATTGCCTTGGCACGTGCACGGGCATGGAAAAATTTTGGGTGCGCGGCCGTGCTTCCCCGGTGCTTCCCCGCACCGGAATTGAGGTGCGTGACGTTCGAGCGTCGTAGAAAATAATCAGATTTGTAAGTGGCTTAGGTGGTCGGGGCGGCGGGATTTGAACCCACGACCCCCTGTCCCCCAGACAGGTGCGCTAACCGGGCTGCGCCACGCCCCGACCGGAACGGCGTGAACTATAGGGATGCCTCCGCGCCAGTGCAATCGCGCCAAATCGCGCGCTCGCTATCGGCTGCCGCTAGCGGGCGGCGTCGCGCAATGAGCCGCGGATGGCGACGATAATATAGAGCACGGCGACGGTGACAAAGGCGCCCGCATAGGCCGCCAGGAACCCGACCACATCGAAATCTGCGATGCGGGCGACCGCAACGGCCGTCGTCATCACCAGGATGTTGACGATCGACAAGCGGACAATCTCGCGGAAATAGCCGGTATGCTGGAGCAGGAAATTCGGCGCCGACTTGGCGGCAGCGGTGGTCAGCAGCACGAGCAGTATCGGAACCGCCGCGGCCGAACGGCCATAGGAACAGCGGTGTCTGATTGGCGTTGAAGCCGAGCACGATGCAGGGGGTGACGCCCGCCGGGGCTCCGATATGGCGTTGCCAGAGCTTGAGGAAGTCGTAGCGTTGGTAAGGGGTGGAGAGGCTGTTAGCCTGTTCCAACGCCCGCCAATGCGGCTCGGTGGCGGCCATGTCCTCGATGATCTCGACCCGCGCAATACGGCCGTCCGCAACCGGCATGGGCCCGTCGGCGGCCAGATGGGAGCGTAGCGCAAGCACATTCATGGCGATGGCGTCGGACCAGATGGCTAATCTTGGCTACAGGTTCGCAAACATTTCTCAATAAAGAGTTGGAATAATCGGCAGAATTGACCTGGGGCATGAAAGAAGCGTGGCAAACTTGAGAAAAACCATCATCCGCAGCGGAATGGAAACGCTGTATTTCAGCGGCATGCATCAGTTGATGCGCCCGCTGCTTGGCGGCGTTGGCGTCATCCTGACGCTCCATCATGTTCGCCCGGCACGCCGCGGTGCATTCCAGCCGAACCGACTCTTGGAAATAACCCCCGAATTTCTGGAAGAGCTGTTGTACAAACTCAAGGGCGGGCACCTCGACGTGATCACGCTCGACGAAATACACCGCCGCTTCATCACCGGCGAGTTCAAGCGCCGCTTCGTCTGCCTTACATTCGACGATGGCTATAAGGATTTTAAACTCTGGGCTTATCCATTGTTGCGCAAATATGAATTGCCATTCGCGCTCTATATCGCCACCAGCTTTCCCGATCGGCTCGGCGAGCTGTGGTGGATTGCGGTCGAAGCGGTGATCGCGCAGAACAGCCGCATCGGCCTGCTCGTCGACGGCAAGGAGCAATTCTTCACATGCGGCATGGTGAGCGAAAAGCGCGAGCTATACAACGCCGTCTATGGCTACCTGCGCAGCATGAAGACGGAAGACGAGTTGCGTGCGGTGGTGCGCGATCTGTGTGCCCGGTACCGGGTCGATATTGCCACGTTCTGCCAGGAATTGTGCATGGACTGGCAAGAAATCGTCGAGCTTGCCGCCGACCCGCTGGCCACCATTGGCGCCCATACCATCAATCACAAAATACTCAAGAAGCTGCCGGACGAAGCCGCCGTGCGTGCGGAGATGGCCATGAGTCGCAGCGTGCTGGAGGCGGCCTTGGGCAAGCGGCCGGATCATCTGGCCTATCCGGTCGGCGATGCCACCTCCGCCGGCCCGCGCGAATTCCGCATCGCCTCCGAACTCGGCTTCAAGACCGCCGTCACCACGCGGCCGGGCGTGCTGTTCAAGGTGCACCGCGATCACCTGACCGCGCTGCCGCGCATCTCGGTCAACGGCGAATTCCAGCAGCAGCGCTATCTGAAAGTGCTGATGTCGGGCGCCGCCACAGCCATGTGGAACGGCTTTCGCCGCGTCAACGCGGCTTAGCTCTTAGCGCATGATCCCGAAAAGTGGGAACCGGTTTTCGGACAAGATCTTGCGCAAACGCTAGACTCTATCCGGCCGCACCATCCATTTCACCAGCAGCATCGCCGGTAGGACCCAGCCGAGCCCGGCGACGACGTAATAGATCGCCGCCACCAAGCCGTTGATGTCGGTCAGCACCGACTGCGCCAGCGCCATAGCGAGCAGGCTCCAGACCATCGCCAGCAGCAGCAGGCCGAAGGCGCCGATCAGTTTGCGGGTGCGAATCGACATGGCGGCTTTTCGTTTAGCGTCATTTGCAGTGAGGCAGGCCTGACTATATGGTCCGCGCCGTCTCCTGCAAGCAACCCATTCCATGGCCGAGCCGACCTCAGTTTTGACCCACCACGCGCGCGTCGTGCGGCTGTGGCTGCTTTGCGTCGCTGCCATGATCTTCCTGACGCTGGTGGTGGGCGGTGCCACGCGGCTGACTGAATCCGGCCTCTCGATCACGCAATGGAAGCCGGTTACCGGAGTCGTACCGCCGCTGTCGAATGCCGCCTGGCAGGCGGAATTCAACGCCTTTCAGGCGATCCCGCAATTTAAAGACCTCAATCGCAGCATGAGCCTGGATCAGTTCAAGGTGATCTACTGGTGGGAATGGACGCACCGCTTGCTGGCGCGCGCGACCGGCGCCGTGTTCCTGTTGCCGTTTCTTTATTTTCTGTGGCGCGGCTGGGTACCGCCGCGACTGCGCATCCGGTTGTGGGCGATCTTCGGTGCCGGTGCGTTTCTCGGGTTTGTCGGCTGGTGGATGGTGACGTCGGGGCTCGCCGGCTCGGGACGCGTGAGCGTGTCGCAGTATCGGCTCGCCTTTCATCTGACGCTCACCTGCGCGATCTATGCTGCCGTGCTGTGGACCGCGCAGCAGATCACACCGCAACCGCCGGTCCGGCAGCCAGCGCGGCTGCGCATCGTCGCGGTGGCGATCGCCATTTTGGTACTCTTGCAACTCTATCTCGGCGCGCTGGTCGCAGGGCTCAATGCCGGCCTTGTCTTTAACACCTGGCCGTCGATCGACGGCTCGTTCGTCCCGGATCCATCGCGCCTGTGGTTCATCGCACCGGCCTGGCGCAATCTGTTTGAGAACACGCTCACCGTGCAGTTCGATCACCGCATGATGGCCTATGCGATCTGGCTCGCGGCGATGTTTCACGCCAACGACGCCTGGGACATGCGGCGCGAGACCGCCGGCGCGCTGATTCTCGCCGGCGCGGTCACCTTGCAGGTTGCGCTCGGCGTCGTCACACTGCTGGAGCAGGCGCCGATCGAGCTGGCACTCGCGCATCAGATGGCGGCGATCCTGGTGTTCACCATTGCGATCGTACACGCCGAGCGGCTGTGGCATCATTCGAATTTGCTGGCAGCGAAACCGGCCGCCGCAGGGACAGCGTCATGATCGAGGTCAAGACCATCGACGGCATCGCGGTGATGACCTTGCAGCACGGCAAGGTCAACGCGCTCGATACCGGGCTCTGCGAGGCGGTCGCTGCGCGCTTTAAGGAGCTGGCGGTGTCCGATGCGAAAGCGCTCGTGCTGACGGGGCAGGGCAACGTCTTTTCAGCCGGTGTCGATCTCGTTCGCCTGAGCGAAGGCGGCGCCGGCTATGTTCGCAAATTCCTGCCCGCATTGCACAAGCTGTTCGACGCGGTGTTCTTTCATCCCAAGCCGGTGGTTGCGGCGGTCAACGGGCACGCGATCGCTGGCGGCTGCGTGCTTGCCTGTTGCGCCGACCGCCGCATTATGGCGCGCGCGGCCGGTCGCGTCGGCGTCACCGAACTGCTGGTGGGTGTGCCATTTCCGGCTCTTGCCTTCGAGATCGTGCGTGCCGCGGTGCCGCCGCGCTTTCTCGCCGAGGTCACCTTCAGCGGCGCCACCTATGAGACCGACGCGGCGCTCGAGCGCGGCTTCATCGACGAGGTGGCGGAGCCGAGCGAGTTGCTGGAGGACGCGCTGGCGGTGGCGCAGGAACTCACCGCGGTCTCGCCCCTGGCATTTTCCCAAAACAAGATGCAAATCCGCCAACCGGTGACCGAGCGTTTGGCGGAAAGTGGTGCTGCGACGGAGAAGGCGGTGACCGAAATCTGGTGCGCGCCGGCGACCCTGGACTACATCCACGCCTACGTGCAGCGTACAATCAAGAAGACGTAACGCGCCGAACTTTCGCCGCCGTCAGGCCTTCCTCGAGATCGGCGATGATGTCCTCCTTATCCTCCAGCCCGATCGAGAGACGCACCACCTCTGGTCCGGCGCCGGCCTGCACCTTTTGCGCGTCGGACAATTGCTTGTGCGTGGTAGAGGCGGGATGAATGATGAGCGAGCGGGTATCGCCGATGTTGGCCAGATGCGAGAACAGCTTGACGTTGGAGACCAGCTTCACGCCGGCGTCATAGCCACCCTTGAGGCCGAAGGTGAACACCGCACCGCAGCCCCTCGGCACGTATTTCTGCGCCAGCGCGTGGTATTTGTCGCCCGTCAGTCCCGGATAACTTACCCAGACCACCTCCGGCCGCTTCGACAGCCATTCGGCAACGCTTTGCGCATTGTCGCAATGGCGCTGCATACGCAGTGGCAGCGTCTCGATGCCGGTGAGGATGAGGAAAGCGTTGAACGGCGACAGCGCCGGTCCGAGATCACGCAGGCCGAGCACACGACAGGCAATCGCAAAGGCAAAATTGCCGAAGGTTTCGTGCAGCACGATGCCGGAATATTCCGGCCGTGGGTCGCACAGCATCGGATATTTCTTGTCGCGCGACCAGTTGAAACTGCCGCCGTCAACGATGAGGCCGCCGATCGAATTTCCGTGGCCGCCGAGGAACTTGGTAAGCGAATGCACGACAACGTCGGCGCCGTAGTCGATCGGCTTGCACAAATAGGGCGTGGCGAGCGTGTTGTCGACTACCAGCGGGACCCCGGCCTTGCGCGCGATATTGGCGACCGCCTCGATGTCGGTGATGACGCCGCCGGGATTGGCGATCGACTCGATGAATATCGCCTTGGTCTTGTCGGTCACCGCTTTTTCGAACGCCGCCATGTCGTCGGGATCGGCCCAGGCCACGTTCCAGCCGAAATTCTTGTAGGAATGATTGAACTGATTGATCGATCCGCCATAGAGCTTCTTGGAGGCGACGAGTTCATCGCCCGGCGTCATCAGCGCGTGCATCACCACGACTTGCGCGGCATGACCGGAGGCGACCGCCAATCCCGCTGTGCCGCCTTCGAGCGCGGCCACGCGCTCCTCCAGCACGGCGCAGGTCGGGTTGCCGATGCGGGTGTAGATGTTGCCGAAGGTCTGCAAGCCGAACAGGGCGGCGGCGTGGTCGACGTCATCGAACACAAAGGACGTGGTCTGATAAATCGGCGTGGCGCGCGCGCCGGTTGTCGGATCGGGCTTGGCGCCTGCGTGAATCGAAAGCGTCGAAAAGCCCGGAATGCGATCTGCGTCGGCCATATCCCCCATCCTCGTGTCGTCCGCGGCCACATTCGGCGTTGGCGGAATGAAGCGCGATTAAACGGGGCGGGCAGGCGCGCCGTCAAGGCGACATAACGCACTCAGTCTTTCTTGACCGCGCTGTGCGGGCTCGGGCTGATGCTCATGCGCTGCACACCTTTGCCAAGAGTTTGCGCGCGCTTGGAGGACAGCGTGCGCGAGTTGACGCCGATCCAGGAGATCTCCGAGGACAGCCGCCCGTATTCAATCTTCGGACAGCGGTTCATCACTACTTTCATGCCGGCCTGTTCGGCGAGTGCGGCGGCTTCGTCGTTGCACACGGTGAGCTGCATCCAGATCACCTGCGGCTTCGGCTTGAGCGTCAGCGCCTCCGCGACCACCGGCGGCACGAATTGCGAAGCGCGGAAGATGTCGACCATGTCGATCGGCTCGGGGATATCCGACAATTTGGCATAGACTTTCTGCCCGAGAATCTCCGTGCCGGCCTGCCCGGGGTTGACCGGGATCATGTGGTAGCCGCGCTCTTGCAGATATTTGAAGGCAAAATAGCTCGGCCGATTGTCTTTCGGCGAGATACCGACCATGGCGATGGTCTTCACGGTATTGAGAATGCCACGGATATAGCTGTCCGGGTAATGGTCGTGGGTCATCGCGATGGTTCTGATCGCGACGATGTCGCTTGTGCATCGAGCACCGCGCGGAGGCGCGCATTCTCGGCTTCGAGCCCGGCGATCTTAACCTGCACGATGTTGAGCGCTTCTTCCAGCTCAGCCTTGGTAAAGCGCGCGACGATGTGCTGTGAGCAGTTCACGTCCCAGGCCTCGATGGTAAACAGGATGGCGCGTTCGGGTCGTGCCTTGTAGCCAGCATCGAACAACTGCTCGACCAGCGCAGGATTGTTCTCCACCACGCGGGCGCGACCCCACAGCTTGATGCGTTGCTTGCGTACGGCATCGAGCAGGAACAAATAGGCGCGGTCGTTCTCCGACAGGTTGGCAAGAGTAATGTATTGCCGGTTGCCGCGATAGTCGGCGAAACCGAGCGTGCGCTCGTCGATGACCTTGATGAAGCCCTTCGGCCCGCCGCGGTGCTGGATATAAGGCGCGCCATCCGCGGTGGCAGTGGCAAGATACACCGTGTCCTGCTCGGCGATGAAGGCGGCAAGCTCCGGCGTCACCTTGTCCGGAAAGCCTTCCGCCAGCCGGCGCTCGTAGCCCTTGGAGGAGCCGCGTTCGGCTTGCGCGCGTTGCGCGGCTGGCGTGAACACGCGGGCAGAATTTTTCATGGGCGATCAGTGCCCGCCTGCAAAGCGACGACCGGGCAGGCCATCAGCGGCCCTCCCAGGTCGGGTCGCGCTTTTCGATAAAGGCGCAGATGCCTTCCTCGGCGTCGGCTGACAGCAGGTTCTCGACCATGACTTGCGAGACGTATTGGTAGGCTTGCGCGATGCTCATCTCGGCCTGGCGATAAAATCCTTCCTTGCCGATTTTGACGGTATGCGTCGACTTGCTGGCGATCTGTTGCGCGAGCGCGAGGGCTTCGATTCGTTCGGCGCCGACCGTCACGACCCGGTTGATCAACCCGATCCGCGCAGCGTCCTCGGCCGACACCATGTCGCCGGTGAGCAGCATTTCCATGGCGTGTTTGCGCGCCACATTGCGCGAGAGCGCCACCATCGGGGTCGAACAGAACAGGCCGATATCGACGCCGGGGGTGGCGAACTTGGCGGCCGCGGAGGCAACCGCCAGATCACAGCTTGCCACCAGTTGGCAGCCGGCGGCGCTGGCGACGCCTTGCACGGCCGCTATTACCGGCTGCGGCAGGTTGACGATCTGCTGCATCATCGCGCTGCAGTCGGTCATGATCTGGGTGAAATAGGCACGGCCGCCGTCGGCGTCGCTGCGCCGCGCGGTCAGCTCCTTGAGGTCGTGCCCGGCGGAGAAGGCCGGGCCGTTGGCCGCCAGCACCACGGTTCGGATGCTCGTATCGGCCGCGATCTCCGTGAAGGCCTCGGCGAGGGTCGTAAGCAAGGCTTCCGACAGGCTGTTGCGCGCCTGTGGGCGGTTGAGCACGAGTAGCGCGACATCCTTGTTGCGCTCGCGCAGCAGCACGGGGGCGGGGCCTTCGGCGGTGCGGGCGGCGACGGTGCGCGGGTTCATGGCCGTGTCCATTGGCTTTGATTTCGAACCGATACTTAACCTGAAGCAGGACCCTTGCAAGTCCGGTGAACACGCGCAACGCTTCCCATGTTGCTCAGCCGGACCGGCGCACGCGATGGTAAAGCGCAAGCGCAAAAAGTCGAAAAGCAAGCGCGGGAAATCAAAGCGCTGGTCGCGGCGCGTGACGCAGGAAAGCCATGCGCTCATTCTGGAGGACGGCGTGTTCACCGTCGATAATCCGCGCGCCATCGCCGCTTCGCTGAAACGCTCCGCCGACGCGAGCCTGCAACGCAAATCCGATCCCTATCGCTCGGCCATGTCGATGCTGGTGTTCTACATCAACCGAGCCGGAAGGGGCCTGTCCAAGACCCGGAGGCAGAAGCTGGAGAAGGCCAAGGTCGCCCTGCGCGCCCTTTACGGCAAGGATTGACGGAGCCGCTGCGCCCTTGTCTATGACGAGGGAGCCGGATGTGCCGGCAGTGGGGACGAGCAATGCCGGTGCCAGCCCTATCGGCCGAAGAAATCGCCGACCTCCTGCATGAGGTTTTCCCGCAGGCGTTTTATCCTGGCTGCGGTCTGAGCCTCGTGCGTGTCGATTGCGGCGATGTGCGCGTGCGGCGCACCTATCATGAGAACACCATTCGGCCGGGCGGGACGATTTCAGGCCCCACCATGATGGAACTCGCGGACTTCGCCATGTATGTCGCAGTGTTCTCTGCCGTTGGCCGCCAGCCGCTGGCGGTGACCACCAATCTCAACATCAATTTCCTGCGCAGACCGGGGCAGGCCGACTTAATTGCAGATGCGCGCCTACTGAAAGTCGGCAAGCGGCTCGCGGTCGGAGAAGTGACCATCTACTCCGAAGGCGCGGACGAGCCGGTCGCCCATGTCACCTCGACCTATTCAATCCCTTAAGACCGGCAATTAGACAATGGTGCTATAATACCAATCTCTTAAGCCATTGAAATATTTATTTTATTTATGCTGTGCGGTCGTTGACCGGGGCGAACGGCTCGGTTAGAGGAACGCCACTTCGGCGCGCGTTCGGCGCGTTTGGTTTCAAGGATCCGTCATGAAGACCTATTCGGCCAAGCCCACCGAGATCGATAAGAAATGGGTGAAGATCGACGCGACCGGTCTCGTCGTCGGTCGCCTTGCCTCGATCGTGGCCATGCGGCTGCGCGGCAAACACAAGCCGAGCTACACTCCCCATGTCGACGACGGCGACAACGTCATCGTCGTCAATGCGGCCAAGGTGGTGTTTACCGGCCGCAAGCGCGACCAGAAGGTCTACCACCATCACACCGGCTATATCGGCGGTATCAAAGAGCGTTCGGCAAAATCGATCTTTGAGGGCCGTTTTCCCGAGCGCATTGTCGAGAAGGCGGTCGAGCGCATGCTGCCGCGCGGACCGCTCGGCCGCGTGCAGCTTGGCAACTTGCGCGTCTATCCCGGCGCCGAGCATCCCCATGAGGCACAAAAGCCCGAAACGCTCGACGTCGCTGCTATGAACCGCAAAAACGTGAGGAGTGCCTGACCGTGGCCGAGACCGTACAGTCGCTGGAAGGATTGGCGAGCCTCAAGCCGGCCACGCCCGAAGCCCCGAAATACGAGCAGAAGCTCGACGCACAAGGCCGCGCTTACGCTACCGGCAAACGCAAGAACGCGGTCGCCCGCGTCTGGATCAAATCCGGTGCAGGCAAGATTCTGGTCAACACCAAAGCGGTGGAGGTCTTCTTCGCGCGCCCGGTGTTGCGCATGCTGATCCAGCAGCCGCTGGTCGCCACCAACCGCAACGGCCAATACGACGTGATCTGCACTGTCTCCGGCGGCGGCCTGTCGGGTCAGGCGGGCGCGGTCCGCCACGGGCTCGCGAAGGCGCTGACCTATTTCGAGCCGGAGCTGCGCGGTGCCCTCAAACGCGGCGGGTTCCTGACCCGCGATCCGCGCGTGGTCGAGCGCAAGAAATACGGCCGGGCCAAGGCGCGGCGCTCGTTCCAGTTCTCCAAGCGCTGATCGCGTAAGACGTCATCGACCTGCAAGTGGGGATGCGCTTCGTTCTATGCCAATCTCGCGTAAATCCGAGATCGGATCGCCGCCTTTTGCTTGGCCAACCATTTATGGATTCGCGCGGCTTTAGCTAAAATTGTTACTAGTTTTTCAGATAAGCGCGCGCAAACCTACAACGCTTTTCCCACGCGGACCTGCTTAATTCTTGCGCTGCAACTCGCTGCGCACCATTCGCGCGCGGGGCGGCAGGGAGTGTGCATGCCAATCGCACTGAGCGTCGAACTATTGTTCCTGGACGGCCCGACCGTAGCGTTCGTTGGGATCTGCGTTGTCGCGTTGCTCGGCCTTTTGCTGGTCTTGGCTTGGTTGCAGCAACGTGACGTGCGCGCGCTCGCCTGGTGGGGTGCGGCCTATCTGATTGGCGCATCCTCGCTGGCGCTGTGGGCCACGCCGCGGCCATGGATCACGGTGCCGCGCGAAGTGCCGTTCGCGATGATCTTCATTGCTTGCGGCATGATCTGGAATGGCGTGCGCTTGTTCCGCGGGCGGCCGCTGTTGCCGGTCCCCGCATTCGCCGGCGCCGTAGTGTGGTTGGCGCTCTGCCAACTGCCGGCATTTCCAGACGGCAGCCCGGCGCGCGTCGCGCTCGGCATCCTGGTCGTCTCGGTCTATACGTTCTTCATCGCATTCGAACTGTCGCGCGAGCGGCGCAAAGCGCTTCATTCGCGCACCGCCGCGATAGTGGTCCCATGCCTGCACGCGGCGATTTACCTGATGCCTTTGGCCATGCGGGCGTTCACGCCCGAGGTGATTGCCGCCAGCTGGCTAACCGTGTTCACGTTGGAGACGATCCTTTACGCGGTCGGCACCGCCTTCATCGTGCTGCTGATGGTCAAGGACCATCATGTTGGTTATTACCGGCACGCCGCCGCCACCGATTTTCTGACCGGACTGCTCAATCGGCGCGCCTTCCTGGAGAACGCGCTCAGGCTGTGCGTGAATAGGGCTGATGGCAATAGACCGGTGACGCTGCTGATATTCGATCTCGACCATTTCAAGTCAATCAACGACCGTTTCGGTCATGCTGTGGGCGATGAAGTACTCCGCATGTTTGCGCAGGTTGCACGCCGAAACACGCGTGCGGACGACATCATCGGCCGGATCGGCGGCGAGGAGTTTGCGGCCATCATCCCCGAGGCGATGGAATTGGCGGTGCCGATCGCCGAGCGCATTCGTGCCGGCTTTGAGACCGCCGCCGTGGAAGTTGCCGGGCAGCCGGTCCACGCCACGGTTAGCATCGGCGCCGCAACGTCATATGAGCTGGTGACGAATATCGATGCGCTGATCGCCCGCGCCGACGTTGCGCTCTACCGTGCCAAAGGTGAAGGCCGCAACCGGCTGCGGGCCGCTGATGCCGAGTCGGCGAACGAGCGGGCGCGCCTGATTGCCGCCGCCCGTGGCCAGGCGAGCAAACTCGGGCGTTTGCTGCGGCACAATAACGCCGCCTGACGGCGGCACTCGGCGGCCGCGGACAGGCGGCGAAAGACGGCAACCTTTCATTTACCCTATCGGCGCTAGCTTCGGGCCATGTTTCGCCCGGCGGCCAGCATACGCACGGATACTGACCTGATCGTGCTCGAAGCCTATGCCGAGCGCGCGGGGGCCGCATTGGCCTGCGCCTATTCATCGTCGGCCGAATTCGACGCCGCCCTGATCGCCGCCCGTCGCGCCGCCGGCGTCTATGGGCCGCGCCGCCACCGCCGACACATGCTGGTGACCGCCGCCGGCATCGCCGCCGGGCTCTTGCTTGTTCTCTTCCTGACTGTCTGAGCGGGGATAGCGCAACTGGCAAAGAAAAAGGCGCTCCTGTTAGGGAGCGCCCGAAAAGTTGCATCGCCTCGGTACGATGCGTTGGGAGGAATGCTTACGCCGAGTAGTACATCTCGAATTCGACCGGATGCGGGGTGTGCTCGAGGCGGATCACCTCCGTCATTTTCAGGTCGATGTAGGAGTCGATGAAATCGTCGTCGAATACGCCGCCGGCCTTCAGGAACCCGCGGTCCGCGTCGAGTTCGCCGAGCGCCTGGCGCAGGCTTCCGCACACGGTCGGGATTTCCTTCAATTCCGCCGGCGGCAGATCGTAGAGGTCCTTGTCGACCGCCGAGCCCGGGTCGAGCTTGTTCTTGATGCCGTCGAGGCCCGCCATGGTCATCGCCGCGAAGGCGAGATAGGGATTGGCCAAGGGGTCGGGGAAACGCACCTCGACGCGCTTGGCCTTCGGATTGGCCGTATAGGGAATGCGGCAGGAGGCCGAGCGGTTGCGCTGTGAATAGGCGAGCAATACCGGCGCCTCGAATCCCGGCACCAGCCGCTTGTAGGAATTTGTGGTCGGGTTGGTGAAGGCGTTGATCGCCTTGGCGTGCTTGAGAATGCCGGCGATGTAGGACAGGCAGATCTCCGACAGGTCGGCGTATTTGTTGCCCGCGAATACCGGCTTACCCGCCTTCCAGATCGACTGGTGGCAGTGCATGCCCGAGCCGTTGTCGCCATAGACCGGCTTGGGCATGAAAGTCGCGGTCTTGCCGTAGATCTGGGCGACCTGCTGGATGCAGTATTTGTAGATCATCAGCTGGTCGGCCATCTGGGTGAGCGGCGAGAACTTCATGCCGAGCTCGTGCTGCGCGGAGCCGACCTCGTGATGGTGCTTCTCGGTCTTAACGCCCATGCGCGCCATGGCGCCGAGCATTTCCGAGCGCATGTCCTGGGCGGTATCCTGCGGTGGCACCGGGAAGTAGCCCTTCTTGGTGCCGATGTGATGGCCGAGATTGCCGCCTTCGTACTCAGTGTCGGTATTGATCGGCAGCTCGATGGAGTCGATCTTGAAACCGGTATTGTAGGGCAGGGCGGCGTATTTGACGTCGTCGAACACAAAGAACTCGGCCTCGGGCCCGAATGAGATCGTGTCGCCGACGCCCATCGATTTCACCATGCCTTCGGCTTTCTTGGCGATGCCGCGCGGATCGCGGTTGTAGGGCTCGCCAGTCGTCGGCTCGAGCACGTCGCAGACCAGTGACAACGTGGTCTCGGCGAAGAACGGATCGATGCAGGCAGAGACCGGGTCCGGCATCAGGTTCATGTCGGACTCGTGGATCGCCTTCCAACCGGCGATCGAGGAGCCATCGAACATCTGACCTTCGGCAAACGTCTCCTCTTCGATTATCGAAATGTCGAAAGTGACGTGCTGCCACTTACCGCGCGGATCGGTGAATCGGAAATCGGCGTATTTCACGTCGTTATCCTTGATCAACTTCATGACATCTTTGGCTGTCGTCATGGATTGCATTCCCCCTTTTTTGAAAAACACCCGCGAAAGCGTTTTGCCCGCGGTTTAGATAGCGTCGACCCCTGATTCTCCGGTTCTGATGCGGATAGCTTCCTCGATATTGGACACGAATATTTTGCCGTCTCCGATGCGGCCGGTCTGGGCGGCGCGCCGGATCGCATCTACTGCCTTGTCCACCATGTCATCGCCGAGCACGATCTCGATTTTGACCTTAGGGAGAAAATCGACCACGTATTCGGCGCCGCGATAAAGTTCTGTGTGACCCTTCTGCCGGCCGAAACCCTTGGCCTCGGTCACGGTAATGCCTTGCAATCCCACCTCCTGCAGCGCCTCCTTCACCTCGTCGAGTTTGAATGGCTTGATGATGGCCTCGATTTTCTTCATTGCTTGTCCTTCCTCCCGAGCCCGCCGCACTAATCGGGAGAGCCGCGCTACCGGTTAGCAGGTCCCGTGCCAATCCAGTGACCGGACGAAAGTACTTTCGCCGCAATGAGTTACGCGGTGGCAGACTCGATTGCGAACGGATTGCCCAATGTTCGACGCCCAGCAATTAAGCATTCTGCATAAACTTTTGCCAGAGAGCAGAGAATTGCTGCGGCGCAGCCGTTTAGCGCGAATTGTCGGCCTGGAAGCTGCTCGATAGTCTCGACCGTGATGATTGAACTGCTCACGACCGCCGAAATGGCAGAGGCTGACCGGCTGACGATTGCGGCCGGCACGCCCGGCATCGAGCTGATGGAAAATGCCGGCCGTGCCGTGGCCGAGGCTGCCATCGGCTTGCTGCAAGGCCGGCGCGTGTTGGTGGTCGCCGGTCCAGGCAACAATGGCGGCGACGGCTTCGTGGCCGCCCGCCTGCTGGCCGAGCGCGGCCAACCAGTGCGTGTCAGTTTCGTCGGGGACACTAAGCAGCTCAGGGGCGATGCCGCGCTGGCGGCCGGGCGCTGGAACGGGCCGGTAGATGGGGCTTCGCCGGCCGCCGTCACCGATTGCGACATCATCATCGACGCGCTGTTCGGCGCCGGTCTCGACCGTGAGGTCGCGGGCCTACCACGCGCCATGATCGAGGCAATGAACGCGAGTAAGGTGCCGGTGGTCGCTGTTGATCTGCCGAGCGGGGTGAACGGTACCTCCGGTGCGGTGATGGGAACCGCGGTCAATGCCAGCCAGACTGTGACCTTCTTCCGCTGCAAGACCGGCCATCTGCTGCTGCCGGGCCGGCTGCATTGTGGGACCATTCAAGTGGCTGACATAGACATCCCGGCCGCTGTGCTGGAGCAAATTAAGCCCTCCGCCTTTGCCAATGAACCGTCGCTCTGGATGCACGCTTATCCGCGTCCGCGCATCGAAGGCCACAAATATTCGCGTGGCCACGCCGTGGTGGTGTCCGGCGGGCTTTCGACTACGGGCGCGGCCCGCCTGGCGGCGCGGGGAGCGCTGCGGGCAGGGGCGGGGCTGGTGACCCTCGCCAGCCCGCGCGAGGCCCTCAGCGTCAACGCGGCGGCTAGCCTGGCGGTCATGGTGCGGCCAGTGGATGGCGCATTGGAATTGACTGAGTTTCTCGCTGACAAGCGTCGCAACGCGATTGCGCTAGGGCCCGGCGGCGGCGTCGGGCCGGCAATGCGGGAGCAAGTAACGGCAGCCCTCGCGAGCGAGGCCGCTGTGGTGCTCGATGCTGATGCACTCACCAGCTTTGCGGAGGAACCGGAGACGCTCACATCGGCCATCACCAAACACGCCGGTTTGAGCGTGGTGCTGACACCGCACGAAGGTGAATTCGCAATACTATTCAATTCGATAGAGCAAGATCATAATGTTAATTCAAAACTTGATAAAACCAGGCTAGCGGCCCGATTAAGCAACGTTGTCGTGCTGCTTAAGGGCCCCGATACGGTGGTGGCTGCCCCCGATGGCCGCGCCTCAATTGCCACCAATGCGCCGGCCACCCTAGCCACCGCCGGCTCGGGCGACGTGCTCACCGGCATGGTCGCGGGCCTGCTGGCACAAGGCATGCCGGGGTTCGAGGCCGCTAGCGCCGCTGTCTGGCTGCATGGCGAGGCCGCCACAAGCTTCGGCCCTGGTCTGATTTCGGAAGATCTGCCCGATGAACTGCCCCGCGTTTACCGGCGGCTAGTTGCAGGTCCCGGCCGCTAGGTCACCTGAAACCAGGCCGCCATGCCGGCCGCCATGTGCTCGATCATGTGGCAGTGCATCATCCACTTGCCGGGGTTGTCGGCCACGAAGGCGACGCGTTCGGCCCGCTCCACATCGACGATCACGGTATCGAGCCAGTAGGGCCGCCAGCCTTCGCTACTGGGGTCGAGCTGGCGGAAATGATGGCCGTGAACATGCATGGCGTGCGGGAAGGCGCTTCGGTTGGCGAAATTCAGCATCACCGTGCGCCCGCGCGCGACCGTGAAAATCGGCGGGCCGTCATGGCCGGTGGCCGAAACCCCGGCCAACGCCCAGATGCGCTGTTGCGGCGGCACCCCGTATCCCTGAAAGCGGCCGGGGCCCATCCCGCCGCCCATGCCGCGGCCCATCATCATCCCCATGCCGCCGCCATCGAGCGGCACATCCAGCTTGAGCGCGTTGGCGACGTCTAGCTTGGCGGGGATCGGATTGTCCGGTAGCGGCTGGGGCTCGCCGAGCGGCTTATCGCGCAACGGCGGGCCGGCATCATAGACCAGCCGGCCAACTTGCAATTCGCCGCCGCGCAGGTCGTCCACTGTGATTGGTGCTCGCGCGCCGGGTGCGAGCGTCGCATCGAGAAACAGGTCGACACGATTGCCGGGCGCCAGCCGCAACACACCGTTGGGGGCGACGTTGGGCGGGCAGGGCTGGCCGTCGACCGCCATCACCCGCGCCACGTGCTGCGCGGTGCGGAATTGGAAAATGCGCGAATTTGCGGTGTTGACGATGCGCAACCGCAACCGTTCGTTAGTCTTTACCGAGATGTCGAGCGTGTCCTCACTGTTGAGCGTAATGTATTGGCCGAGCCGCCCGGCCATCATGGCGTCGTGAAAATTGCCAAAGCTCGGCTGGATCTCGCCATTGTCCAAGAGGCGCCAGTCGTCGACCATGAGCATCAGGTCGCGATCGACTTGCGGCGCATCGCGCTCTTCGACGATAAGGGCGCCGTAAAGCCCGCGCGCCAACTGCTCTGAGGAGCCGAAATGGGTGTGGTACCAGAACGTGCCGGCGTCGGGCGGCGCGAAGTGATAATCGAAACTCTGGCCCGGCTCGATCGGCTTCTGGGTAAGAAACGGCACGCCGTCCATGGCATTGGGCAGCCGCAAGCCATGCCAATGCACCACCGTCGATTGGTCGAGATCGTTGACCAACCGCACCTTCAGTTCGTCGCCCTGCTTGACCCGAAGCGTCGGGCCGGGGCTCATGCCGTCATAGCCCCAGATCGGGGTTGGGCCAGCGTCCTTGCCGCGCAGCTGCGCGGTGTCGGGTCGCGCATGCAGGACGCGATAGCCGTCGGCGGCCGTTTCCGCGCCAAACGAGCGCTTCGACAGCGCAACCGCCGTCACGGTCGCGCTGATGCAGGCGAGCAGGCGCCGGCGGGTGAGGGGGTGCAGGAAGGGCACGCCTGTCATTGGCTGAAGCTCGTTTGATCGCGGCGTCGCCTCGCCCCGGTTATTACACCACGGCTAGAAAGCGCCCTATTGAGGCAGCTCAAAGGCCACCATTTTTTATTGCTGTGGTTGGGATTTCGCGTGATATAAGCCCGCCGCCCAAAATGGCAGGGTTTGTTGCCTTGCTCTCGCGGGCGGCGGCGTCTAAGCCCTGCCGGATTGCGGCGCCGGAGGGCTCCTTTGACTTGCCCTTTGCGGGCGTGGCGGAATTGGTAGACGCGCGGGATTTAGGTTCCCGTGACGAAAGTCGTGGGGGTTCGAATCCCTCCGCCCGCACCATGCCGAGGGCTTAGCGATCGCGGGCAACAGCCCTAGAATTCCGACAAGGCGCGATGCGGCGAACCGGCGCCGCGCACGTGGCAAGCCAAGAAGTGTGTGCTCAATGCAGGTTACCGAAACGCTGTCCGATGGCCTCAAGCGTGAATTCCAGGTGGTCGTTCCGGCCGCCGAACTCGACGCCAAGGTCAATGCGCGCCTGGACGAATTAAAAGGTCGCGTCCGCCTCGACGGCTTCCGCCCCGGCAAGGTGCCGGTCGCTCACCTCAAGCGCGTCTATGGCCGCTCGGCCATGG
>CAZLWN010000030.1:0-31605 GCA_964563195.1 uncultured Undibacter sp. | reverse complement strand
GGGAGAAGACCTATTTCGACTGGATGGAGAACATCCAGCCCTGGTGCATCTCGCGGCAATTGTGGTGGGGGCATCAGATCCCGGCTTGGTACGGGCCGGGAGAGAATGAATCCGACGGCCTCAGCATGACCGTCACCAATCGACCTGAAGTAAAAAGGGCAGAGAATTATTTCGTCGGAGAAACTGAGGAAGATGCAATTCGGCAAGCCGAACGGTTCTATGGCCGTTCTGTTCAAATCGTCGAAAAGAAGAAATATCTAGTCGAGGCATTTGACGCGCTTTTTGCCGACAAAACAAAGCCAATTCCGCTTTACCGTGATGAAGACGTCCTCGACACCTGGTTCTCCTCGGCGCTGTGGCCGTTCTCGACGCTGGGCTGGCCGGACCAGACGCCCGAATTGAAACGCTATTATCCAACCTCGGTGCTGGTTACCGGCTTCGACATCATCTTCTTCTGGGTGGCGCGCATGATGATGATGGGCCTGCAATTCATGAAAGAAGTGCCTTTCCACGACGTCTACATCCACCGGCTGGTGCGCGACGCTGCCGGCGCAAAGATGTCGAAGTCGAAGGGCAATGTGGTCGATCCGCTTGGCGTCATCGACCAATACGGCGCCGACGCGCTGCGCTTCACGCTGGCGCGCGGGGCGGCGCAGGGCCACGACATCAGGCTCGGTCCGCAGGACGTGGAGAACAACCGCAACTTCGCGACCAAGCTGTGGAACGCGGCGCGCTTTGTTGAGTTCAACGGCGCGGCTCGCCTCAAGGGATTCGACCCCCGGACAGTGAAAGAGCCATTGAACCGTTGGATGGCGCGAAGGGTCGCTGTCGCGGTCAACAAAGTAACGGCGGCGATCGAAGGTTACAGGTTCAACGAAGCCGCGGAATCCGTCTATCACTTCATTTGGAATAACTATTGCGACGAATTTGTCGAAGCATCCAAATCACTGCTGGCTGGCCCGGACGGATCGGAGAAAAATGAAACACGGGCCATGGCAGCTTGGGCAATCGACCAAATACTCAAGCTTCTCCACCCGTTCATGCCATTCGTTACTGAGGAGCTGTGGCGAGTCACGGCATCGCTAGGCGAGGACCGTAGTGCGCTCTTAGCGCTGTCGGTCTGGCCACAAGTCCTAGAAATTGAAGATGTGCCCGAAATGGAAGCTGTCTTTGAAGTGGTTGGTGAACTCCGAACGATTCGCACAACCTATAATGTTCCATTCAGGGAGACTCTCTCAGCAAACCTAACAAATTTCGGCTCTGTCAATACAAGCGTCTTGAGTTCGAGTGCGAGTAGCATTTCACGAATGGCTAACACGGCTGTTTTCGTGAATGGGTCTGCACTTGCGGTGCCGAGCTGGCAAACCGGAACCATACAAGTGACGACGACGCCCAGCGCTGGAACCGCACCGTTGAGCACTAGTTCGAACTTTGCCGATTTGTCGGCAATGCCAATAATTCACTCTCCAGTCAGTGACGGTATCTTGTCTATCGTGCTCCCAACTTCTTTCGATCTCGCCGCCGAGCGCGCGCGCCTCGCCAAGGAGATGCAGAAAGCCGACGCCGACATCGCCCGCGTCGACGCCAAGCTCGGCAACGCCAATTTCGTCGCCCGCGCGCCGGAAGAGGTGGTCGAGGAAGAAAAAGAAAAGCGCGCGGAGGCGCTCGCGCGCAAAACCAAGATCGCCGAGGCGCTCGAGCGGCTCAAGGGCGCGGCTTGAAGGGCGCGGCCGGACGCTTGACAGCGCCGGGCGGCGGCGCGCTATCGTTCCGGCGCTGATTTAAAGGGGTGGCGGATGCGTGGAGTCATTGTGGCGATTGCGCCGGACGGAACCTATGGGCAGCTCTCGGCCGAGGACGGGCAGCGCTACAGCTACTGGACATCCGAAATTCACAACGGCCGCGCGCAGCCCGGGCAGAGCGTTGATTTCCAGCTGTGGGAAGGCCAGCCGGTCGACATCTTCGTCCTGGCCAGACCCGGCACGCCCGATGCCGCGCCGCCGCCGGGCGCGGGCGCGCGGCAGCCGACGGCCTATGCCGCCGCCACATCCGCTTACGCCGCCACGCCGTCGCCCTTTGTGGCGTCGCTCTCCTCGCTGCCCCCGCTCGATTATTGGATCACGTTGTTTACCTCGCCGGCCGGGCGCATCTCGCGCCTGCAATTCTGGCTGCACGGCGTGCTGCCGATCGTCGTTTGCAGTCTCGTGCTTGGCTGGATCCCCTTCCTCGGTTTCCTGGTGTCGCTGGCGTTGGCCTGGGCGTCGATCTGCATCTGCTTCAAGCGCTTTCACGATCTCGGTTATCCCGGCTGGTGGAGCCTGCTCAACGTCATCCCGATGTTGCTGGCGGCGTTTCTCACCGGCGCGTCGTTCCTTGGCGTCACCTTCGCCTGGCTGTTGGCGGAGGTGCTGTGGGGGCTGGCCTTGGTGGTATGGATCGTGCAGATGGCGTTGGTCTATCTGCACGTCGGCCAGCCGGGGCCGAATGAATACGGCCCCGATCCGCTCGCCGGCGCTTGAAGCGCAGCGGATCCGATCGCTTTTGCGGGTGCGTCGCTGCCCGACTAGGCGCGCGGTGCATGGTGATGCCGCCAGCGCTGGTTCGGTAAGTGGCAAAGCGGGAGACGGCGATGGCTTATTTCCTTGTTATCGCGCGCGACGGGAACGATGCGGACGCGCCGGCGCGGCGCAAAACGACTCGAACTGCGCACCTGGAAGGCATCAGGCCGATGGTCGAAAAGGGCGAGTTGCTTAATGGCGGCGGAATTCTCAACGGCGCCGGCGATATGGTGGGGTCGGCAGTCTTTGTGGAGTATCCAAGCCGCAAGGAACTCGACGACTGGCTCAAGCGCGAGCCCTATGTTGTCAACGGCGTGTGGAAGGACATCAAAATCATCCCGATCCGCATGACAGTTCAAAACGGCCAGATTAGACCCTGACTCGGTGTCATGATCGACCCCAACAATCGGCCGGGCGGCGATACCCTGATCCTCACCGCCAAGAGCGCCGACAAGGTGCAATTCTTCGACGCCGGAACACTCGCGCTCACTTCCGAGATCGCCATGCCGGGTTCGACCCACGAGATGGTGCGCGCGGGCGACGGCGCGACTGTCTACGCCTCGGTCTATGGCGGCGGCATTTTCGGGAAGAACAAGGACCCCGACCGCCGCATCGCCGTCATCGATCTGGCAACGAAATCGCTGACGCGCACCATCGACGTCGGCGGCAATGTGGCGCCGCATTCGGTGATGATGGACGAGGGCGGCATGCTGTGGGCGACCGCCGAATTGACCAATGCGGTGCTAGCGATCGAACCGGGCAACGACGAGATCGAGCGCATCGACATCGGCGGCGCGCCGCACTGGATCGCGATCAGCCATGCAACCGGCAAGCTGTTCGCCTCGTTCAAGACTAGGGAAGCCGTCGCGGTGGTCGATCTGGAGAGCCGCAAGCCCATCGACCTCATCACCATCCCGCACGGCGCCGAAGGCATCGCTGTCTCCCCCGACGGCTGGGCGCTCTATGTCTGTTCGCACCAGAAGGGCGAGGTGCACGCGTTCGATACCCGTACGCACGCGCTGCATCACACGGCCGCCATCGAGGGCGCGCCGGGCGAGGCCAATCAGCTGCGCCGCGTGCGCGTTACGCCGGACGGGCGCTACCTCTGCGTCTCCTCGCATGTCGACAATTACGCCGCGGTCTACGACGCGCTGACGCTCAAGCAGATCGCCGGCTTTCCCACGCCCAAAGCGCCGATGGGCTTCGGCTTCGCCGCCGATGGCACGCATGCTTATCTGTGCTGCCACGACGCCGCGGTGACGCTGGAATTCGTGATCGCCAGCGGCCGCGTCACCCGGCAATTTTCAACCGCGCCCGGTTGCGAGTTCATTATTTCGTATTGAAACCTCATTCGCGAAACGGCTTGCTGAGGAACGGCGAGCCCTTCATCCCGTAGCGCCAGGGGTGCTCCACCGCCTTGCTGATGCCGATGCGCACGCCGACTGCAATCTCCGGCGTAGCCGTGCGCGCGCGCAATTCGAACGGGGCGCGGTCAAGCGGAAGGCCGTTGTGCTTGCGCGTCACCGCCAGCGCCTCGGCGAGCTTGCCCGGCCCTGAGCACAGCGCACGGGCATCGCTTAACCCCCGGCGCCGCCGCATGAGGCCCAAGCCTTGGCGAGGCTCCAGCGCCCGGATCAGCACCGCGCTGGCCGAGCTTTCTTCTTCGCACACGAAATTCAGGCACCAGTGGATGCCGTAGGAACGGTAGACATAGGCGTGTCCCGCCGGCCCGAACATCACGGCGTTACGCTCGGTGCGGCCGCCATAGGAATGCGCCGCCGGGTCTGAGTGGTGATACGCCTCCAGCTCCACGATCACCCCACCCACGCCGTTAACCGTGAGCCTGGCCCCGATCAGCTCCGGGGCGACCGTATGCACCGAGCGGTCGAAGAAACTGCGGCGCAATCTGGGGGGTGGGGCCATGGCCGGGCTGTGTCCTGCCTGCAACACATTAACGGCAAATACGCCATAACCCCTAACGAATGTGCGCCGCGCCGCGATTTGGCCATACCCTTCTCCGACACCAATGCCCACCGAGGTACTTCCCAAGCCGTTGCGTGGCTTTGGTTTTACCGCCGGGCAAGCAACCTCGGCTAAGCCGGCAGAGGCAGGCTGGATGTCGCCAGGGGCGGGGGCCCTGAGTAGTGATGGACGCCAAGACCAATCTGAAGGCCAAGCTGCCGAGCCGGCACGCCACCGAAGGGGCGGACCGCGCCCCCCACCGTGCCTTTTATTACGCCATGGGTCTGTCCGCCGAGCAGATCCATGCGCCCTTCGTCGGCGTCGCCACCTGCTGGAACGAGGCCGCCCCCTGCAACATCGCGCTGATGCGCCAGGCGCAGGCGGTCAAGCAAGGCGTTGCCGCGGTCGGCGCCACCCCGCGCGAGTTTTGCACTATCACCGTCACCGACGGCATCGCCATGGGCCATGCCGGCATGAAGGCCTCGCTGCCCTCGCGCGAGGTGATCGCCGACTCGGTCGAGCTGACGATGCGCGGCCACTGCTATGACGCGCTTGTTGGCGTCGCCGGCTGCGACAAGTCGCAGCCCGGCATGATGATGGCGATGTGCCGCCTCAACGTGCCCTCGATCTACATCTATGGCGGCTCGATCCTGCCCGGCAAATTCAAGGGCAAGGACGTTACCGTGCAGGACGTCTACGAGGCGGTCGGCAAGCATTCGGTCGGGCAGATGTCGGACGCCGATCTGCTCACGCTGGAAGAGAATGCCTGTCCCTCGGCCGGCGCCTGCGGCGCGCAATTCACCGCCAACACCATGGCGACCGTGTCGGAAGCCATCGGCCTGGCCTTGCCCTATTCGTCCGGCGCGCCGGCGCCTTACGAGCTGCGCGACAAGTTCTGCATGTTGGCCGGCGAGATGATCATGGACCTGATCACCAAGAACATCCGGCCCAGGGACATCGTCACCCGCAAGGCACTGGAGAATGCCGCCGCCGTTGTGGCGGCCACCGGTGGTTCCACCAATGCTGCGCTGCACCTGCCGGCGATCGCGCATGAATGCGGAATCGCATTTACCCTGTTCGACGTCGCCGAAGTCTTCAAAAAGACACCGTATATCGCAGATTTGAAACCGGGCGGACGTTATGTCGCCAAGGATATGTTCGAAGCAGGCGGCGTGCCGCTGCTGATGAAGACCCTGCTCGATCACGGCTTCATGCACGGCGATTGCCTGACCGTCACCGGCCGCACCATGGCCGAGAACTTGAAGAGCGTGAAATGGAACCCGGACCAGGACGTCGTGCGTCTGGCCGACAAGCCGCTGCTGGCGACCGGCGGGGTCGTTGGCCTGAAGGGCAATCTCGCGCCTGAGGGCGCGATCACCAAGATCGCCGGCATGACGCATCTCAAATTCTCCGGTCCTGCGCGCTGTTTCGACAGCGAGGAAGCCTGCTTCGATGCCGTCAAGAACAAGAAATACAAGGAAGGCGAGGTGCTGGTGATGCGCTACGAGGGCCCCAAGGGCGGCCCCGGCATGCGCGAAATGCTATCCACCACGGCCGCGCTTTACGGCCAGGGCATGGGCGAGAAGGTCGCCCTCATCACCGACGGGCGCTTCTCCGGCGCCACCCGCGGCTTCTGCGTCGGCCATGTCGGGCCGGAGGCGGCGGTAGGCGGCCCGATCGCGCTCATCCGCGACGGCGACATCATCGAGCTCGACGGCGAAAAGGGTACGCTCAACGTCAAGCTCTCGGCCGACGAGCTTGCCAAGCGCAAGGCGCAATGGAAGCCGCGCGAGAGCGAATATGGTTCCGGATATTTGTGGAAATACGCCCAGCAGGTGGGGACGGCGCTCAACGGCGCGGTCACCCATCCCGGCGGCAAGGGCGAGAAGAGCTGTTATGCGGATAGCTGAGACCCTGTTGCGCGCGATCGTGATTGGCGCGGCGCTAGCCGCCGCGCCGGCGCTGGCGTTAGACGGCAGCAAGACCAACGCCAAAGTGCCGCCACCGCTGACGCCGATGCAGGCGTTCCGCTCCGGCGCACACTTGCTCAAAGCCGGCCAGACCGCCAAGGCCGTTCACTCGCTCGAATATGCCGCGGAGAAAGGCCATGCCATCGCGCAGTGGAAGCTCGGCCGCATGTATGCCGAGGGCGAGGGCGTCACCCAGAACGATCTGAAGGCCTTCGAATATTTCCGTCGCATCGCCGACCAACACGCCGACGACAATCCCGACACAAGGCAGTCCCGCTTCGTCGCCAACGCCTTCGTCGCGCTCGGCCAGTATTATCTCGACGGCATCCCGCGTACCGCGGTGAAACGCGATCCCGAGCGCGCGCGCGAAATGTTCGCCTATGCCGCGTCGTATTTCCGCGATCCGGACGCGCAGTATTACCTGGCGCGGCTCTATCTCGACGGCGTCGGCGCCCCGCACGACCCGCGCACGGCGGCGCGCTGGTTCGGCCTGTCGGCGCAAAAGGGCATGTGCAAGGCGCAGGCCATGCTGGGCGCCATGCTGTTCACCGGCGACCATGTCCCGCGCCAGGCCGCGCGTGGCCTGATGTGGCTGACGCTGGCCAAGGACGCCGCCAAGGACAACGTCGCCGCCGACCGGGACTGGATCAACCGGCTCTACGACAACGCCTTCCGGCAGGCGACCGAGGACGAGCGCGCGCTGGCACTGGTTTATCTGCGGAATTGGATGGTGACGCGGCGGGAGTAGTCGCGAGCCGTTAGCGCACAAGCCTTCACGCAAATTCTATGACCACGCGGGCGGGCGCCGCTATCCGCGCTTAGGTGCGGGCGGCTCGATCTCGGAAACATTTGGCGGCCAGGGAGCGAGCCAGGTCGCCAACGGCATAACCAGCGGCGGCACATTGTAATCGACAAGGCTCGGATCGATCGCGAAATTGCTGCCGCCGATTTCCTCCAGTACCGCCGTGTTGCGTGGATCGAGATCATTCGGGTAACCGCCATAGGCCAGTTTGGCCACGCGGTGGAAATGAAAGAGATGTGCACGCTCCATCAAGGTCAAATAAGTCCAGGTGTTTACCGAAGTGTCGATGCAGTCGAGCTGCGTCCGGTCGCCAAGATTGGGCAGGACCAGCATGTTCTGATGCGTCCACTGGTGGGCGGCCGTGCCGGCCTTTTCACCGACTAGCTTCTGCATGAGCATCACCGCGCGCGCGATCCGTTGCCGCTCGGCTTTGGCATCGTTGGCACGTGGGGTGAAAATCGCAGCAACGCGCCGCCACTCTTTTGCGCTCAAGCTGACACGGGTTCTTACAGAGCAGTTGAAGCCGTGGCATTCGACGAAGCTCGCCGGGGTCGGATTGGGCTCAGCATAGCGGTCGAGATAGGTCGTGTTGAGTTGTTGGGGGTTCTCCGCGCAGGCGCACAACGCCAGCGCCGCGACCAACAAGCCCGAAACGCTACGCAAGTGCGCCATCGGCTCTCCACATTTGTCGCCATCTTAGCGTGTGCCGCTGCATGTCAGAAGGCTTTGAGTTTCACCGTCCCTCGATATCCAGATCGACAAACACCGGCACGTGGTCGGACGGCTTGTCCCAGCCGCGCACCTGGCGGTCGATGCCGGCGTCGGTCAGCTGGTCGGTGGCCTGCGGCGACAGCAACAGGTGGTCGATGCGGATGCCGTCGTTCTTGGCGAAGGCGCCGGCCTGGTAATCCCAGAACGTATAGAGGTCGCCGCTATCGCTGACCGCGCGGATGGCGTCGGTGAGGCCGAGATTGATCAGCGCCCGGAACTTCTCCCGCGTCGGCCGCAGGAATAGAGCATCGTTGACCCAGGCTTCCGGCCGCTTGGCGTCAATTGGCGTCGGGATGACGTTGTAGTCACCCGCCAAAACCAGTGGCTCTTCCAGTTTAAGTCGTTCATCTGAAAATTGAACGAGCCGATCCATCCATTTGAGTTTGTAAGCATATTTTTCTTCGCCGCCATTGCCATTGGGCAGATAGAGGCTGGCCACCCGCAGGGCCCCGGTCTTGGTCGAGACCTGCACCTCCAGAAAGCGGGCCTGCACGTCGCCGTTGTCGCCCATCAGCCCGGCCTTCACCTCATCGAACGGCAGCTTGGACAGCAGGGCCACCCCATGGAGCGCCTTCTGCCCATGTACCGCCACGTTGTAGCCGAGCCCCTCCAGCGGCTCGCGCGGGAAAGCATCGTCGGTGCATTTGATCTCCTGCAGGCAGACGATGTCGGGGGCCCGCTCGGCCAGCCAGGCCGTCAGGCTGTCCATGCGCTGGCGGATCGAATTGACGTTCCAGGTGGCGATACGCATGGGAAGGCGGGGTCCGGCGGGGTAAATTACGGCTTTGGGCGTCCGTATTTACCGCAGGGATATGCACCTGGACACGTTTATATGCTAATAGGCTGGCCAACGCGGCGGCCGGTGAAGCTTGAAATAATGGCCATTCAGCGTTGATAGGGAGCGCCCGGGCGGCACGCGAAACGAGCCCGGATCGAAAGCTGCAGATGAGCAAGCGAAAATGGCTCCTTGGGGTGGCGGTGCTCGCCCTGATCGGCATTGCCGTGCTCAGCCGCGGCACGTGGCTCGGCATGTGGACCAGCGACCAACCTTCGGCCGCGCGTGCGCAAGGCCAGCGCGGCCGGCCGGTACCGGTCGAGGTCGCCAAGGCGGCGCGCAAGCAGGTGCCGGTGCGCGTCGACGCCATCGGCACCGTCACGCCCATCGCCAGCGTCGCCATCAAGGCGCGGCTTGAATCGGCCATCGTCGGCGTGCATTTCAAGGACGGCGCCCACGTCAACAAGGGCGATTTGCTGTTCACCCTCGACTGCCGCGCCATCGACGCGCAACTGGCGCAGACCGAAGGCGCGATCGCGCGCGACAAGGCCCAGCTTGCCGGCGCCGAGCGCGACGTGGCGCGCTACGAGAGTCTGGCGGCCAAGAACGCGAGCCCACAGCAGACTCTCGACACCGCCAAGACCCAGGCCGAGGTCTACAAAGCCGCCATAAGATCCGATCAGGGTCTGCTCGAAAATCTCAAGGTTCAGCGCAGCTATTGCACGATCAGCGCGCCGATCTCCGGCCGCATCAGCGCCGCCGCTGTCAAGGTCGGTAATTTCGTGCGCCAGGCCGACGCCTCGGCGATGGCGACCATCAACCAGATGGCCCCGGTCTATGTGACCTTCACGGTGCCGCAGAAGGTCCTGCCCGACATCCGTCGCGCGCTCACCGCCAAGACCGCCACCGTCGAGGCTGTCATTCCGGGCGAGCCGAAGCACGCCGACGGCACCGTCAGCATGATCGAGAACACCGTCGATTCCTCGACCGGCATGGCGACCATCCGCGCCAACATGCCGAATACGGACGAGACGCTATGGCCGGGCACGCTCGTCACCGCCCAGCTGACTTTGCGCAGCGAGCAGGCGTTGGTGGTGCCGACCAACGCCGTGCAGGTGAGCCAGGCCGGCAGCTTCGTCTTCGTCGTCGACAAGGGGGTCGCCAAGGTCCGCCATGTCGAAGCCGGGCGCCAGTCCAAGGGCGAGACGGTGATTAAGTCCGGCGTCAAACCCGGCGAGACCGTTGTCACCGACGGGCAATTGCTGCTGCAAGACGGAACCAAGATCGCCCCACGGGGCCCCAAGCCCGCGGGGCGGCGCGCCCAAGGGCCGCGCCGGGACCTAGCGCATGATCCCGAAAAGTGGGAACCGGTTTTCGGATAAGATCATGCGCCAGGAAGGATGTAAGGCTGCCGCGGTTCAGGCTCAACGGTCCGGATTCTCAGTCGCATGAACCTCCCGGAAACCTGCATTCGCCGCCCGGTGCTGACGACGCTGATGACGGCGTCGCTGATCGTGTTCGGCGCCTTCGCCTATCGGCTGTTGCCGGTGGCGGCGCTGCCGGCGGTGGACTTTCCGACCATCCAGATCACCGCGAGCCTGCCTGGCGCTTCGCCGGAGACCATGGCGGCTTCGGTTGCATCCCCAATCGAGCGCCAGCTCTCCACCATCTCCGGCATATCGACGATGAGTTCGTCGTCGTCGCTCGGCTCGACCCAGATCACGGTCCAGTTCGACCTTGGCCGCGACATCGACGGCGCGTCCCTCGACGTGCAGACCGCGCTGGCCACCGCGCAGCGCCGGCTGCCGGCCGAGATGACCACGCCGCCGTTTTTCCGGAAAGTAAATCCGGGCGATTTCGCGGTGGTCTATCTGAGCATGCGCTCCGACACCCTGCCGCTGTCGAAAATCAATGACTACGCCGAGACGGTGGTAGCGCCGACCATCTCGCAGCTCTCCGGTGTCTCCCAGGTGCTGGTCTACGGCGCGCAGAAATTTGCCGTGCGCGTGCAGGTCGACCCGGCCGCCGCGGCCGCGCGCAATATCTCGCTCGACGACATCCGCAGCGTGGTTGCCAAAGCCAATTCCTCTACACCCGTCGGCGCGCTGCAGGGCAAGGACCGCACCGTCACACTGCTTGCGACCGGCGCCATGGAACATGCCGCCGACTATCGCAACGTGATAGTGGCCTATCGCAACGGCGCGCCGATCAAGCTCGACCAAGTCGCCCGCGTGATTGACAGCGTCGAAAACGATAATGAAGCGAGCTGGTACAACGACAAGCGCGCCATCGTGCTCGGCATCTATCGGCAGCCCGATGCCAATACGGTGGAAGTGGTGGACCAGGTGCGCGCCAAGCTGCCGCAATTGCGCGCGCAGGTGCCGGCGTCGATCGAGATGTCGCCTCTGTTCGACCGCTCGATCTCGATCCGCGCCGCGGTTGCCAATGTGCAGGAGACATTGGCGATCGCCGTCTGCCTCGTCATCATGGTGATCTTCTTGTTCCTGCGGAAGGTCTCCGCCACCATCATCCCGGCGCTGGCGGTGCCGGTGTCGCTGATCGGCACCTGCGCGGCGATGTACGCCTTCGGCTTCTCCATCAACAACATGACGCTGCTGGCGCTGACGCTGTCGGTCGGCTTCGTGGTCGACGACGCCATCGTCATGCTGGAAAACATCGTGCGCCATATCGAAGGCGGCATGCGGCCGTTCGAGGCGGCGCTCAAAGGCTCGCGCGAGATCGGCTTCACCATCATATCGATCACCTTCTCGCTGATCGCGGTGTTCATCCCGGTGCTGCTGATGGGCGGCATGGTGGGCCGCGTGTTCCGCGAATTCGCCGTCAGCATCTCGGTCGCCATCATCGTCTCAGGCTTTGTCTCACTGACGCTGACGCCGATGCTGTGCGCGCGCGTGCTCAAGAGTCACGCTCCCGACGAGAAGCAGAATTTCGTGCTGCGCGGCTTCGAGACGCTGTTCGAGCGCATGCGGAGCGTTTACGAATGGTCGCTCGACCGCGTGCTCGCCTACAAGTCGATCATGCTGATCGTGACGCTGGGCACCATCGCCGTCACCATCTGGCTCTATGTCATCGTGCCCAAGGGCTTCTTCCCCACCGAGGACACCGGCTTCCTGTTCGGCATCACCGAGGCCAAGACCGATATCGGCTTCGAGTCGATGATCGAGCACCAGCGCAAGATCGCCGATATCGTGCGCGCCAATCCGGCCGTGTCCTACGTGAACTCGTCGGTCGGCGGCTTCGGTTCGCGCGGCCTCGGCAATACCGGGCGCATGCTGGTGGCGCTGAAGGAACGCGAGGAGCGCGGTTCCTTGCGCGAGGTCATCGGGCGGCTGCGGCGCGAAGCCAATGTCGTGCCCGGGATTCGAATATTCTTCCAGCCGATCCAGAACATCCGCTTGGGCGGTCGTCTCAGCAAGAGCCAGTATGAATACACGCTCCAGTCCAACGATACGGATTCGCTCTATCGGGTGGCGCCCGAATTGCGCGACAAGATCGCCAGGCTGCCGGGGCTGCTCGACGTCACCACCGACCTCTACATCAAGAACCCGCAGATCACGATCGATGTGGATCGCGAGAAGGCGGCGGTCTACGGCGTCAGCGTCGACCAAGTGCGCCAGGAACTCTACAACGCCTTCGGCACCCGCCAGGTCGCCACCATCTATACGCCGGCCAACGACTATGCAGTGATCCTGGAGAGCATGCCGCAATACCGGGCGGCCCCGAACGACCTCAACCGGCTCTATCTGAAGAGCTCGAACGGAACCGTCATTCCGCTGTCGGCGGTGACGCATTTCGTGCGCACGGTCGGGCCCTTGCAGATCAACCACCAGGGCCAGCAGCCGGCGGTGACGATCTCGTTCAACCTGGCGCCCGGCGTCGCGCTCGGCGACGCGGTGAGCGCCATCACCAAGGTGGAACGCGACGAGGGGCTGCCGGCCACCATCACCACCGGCTTCCAGGGCACCGCGCAGGTATTCCAGGATTCGCTGCGCGGGCAGGGAATCCTGATCCTGGCGGCGATCTTCGCGGCCTATATCGTGCTCGGCATCCTGTATGAGAGCTTCATTCACCCGATCACCATCATCTCCGGCCTGCCGTCGGCCGGAATCGGCGCCATATTGACGCTGATGCTGTTCGACATGGACCTGTCGGTGATCGCCATGATCGGCATCGTCATGCTGGTCGGCATCGTCAAGAAGAACGCCATCATGATGATCGACTTTGCCATCGAGCGCCGCCGCGTGGGCTTGTCGGCGGAAGCCGCCATCCGCGAAGCCGCGTCTTTGCGCTTCCGCCCGATCATGATGACGACCTTCGCGGCGATCTTCGGCTCGCTGCCGATCGCGCTCGGCACCGGCGCCGGCGCCGAACTGCGCCAGCCGCTCGGCGTCGCGGTGGTCGGCGGCCTGGTGCTGTCGCAGCTGTTGACGCTCTACATCACGCCGGTGATCTATCTCTACCTCGACCGCTTCGACCGTATGATCAAGCGCCGCATCGAGCCGCAGCTCGAGGAAGTGCCGCAGGCGCCGCCGGCGGTGGCGGCGGAGTAAAGCCTCTCCGTTGTCATGCGCGGGCTTGACCCGCGCATCCCGCTTAGGAAGGCGCTGTGCTCGCCTAAGCGGGATGGCCGGGCCAAGCCCGGCCATGACAGATCAGAGGCAAGGAAGAAATTACAGCGCGAAACTCGTCCCGCAGCCGCAGGACGCCGTCGCCTTCGGGTTCTTCACCTTGAAGGCGGCGCCGATCAGGTCCTCGACGAAGTCGATCTCGGAGCCCGCCATGTACTGCACCGAGACGGGATCGATCAAGACGGTTGCGCCGTCGCGCGCGATCACCAAATCGTCGTCGGCGCGCGCGCGCTCCATGTCGAATTTGTACTGGAAGCCCGAGCAGCCGCCGCCTTCCACCGAGACGCGCAGCATGGTGCCGGCCGGTTCGCGATTAAGGATCTCGCCGATCCGCCGCGCCGCCCGTTCGCTGACCGTGATGCTCGCTTCGCCCATCGCTGGCCTTTGCCTGCAAGCTATTGGCAGAACCTGTTCCAATTAGTTAAGTGCCGCTGACAGCAAGGTCAATGCCAGGACTTTCCTCGTCATGGCCGGGCAAAAGGCGCGAAGCGCCGCCTTCGCACCTGAAGTCCCGGCCATCTCGCTTAGGGACGCACGGTTTTGCCCGCCTAATTGGGATGCGCGGGTCAAGCCCGCGCATGACGGCTGAGAGATAGAAATAGTGAAGCTATGGCCATTTCCACGCCCATTTCGCGCGCGCCTTACGCCGCCGATCCGGCGAAAAGCCGCGGCCGGCGCTATGACGAGCCGCCCAGCCCCTCGCGCAACGACTTCCGCCGCGACTGCGACCGCATCATCCATTCCACCGCCTTCCGCCGGCTCGCCCACAAGACGCAAGTGTTCGTCTATCACGAGGGCGACCATTACCGCACCCGGCTCACCCACACTTTGGAAGTGGTGCAGATCGCCCGCTCGCTGGCGCGCGCGCTCGGCCTCGACGAGGACCTGGCGGAGGCCACCGCGCTCGCCCACGATCTCGGTCATCCGCCGTTCGGCCACGCCGGCGAGCGCGCGCTCGATGCCTGCGTGCAAGGCTTCGGCGGTTTCGACCACAACGCCCAGGCGCTACGCGTGGTCACCACGCTCGAGCGCCGCTACGCGCAGTTCGACGGTCTCAACCTCACCTGGGAAACGCTGGAAGGCCTGGTCAAGCACAACGGCCCGCTCACCGACCGCGCAGGCAAAGCGGTCGGCCGCTACGCCGAGCACGGCGTGCCGGCGCCGATCTCAAGCTTTTCGCGCATCCGGGATCTGGAGCTGTGGTCCTATGCCAGCGCCGAGGCGCAGGCCGCAGCCCTTGCCGACGACATCGCCTATGACGCCCACGACATCGACGACGGCTTGCGCGCCGAGCTGTTCACCTTGGACGACATTGCTTGCGTGCCGATCGTCGCAGACATTTTGCGTGACATCGAACCTGGCCTCGATCCGACGCGGCGCGCGCACGAGATGGTGCGCCGGCTGATCACCCGCATGATCGAGGACGTCATCGCCGCGAGCCGGCGGCACATCGCGGCGCTCAAGCCGAAATCGGCCGCAGAGGTGCGCCACGCGGCCGAGCCGGTGGTGGCGTTCTCGCCGGCGATGGAAAAAACCGACGCCGACATCAAGGGCTTTCTCTATCCGCGCATGTACCGCCACGCGCGGGTGATGGCCGTGATGGAGGAAGCGGAGGGCGTGGTGCGCGACCTGTTCGCGCATTTCATTCGCCACCCCGCCGACCTGCCGGCGGAATGGCGCGACGGCATCGACCACGCCGATGAGCACGCACGCGCGCGCCGCATCGCCGATTACATCGCGGGCATGACCGACCGCTACGCACTCATCGAGCACGCGAAATATTTCAAGACCACGCCGGAATTGCGGTAGCTTATTCGTCATGACCGGGCTTGGCCCGGTCATCCACGTCCTTTGAACTGCATTGCTGTAAGACGTGGATGCCCGCGAATAGCGCGGGCATGACGAAGAAGGTAATTCCGGCGACGCGCCGCGACAGGCGGCTTGATCCGCCCGCCGAAGCAGGAAATCATCGCGTTTCAACTCGCAAGGGGGAGACCACCCATGTCACCTACAATGTCGCGCAAGACCGCCACCGCCTTGGCTTTCTTGGGACTGCTGACCGCGCTCAACGTCGGCATGCTCCTGTTCAATAGCGCGCAGCCCTCGCGCGCCGCCGTCGCCGGCATGAAATCTGCGGACTTGCTGAAGGACGCCGACTTCACCAAAGCGGTCAAGGCGATCGCCGGCAAGTGCAAGGTAAATATCGAGCTGGCCAAGCTGATGTGCTGAGCGAATTCAGCGCAAACATTCTCACACCGGGCTCGGATAGACCTCTTCCGATCTCAGCACATCGCGCGCGTAGGCGAGGCAGGCGGCAATGTTGTCGTGCGAGAGCGCGGGATACTCGCGCAGGATATCGGCCTCGCTCCAGCCATCGGCCATCAACCCGATGATGAATTCGACCGACAGCCGCGTGCCGCGGATCACCGGCTTGCCGGCGAGCACCGCTGGGTCGAGCACTATGCGTGCAATATCGGTCATGGCATATCCTCAAAGCTCGGCGGCCGCTGGAAAATGCCATATAATGCAGACGCGGGCGAGTGAAACGAGACCGTTGCCTGCCCGCGTCGATTTCGAGCAATACCACTGAGGACGCCATGACCGACTACACCGCCACGCGCAATCCGAACCGCTCCCCGAGGCAACGCGGCGCGCTGTTGCGCGAGGTGATCCCGGCGACCGGCAGGAGCAAGGCCGAGATCGCCACGCTGCTCGGCATTTCGCGTCAGCACCTCTACGACATCCTTAAAAAACGCAAGCCGGTGTCGCCGGCGGTGGCGGTGCGGCTCGGCAAGCTGTTCGGCGACGGCGCCGCGGTCTGGGTGCGCATGCAGGGCGCCCACGATACCTGGCACGCCGAGCGCGAGCTGCGCGCCGAGGTCAAGAAAATTCCGAGGCTCAAGCCGCGCGCGGCGTGAGCGTAGAGTAGCCCATGTCTAACATCCGCTCGATCGACATGATGGTCCTTGATGATATCTTCGATATGGGCAGCGGGTATGTCTTGAATTTCAGCGATCGGACTTTCGCCCAGTTTTTTGCAGAGGAATTGAACATCGATATCGATGATCCCGCATATAAAAAATATGGAACATCAAAAGCCAAACGTTTGCGCTGTTTCTTGCAAATTGTGGATAGAGCTACAGCTGTGCGCACGCTGAATGCACTTTGGGAATATCGCGAAGTTGTACGCCAAAGATTTGGTCACGACGAAAAGATTACAAATGCGCACGGACAATTACTCGCGATCATTAATCGGCTAAATGTAGATGAAACTAATTTGTCACAGGTCAAAACGTCCCCACGACGTGCGTTCGACCGTGAAATATTTGGACAATTCCAAGCTGAGCTTCGCCATCTTTCTGACCTTGAACCTCAACCTAGAGGGTATGCTTTCGAGTCGTTTTTAAAGGCATTATTTAACAAGTTTGGCTTGGAAGCTCGCGAAGCATTTAGGCTTCGCGGAGAACAAATCGACGGTAGCTTCCTTCTCGGAAACGAAACTTATTTACTTGAGGCAAAATGGCAGAGCGCTCCTTCCGGGGTAGATCAACTCCATACGTTTCATGGAAAGATCGATCAAAAGGCTGCATGGGCGCGCGGCTTATTCATAAGCTACAGTGGCTTCACTGAGGATGGGCTGTATTCTTTCGGCCGCGGCAAACGCGTCATTTGCATGGACGGATTCGATCTATCCGAGGCCTTCGCCCGAGAGCTACCACTGAACCAAGTGCTTGAACGCAAAGTTCGACGCGCAGCTGAAACGGGATCGGCTTTCATTCGCGTTTGAGACCTATTCCCAGTATAGGTTTAGTGCATGCCGAAAGAGCAGAAAGTTAAGTTGAAAAACAACGCTGCCGCAAAGACGAAGGCAAATCGCAAGGCAGAGGCCGAGCGCAAGGCAGAGGCCAAGCGCAAGGCAGAGGCCAAGCGCAAGGCAGAGGCCAAGCGCAAGGCAGAGGCCAAGCGTGAGGCAGAGGCTAAGCGAAAGCTAAAGGCTCAGCGGAAGCCACGGCCTAAGCGGAAAGCGGAACTCAAGCAAAAGGCCGAGGTCAAGCCCAAGGGTGAGGCGAAACCAAAATTCCCACACCTCTTCGCCGCCATGCTCGCCCGCGTGCTGGTGGCGACGGCGCCGCTCGTGGGCAAGGCCGATCTCTCCCGCATCGTGGTCGAGCCGCCGCGCGATCCGTCCCATGGCGACATGGCTACCAACGCCGCCATGGTGCTGGCCAAGGACGCCCGCCAAAAGCCTCGCGAACTGGCTGAAGCGATTACAGAGAAACTGCGCGCCGAGCCGACCGTCGAGAAGGCCGACGTCGCCGGTCCCGGCTTTATCAATCTCACCCTCAAGCCCCATGTCTGGGGCGAGGTGCTGCGCGCAACGCTCGCCGCCGGCCGCGACTACGGCCGCAGCGAGATCGGCGCCGGCGAAAAGGTCAACGTCGAATACGTCTCCGCCAACCCGACCGGCCCGCTGCATGTCGGTCACGGCCGCGGCGCGGTGTTTGGCGACGCGCTCGCCAGCCTGTTGAAATATGCCGGCTACGCCGTGACGCGCGAATATTACATCAACGACGCCGGCGCCCAGGTTGATACGCTGGCGCGCTCGGCCTACCTGCGCTACCGCGAGGCGCTCGGCGAGGCGATCACGATCCCGGACGGGCTCTATCCCGGCGAATATCTGCGCCCGGTCGGCGGCGAGCTGGCCGAAGAGCACGGCTTCACGCTCACCACCATGAAGGAAGCCGAATGGCTGCCGATCGTGCGCGAAAAAGCCGTCGCCATGATGATGGACGTCATCCGCGGCGATCTCGCCGCGCTCAACGTGCGTTTCGACGAGTATTTTTCCGAGCGCTGGCTGATCGAAGGCGACGGCGACCAGGTCACTCGCACCATCGAGTCACTGCGCAAGAGCGGGGAAGTCTATGACGGCCGGCTGCCGCCGCCCAAGGGCGGCAATCTGGAAGACTGGGAGGACCGCGAGCAGACGCTGTTCCGCTCCACCGACTTCGGCGACGACGTCGACCGCCCGCTGAAGAAGTCGGACGGCAGCTATACGTATTTCGCGAGCGACATCGCCTATCACAGATCCAAGGTCGAGCGCGGCTTCCTCAACCTGATCGACGTCTGGGGCGCCGACCACGGCGGTTACATCAAGCGCATGCAGGCGGCGGTGAAGGCGATGAGCGGCGGCAAGGCGGTGTTGGACGTGAAACTTATCCAGCTCGTGCGCCTGTTCCGCGCCGGCGAGCCGGTCAAGATGTCGAAGCGGGCGGGCGAGTTCGTCACCTTGCGCGAAGTGGTTGACGAGGTCGGCCGCGACGCCGTGCGCTTCGACATGCTCTACCGCAAGAACGACGCCGTGCTCGATTTCGACCTCGCCAAGGTGATCGAGGCGAGCCGCGAGAACCCGGTGTTCTATGTCCAATATGGCCACGCCCGCGCCCAGTCGGTGTTCCGCAATGCGCGGGCGGAAATCCGCGATTTGCCCGAAGCGGCCGAAGCACGGGCCGGCTTCCTGGAAAAGGCCGCGCTCGAGCGCCTGAGCGATCCGGGGGAACTCTCCATTCTGCGCCGGATAGCGCTTTATCCGCGCATGGTGGAGGCGGCCGCTGCGGCCCATGAGCCGCACCGGATCGCGTTCTATCTATATGAACTAGCTAGCGAATTTCACGCGCACTGGACGCGGGGAAAAGACTTGCCTCATTTACGCTTCATTATCCAGAATGATCCAGAAACAACCATGGCGCGGCTCGCGCTGGTTCAAGGTATCGCGACCGTGCTGGCCTGCGGGCTCGCTGTGCTCGGGGTCGAGGCGCCGCAAGAAATGCGATGAATAAGGGTCGGCTGGCTGCATGGGACGCAAGGCCGCGATCGGACGGGCGAGGGCGGGCTTCAAAGATAAAATTCCGGGGAACGAATGGCCGACGATCAGACCCAGCGAGCCTACCGTGCCAGTCAACCGCCGGTGCGCAACGCGCCTAGCGCCGCATCGGCAACCGCGAACGCCAGTGATCCGCTCGCCGAGCTTGCCCGCCTGATCGGGCAGAACGATCCGTTTGCCGAATACGGCCGCGACGGCGGCCGGCGTGCCGCCGCGATGCAAGCCGGCGTGCCCGCCGATTACGCCCCCGCTCACGACCTGCATGCGGGCGCAGCGCCGGCTTATGCCGAGGAACGTTACGCGGCCGCGCCCGGCTATGCCGAAGAGCCATACGACGAGCCGGCTGCGCAGACCGCGCCGTTTCCGCCGCCGGCCGCCCCGCCGCCGCGCTCGCATTATGCGGAGCCTACCTATGGCGATGCGGACTACGCGGCCGATCCTAATGCGCAAGGCGTTATCCCCGGCCAAGCCGAACAGGCGGGCTACGAGCAAGCGGCGTATTATCCGAACAACCCGCAGTCGGACGCCGAGCAAGAGCACTTCTACGACGATGTCCCGCCGCGCCGCCGCGTGGGAATCCTGGCCATTGCCGCGGTTTTCGCCCTGGCCGTGATCGGCACCGCCGGCGCCTTCGGCTATCGCACGCTTTTCGGCTCATCCGGGCCAAGCGGGCCGCCGCCGGTGATCAAGGCCGACGCCACGCCGAGCAAGATCGTGCCCGCCACCGATTCTAAGGACCCGAAATCCGGGAAGCTGATCCACGACCGCGTCAACAACGGCCAAAACGAAAAGCTCGTGTCGCGTGAAGAACAGCCGGTCGGCATCAAAGACAATCCGGTCGGCGCGGTGTTGCCGCAGGGCCGAAACGGCGCGCCGGGCGGCGCGATGCAGCAAGCCGCGCTCGGTAGCGGTGTGATCGGGGTGGAGCCGAAGAAAATTCATACCATCGCCATCCATCCCAATCAGACGGCTGGGTCTACGTCGGGGCCGCCGCCGGCCGCCGCCCCGGCGCCCATGCCGGCGCCCCCGGCTGGGTCTACGTCGGGGCCGCCGCCGGCCGCCGCCCCGGCGCCCATGCCGGCGCCCGCTCCGGCACACGCCCAGCCGGCTGCGCCGGCGAAACCGCCGCGGACCGTTGCCGAACCGGCACCGCGTCCTGTCGCGCACACCGAAGCGCCGGCACGCCGTGCTGCGGCGCCGAGCAACGCCCCGCTATCGCTTAATCCCAATGCGCCGGCTGCGGCCGCGCCGGCCCGGACGACGGCACAACGCACCACACGCACGGCGGCGGCAGCGCCGACACCGATTGCGCCGGCCAGGACAGCCGCGCCCACGCCGATCGCGCCGACAAAGACCGCAGCGCCGACCCGGATCGCGCCGGCGAGCAGCAGCGGCGGCGGGTATGCCGTGCAGATCGTTTCGCGGCACAATGAAGCCGACGCGCAGGCGTCCTTCCACAGCCTGCAAGCTAAATACCCGCAGCAGCTTGGCGGCCGGGCGCCGTTGATCCGCCGCGTCGATCTGGGCGCCAAGGGCATCTATTACCGCGCCATGGTCGGCCCCTTCGGCAGCGCCGAGGAGGCGAGCCAAGTGTGCTCGAGCCTCAAGGCGGCCGGCGGCGATTGCCTCGTCCAGAGGATTTAACGCGCCCAAAGCTTGACCCTTGCGGCGGGCGCGGGCTAATCCGCGCCAATGCCTGCACGCGCTTTCATCACAGGTCTGGCCGGATTGACCATCTCGGCCAATGAGCGGGCGTTTCTCCGCACGGCCCAGCCGTGGGGCCTGATCATCTTCAAGCGAAACGTGAGCACGCCACAGCAAGTAACGGGACTTGCTAGTTTATTTCGTGATATTCTTGGGTGGCAAGCGCCTGTCTTGGTCGATCAGGAAGGAGGCCGCGTGCAACGCCTCGGACCGCCCTATTGGCCGGCTTACCCACCCGGCGCGCGCTACAGCGACCTGTATGATCGCGAGCCGGCCACGGGCATCGCGGCGGCGAGGCTCGCCGGCCATCTCATCGCGTCTGACCTTGCCGGCCTCGGCATCGACGTCGACTGCCTGCCGCTCGTCGACGTGCCGGCCCCCGGCAGCGATGCCGTGATCGGCGACCGCGCCTATGGCAGCGCGCCCGGCAAAGTCACCGCGATTGCGGGAGCGATCGCGCAAGGGCTCCAGGCGGGGGGTGTGTTGCCGGTGCTCAAGCACCTGCCGGGCCACGGCCGGGCCAAGGCTGACAGCCACCACAGCTTGCCGGTGGTCGATACCGACCGGGCAACCCTGGAAGCCACGGATTTCGCCGCTTTCCGGGCGCTTGCCGGCCTGCCGCTCGGCATGACCGCGCATGTTGTGTTTTCTGCTATCGATCCTGTCGCACCGGCCACCACTTCGGTCACAATGGTGCGCGAAGTGATTCGGGGCTTTATCGGGTTCCAGGGCCTGCTGATGAGCGACGATATATCCATGGGCGCCTTGTCCGGAACGCTGGCCGAACGCAGCCGCGCCGCACTGGCAGCCGGTTGCGATCTCGTGCTTCATTGCAATGGCGATCTCGCCGAGATGGAGGAAGTCGCCGGCGTGGCGCCGGAGCTATCAGGCGAAGCCGCTGCGCGTGCCGACAAGGCGCTGGCGCAGCGCTCGGCGCCGGAACGGTTCGATGTGGATTCGGCGCGGGCGCTTTTCGTCCGCATGGTAGGCGGCGAGCAGCCGCAGCGGATGACGGTGACATGAGCGACGAATTCGACAACAGCGCACTCGAAGCCGATCGCGCCACCGGCGAGCCGGCGATGATCGTCGACGTCGAGGGTTTCGAGGGCCCGCTCGACCTGCTGCTGATGTTGGCGCGCCAGCAGAAAGTCGATCTGGCGAAAATTTCGATCCTGGCGCTGGCCGATCAGTATCTCGCTTTCGTCGAAGCCGCGCGCAAATTGCGGCTGGAGCTCGCCGCTGACTATCTAGTGATGGCGGCCTGGCTTGCCTATCTGAAATCCCGCCTATTGCTGCCGGAAGTAGCACCGAGCGAGGGACCGAGCGCGGAGGACATGGCGCTGGCACTGGCCTATCGTTTGCGCCGATTGGAGGCGTTTCGCGAGGTGGCGACGCGCCTGATGGGACGTCCGCAGCTCAACCGCGACATCTTCTCGCGCGGCGCGCCGGAGCCGATCGCCGAGATCAAGCAGCCGGAATTTACCGCGACGCTTTACGACCTGCTCACGGCCTATGCAACGCAACGCTCGCGCAGCGCGCTGTCGCGGGTGCAGTTCAAGAAGCGCACGGTGTGGTCGCTGGCCGACGCGCGCGCCGCGCTCGACCGGCTGATTGGGCAGTCGGGCGACTGGGCGAGGCTCGACCAGTTCCTGATCGCCTATGTGGTGGAGCCGTCGATGGCAACCACGGTGTTTGCGTCCTCGTTCGCTTCCGCGCTCGAACTGGTGCGGGAGGGCGTGGCGGAGATTCATCAGAAGGAATCATTCTCGCCGATTTACATGCGCAAGCGGGTCGGTGCGAACGGAAGCGCTGCGACGCATGACGCGCAAGAAAACACATAAGGAGAAGGGATCCATGCCGAGCGTGGCCAAGAAGCTCGTGGTTGTGCAAAACAATGAGCCGCCGCCGGAGCAGCCGGCCGCGCGGGCGGACGAGCTGCGCCAGCTGGAGGCCGTGCTGTTCGCGTCCGCGCAACCGCTCGACGAGTCCGTGCTGGCGCGCCAGCTTCCCAACGGCGTGAACGTGAAGGACGCGCTGGCGCGGCTCAAAGCCGAATACGCTTCGCGCGGCGTCAATCTCGTGCGCATCGGCAAAAAATGGACCTTCCGCACGGCCGACGATCTGTCCTGGCTGTTGACCAAGCAGACGATCGAAACGCGCAAGCTCTCGCGCGCCGCTGTCGAGACGCTTGCCATCGTCGCCTATCATCAGCCGGTGACGCGCGCCGAGATCGAGGAGATCCGCGGCGTGGTGGCGGCGGCCGGCACGCTCGACGTGTTGCTGCGGACCGGCTGGATCCGTCCGCGCGGCCGGCGCAAGGCGCCAGGCCGGCCGATTACCTATGGAACGACCGAAGCGTTTTTGTCGCACTTCGGGCTGGAGGAAGTGGGCGATCTGCCCGGCCTGGACGAGCTCAAAGGGGCGGGGCTGTTGGAGGGCAATCTGCCGCCCGGTTTTGCGGTGCCGTTGCCGTCCGACGACACCACATTGCGCGACGACGAAGACCCGCTGGAGCCGGGCGATCTCGATTTCGGCCTGGTCCCGCCGCCGGACCGCGGCGAGAAGTGACCGCGGCAAAATTAAGGTAAATACAGGAACTTGGGCGGCATCGCGGCGCGATTTAAGACGCCGAAGTCCTTGTTTTTGCCGCCCCCGGGGCCTAGTTTCAAGCTCAAACATGGGCGGGACGAGCACGCTGTATGCCCGTCGCTGCGGAGGATTTGCCGATGGGTTCTTTGAGCATATGGCACTGGCTGGTCGTCATTGTCGTGGTTCTGCTGCTGTTCGGAAGAGGCAAGATTTCCGAGCTGATGGGTGACGTCGCCGGCGGCATCAAGGCGTTCAAGAAGGGCATGGCGGAAGACGACAAGCCCACCGAAGCCAAGAGCGATCCGAAGACGATCGACCACCAAGCCGCCGCTGGCGCCGCGCCAAAGGCGGAGAGCGAACGCGCCGAGGGCGTACGCTCTTAATAGCGCGCGCTGCGACGGCGCAGCCGAGGCGCGATCGCGGCGATCGCCGTCGGGGCGGCGGTGCTGGAGTTGACTAATCCATGTTCGACATTGGGTGGGGCGAGCTCGTCCTCGTCGGCATCGTCGCGCTGATCGCGATCGGGCCGAAAGAGTTGCCGACGGTGCTGCGCACGCTTGGCCAATACATGGGCAAGGTCAAGCGCATGGCCTCCGAGTTCCAGGGCCAGTTTCAGGAGGCGATGCGCGAGGCCGAGATGGCCGATCTCAAGAAGCAGGCCGACGATCTCACCAGCGCCGTCACCGACGCCACCAAATTCGATCCGCTGGCGGATATCGACAATGACGGCGGCACCGATTTCGACACGGCGGAGCCGGCCAAGACTGACGCCGCGACTGAATCGGAAAAAACCGAGACCGAACCGGAAAAAGCCGATTCATCCGCCGAGGCGAGCGAACCTGCACAGAGCGCATCCGCCGAGGCGGAAGCACCGCCCGATTTCGACGCGCCGCCGCCGGAGCCGCCCGTTCCGGTCACCGAGCAAGACTCGGCGCCCGCCGAGCCGACACCCAAGCAGGCCGGGGGCAAGGCATGAGCCACGAAGACATCGAGGCCAGCAAAGCGCCCCTGATGGAGCACCTGATCGAGCTGCGCTCGCGGCTGATCAAGGCGGTGCTGGCGTTCGGCGTGACCTTCGCGCTCTGCTTCGTGTTCGCCAAGGACATCTACAATATCCTGGTGTGGCCGTTCGTGTGGGTGGCGGGCCCGGAGAATTCGAAATTCATCTACACCGCGCTCTTGGAATATTTCATCACGCAATTGAAACTGGCGATGTTCGGGGCTGCGTTCCTGTCGTTTCCGGTCATCGCCACGCAGATCTACATGTTCGTGGCGCCCGGCCTCTACCGCCACGAGCGCAAGGCGTTTCTGCCCTACCTGATCGCGACGCCGATCTTCTTCGCCATGGGCGCGCTGGTGGTCTACTTCCTGGTGTTCCCGATGCTGGTGCGCTTCTCGCTGCACATGCAGCAGCCGGGCGACGCCGGTGACGCCTCGATCTCGCTGCTGCCGAAAGTCGGCGAATATCTGTCGCTGATGATGGCGCTGGTGCTGGCCTTCGGCGTGGCGTTCCAGCTGCCGGTGATCCTGACCCTGCTCGGGCGCATTGGGCTGATCACCTCGGACCAGCTCAAGTCCAAGCGCCGCTATTTCATCGTCGGCGCATTCGTGCTGGCCGCCGTGCTGACGCCGCCCGACATCATCAGCCAGATGTCGCTGGCGCTGCCGCTGCTCTTGCTGTTCGAGGGCTCGATCTGGTCGGTGCGGGTGGTGGAGCGCAAGGTGAGGGCGCAGGCCGCCGCCGCGGCGGCAAGTGGCGCGGGCGATTCAGACGAATCGGGCGGAACGGCGGAAAAGCCAGCGGAGTAGGCGCGGCATTGCCGTGGGTGATCTTCCCTCTTCCCCTGTGGGAGGGGGTAACGCGCCGCGTCGCCCCTGCTATAAAGACCGCGCCGATTCCGACTGAGCCGCCCCGCCATGTACGACATCAAATGGATTCGCGAGCATCCTGGTGACTTCGACCGTGGGCTGCAGCGGCGCGGACTGGAGCCGTTGTCCGCCAAGCTCATCAAGCTCGACGAGACGCGGCGCGCGCTGATCACCAAGCTGGAGCAGGCGCAGGCGCGGCGCAACGCGGCCTCGAAGGAGATCGGCCAGGCCAAGGCCAAGAAAGATGAGGCCACGGCGTTGAAGCTGATGGCCGAGGTTGCCGAGTACAAAACGTCCATTCCGGCGATGCAGGCGGAGGAAAAGGCGGCGGTCAAGGCGCTCGACAAAGAGCTCGCGCAAATCCCCAACCTGCCGCTCGACGGCGTGCCGGATGGCGCGGACGAGAAGGGAAATGTCGAGCATCATCAGTTCGGCAACAAGCGCAATTACGCCGTCAAGCCCAAGCAGCATTTCGAACTGGGCGAGGCGCTCGGCATGATGGATTTCGAGCTAGCCGCCAAACTGTCGGGCGCGCGCTTCGTGGTGCTACAGAAAGGGTTGGCGCGCATGGAGCGTGCGCTCGGGCGGTTCATGCTCGATGTGCACACGAGCGAGAAGCATGGATATACGGAGGTTAATCCGCCGCTATTGGTACGTGACGATGTGATGTTCGGTACGGCACAGTTGCCGAAGTTTGCCGACGATCAATTTTCGACCGTAAGTAAGGAAGCTGTTGCAAGTGCCGCGAATGATCTTGTGCGGCGCTCAATCAAAGGCGCGGTGGATCAAATTCCGCGAGTTCTTGCAGAGATAAAGGAAGAGACTGGAAAGGATGTCACTCCGGAACATGCGCTTCAACGACTTTCGGAAATAATAAATAAGGACATGTCTAACTACAGGCAGTTTTTAGACACAGAACTAAGCGAGCTTTTGCGCCTCTGGCTCATCCCCACCGCCGAAGTCCCGCTCACCAATCTGGTGCGCGAGTCCATCGTCGAGGAAGACACGCTGCCGCGCCGTTACACCGCCTGCACGCCTTGCTTCCGCGCCGAGGCCGGCACCGCCGGCAAGGACACCCGCGGCATGATCCGCCAGCACCAGTTCACCAAGGTGGAATTGGTCTCCATCACCACGCCGGAGAAAAGCAAAGAAGAGCACGAGCGCATGCTGGCCTGCGCGGAGGAAGTGCTGAAGAAGCTCGACCTGCATTACCGCGTGGTCACGCTCTGCACAGGCGACATGGGTTTCGCCGCGCAGAAAACTTATGACATCGAGGTCTGGCTGCCGGGCCAGAACGCCTATCGCGAGATTTCGTCGTGCTCAAACTGCGGCGAATTCCAAGCACGCCGCATGCATCCACCGGGCAGGCCATCAGAAGGCACTAGATATCGCGGCAAGGATGGAAAGATTAAGGGCTTCGTCCACACCCTCAACGGATCCGGCGTCGCCGTCGGTCGCGCGCTGATCGCAGTGATGGAAACCTACCAGCAGGACGACGGCTCGATCGTGGTGCCGGAGGCGCTCAAGCCCTATATGGGTGGGGTAAGCAAGATCGAACGGGCGTAATGCGTATCCTCATTACCAACGACGACGGCATTCATGCGCCGGGGCTGGACGCCGCCGAGAAAATCGCGCGCGCACTCGCCGACGACGTCTGGATCGTGGCGCCGGAGAGCGACCAGTCGGGCGTGTCGCATTCATTGTCCTTGAACGATCCGTTGCGCCTGCGCGAGGTCGGCGAGCGGCATTTTGCGGTCAAGGGCACGCCCACCGACTGCGTCATCATGGGCGCGCGCCATCTGATGCCGGCCGTGCCCGATCTGGTGCTGTCCGGCGTCAACCGCGGCCGCAACGCCGCCGAGGACGTCACCTATTCCGGCACCGTCGCCGGCGCTATGGAAGGCACCGTGCTCGGCATCCCGTCATTCGCGCTATCGCAGGCCTATGCCTTCTCCACCAAGCGCTTTCCGCATTGGGAAACGGCGATCCAATTCGCGCCCGATCTCATCCGCCGCGTGCTCAAGGCCGGCATGCCGCGCGACGTGCTGATCAACGTCAATTTTCCCGATTGTCCGCCCGGCGAGGTCGCCGGCGTCGCCATTGCCGTGCAGGGCAAGCGCGACCAAGAACTGTTGCGCATCGACGCGCGCCACGATGGGCGCGGTAATCCATATTACTGGATCGCCTTCGGCCGCGCCGGCATCGCCGAAGCCGCGCAGGGCAGCGATCTCGCCGCGATCAACGCAAAGCGCATTTCGGTGACGCCGCTGCGGCTCGATCTGACCGACGAGCCATTTTTGACCAAGCTGGCGGAAGTGTTCGATTAAGAACACTCTCAGTCGGCTCATTCCCGCGCAAAGGGAAATTAGGCGCTGGCGAGCATGCCGCCGAGCGCGGCGCTGAGCTGGTCGGCCTGGAACGGTTTCACCAGCGCGGGCCGGTCGCGATAGGGCTCGGGCAGGCTGCGCTCGCCATAACCGGTGACGAACACGAAGGGCAGGCCGCGTTCTTTGAGAATATCGGCGACCGGATAGATTTCCTGGCCGTCGAGATTGACGTCGAGAATGGCGGCGCTGAACTCAGCCGTAGCGGCAAGCTCGCGCGCCTCGGTGACGGTGCCGACGGCAGCCGCCACCGCATAGCCGAGATCGGCCAGCATGTCCTCCAGCAGCATGCGGATCAGGTATTCATCCTCGACCACGAGAACGCGTCTCGGCGCTTGCGAGGAATAGTTCACCACACTGCTCCCGCTACAATGCGCCGTGCCCGGCGCCGGGGTCTTTCGGCGCCCACCGAAGCTGTGGACGCTTCCATGAATTGCCGGCAATCGTGCTAAAAATGGGGCGGAAGGAGATAACTCTTGTCAGGACAGCGGCAACACGATCAGGACGCCGGGCGCATGGAGTTCCTGCTGACCCTGCGCCGCCGCGGGATCGGCGACCAGGCGGTGTTGCGGGCCATGGACGAGGTGCCGCGCGCGCATTTCGTCGCGGCGGAATTCGCCGGAAACGCCTATGCCGACCAGGCGCTGCCGATTTCCTGCGGGCAGACCATCAGCCAGCCTTATGTCGTGGCCTACATGACCGAGCAGCTCGGCGTTCGCCCGCACCACCGGGTGCTCGAAGTCGGCACCGGCTCGGGCTACCAGGCCGCGGTGCTGTCGCGGCTGGCGCGCGAGGTGGTGAGTATCGAGCGCTATCGCACGCTCGCCGAACAGGCGCGCGAGCGTCTGGCTGCGCTCGGCTACGATAATGTCGAAGTCGTGGTCGGCGACGGTTTTGCCGGCGTGCCGGACAAGGCGCCCTTCGACCGCATCCTCGTCACCGCCGCCGCCGAGACGGTGCCGCAGACGCTCATCGATCAGCTTGCCGACGACGGCGTGATGCTATTGCCACTCGGGCCACACCATCGATCGCAACACATTATCAAGCTTACCAAATCGCAAACGGGCATCGCGCGCGAAGACTTGATTCCGGTGCGTTTCGTGCCGTTACTACCGGGGCAGGCCAAGGAACTGTGACATTTTTGTCGGGCTCACGCGCGCGCGTAATCGGTCGCTAATTCTTAAAACCTTATTTACTCGCGGCTGCTTTATTTCGAACTCTAATCATTGTGCGTATGAGTGAGTAACCACATGCCGCGCCCCAAGGTGCCGTCTCGTCCGCGCGTTTGGCCGCGGGTCGCAGTCCTCGCTCTGATCGGTGTTGCCGTCGCCGGTTGTGAGAATTCAGCGCGCTTCGACTCCAATCCTTTCGCTTCCAACCGCCAGGCTCCCTCGCAGGAGGTCACCGGCTCGATTTCGTCGCGTTCGGCGACGAACCAAGCCGTCATGTCACAGCCACTGCCGGCGCCAAGCCGGCCGACCACGGTTGTAGCCGCTAATGCCGCCACCAATGGCGCCTCCTATGGCGAGCGCGGCTTTGCGGCCTATCGGCCGAGCGCGCATCATTCCGACGTGGCTGGCTCGGTGCCGGCGCATCACGTCACGCCGCCCAAGCCGGCCGGACACTGGACCTGGGATGGCGGGCGACCCGTCATCGTCGGTCGCGGCGAAACGCTCGACACCATCGCGCGCAATAACGGTGTGCCGGCCTCCGCCATCATGCAGACCAACGGCATCAGCAGCCCGGCTGCGATCCGATCTGGCCAGCGGCTGGTCATTCCGCGTTACGTCTATGACTCGGTGGCGCCGGCGCCCCCGCGCGCCGCGGAAAACGTCCACATCGTCGAGGCTGGCGAAACCCTGTTCGGGATCGCACGCCGTAGCGGCGTCACGGTCGCGGAATTGGCGCGTGTGAACAAGATCCAATCCTATGCCAAGCTCAATATCGGCGACCGCCTGACGATCCCCGGCGGCCGCAAACTCGCGGCGCACCAGCCGGCGACGCCGAGGGTGGTGCAGCCGCGCACGGTGGCAACCGAGAAGGTCGCTAGCGTGCCTGCGCAGCATGCGCGCATTGCCAAGCCCGAAGTGCACGAGACCGAAAGCATCTCCCATAAAGCGGAACCGGCCGGCGCCATTCCGTCATTCCGCTGGCCGGTCAAGGGGCGCATCATTGCCGGCTTTGGCCCGCGTCCGAATGGCACGCAGAACGACGGCATCAATCTTGCGGTGCCGGAAGGCACGCCGGTCAAGGCCGCCGACGACGGCGTCGTCGCTTACGCCGGCAATGAGCTCAAGGGCTACGGCAATCTGGTGTTGATCCGCCACTCTGGCGGCTTCGTATCGGCCTATGCCAATGCCAGCAATCTCACGGTCAAGCGCGGCGACACCGTCAAGCGCGGACAGGTGATCGCGCATGCTGGTCAGACCGGCAATGTCAGCTCACCGCAACTACACTTCGAGATCCGCAAAGGCTCAACCCCAGTCGATCCGCGCAAATATCTCAACGGCGCCTAGTTTCCTGGCGCATGATCTGATTCGAAGACCGGTTCCCATCCCCGACTAAATTGGGGACAGGCATTTTGGGGATCATGCGCGATCAGTCCTTGACGGCCACGCCGAGCCGTCCGGCCAAATCCTGGATGAACTGCCAGGCCACGCGCCCCGAACGCGCGCCGCGCGTAGTTGCCCATTCCAGCGCGTCGTGGTGCAGCGCCTTGCCCTGCGCCGGAATGCTGTAGTGCTTGACGTAGGCGTCGACCATGGCGAGGTATTCGTCCTGGCTGCAGCGGTGAAAGCCGAGCCAGAGGCCGAAGCGGTCGGATAGCGAAACTTTTTCCTCCACGGTCTCGCCCGGGTTGATCGCGGTCGAGCGCTCGTTCTCCATCATATCGCGCGACATCATGTGGCGGCGGTTCGATGTGGCGTAGAAGATTACGTTGCCCGGCCGGCCTTCGATGCCGCCTTCCAGCAGCGCCTTGAGCGACTTGTAGCTAGTGTCCTCGGCGTCGAACGACAGGTCGTCGCAAAACACGATGAAGCGCCAGGGTTCGCCGCGGATCCGCGCCATCAGCTCCGGCAGGCTCTCGATGTCCTCGCGGTGGATCTCGATCAGCTTGAGCGCCCCGCGCTTGCTGTCGCGCGCGAAGGCAACATTGACCGCCGCGTGCGCCGCCTTGACCAACGACGATTTGCCCATGCCGCGCGCGCCCCACAGCAGCGCATTGTTGGCGGGCAGTCCTTTGGCGAAGCGTTCGGTGTTTTCCATCAGCACGTCGCGCACGCGGTCGATGCCCTTGAGCAGCGACATCTCGACGCGGTTGACGCGTTTGACCGGCGCAAGCCGGCGTCCGTCCGGATGCCATACAAAGGCGTCGGTGGCAGCGAAATCGGGCAGGGCGGCGTGCCGCGGCGCCAGCCGCTCCAGCGCGTTGGCGATGCGCTCGATCACCTCGGAATCCCGCGCGGGCTGCGACTTGTTTTTGCCGCCGCGCGGCGGCTTGGATTTCGACTTCGGCATAGGACGTGCTTTGGGCATGTTTAAGAAAAGTGCGCTGCTCTTAGCCGGGCGGCGTCGACCCCGCAAGCCGGACGTGCCGAAAACGGCTAAAAATGGCCGGTTATGAAGCCCTGCGCAGCGTTGCAATTGGGCGGGCGGCCGCTATAGTCCGCGCGAATTTACGGCGCCGGCG
>CAZLWN010000029.1:0-32148 GCA_964563195.1 uncultured Undibacter sp. | reverse complement strand
GGCGCGTGGATATCAGCGTCGATTGTAAAGGCTAAAGATTATGGCGCTTTGCGGCTACCGTCTCAGCGTTCGGATGCGTGTACCTGAACAACATGCGCGGATCGCGATGGCCGCTGATGAGCGCCACTTACAGCACACTCAAGCCTTGTTAAAAGAACTTGCTAACGGCTTCGTGACGCAGATCGTGAAACCTGCGGTCTGCCAGACCCGCCCGCTTCACGAGCCGCTTCCATGCCATTTATCGCCGCGCTCTCAGTGATCGGCAGGACGCGGTCGGATGATGACTTGAGACGGCTACCTTGCAAACTAACACTCTGCGTAATCCGTGTCACAATGGTGTCACAACGGATGCTGTGAGTAGAGGGCCTCACAGCGTCATTGCGATCCGTTTTAATCAGGTCGTAACGCAAATGTTTCTTGTGGCGAACTGCCGGATGAGACTAGGCTATCAGCGGCTAACAGACTGACAATAATGGTGTTTGAGATAGCGGCCCTAAATGGCGGCCACTCGCCGTAATTTCTCGCGCGATGACGTTAAATCGTTGCGATTCGGCGGGGCCGTAGCTCAGTTGGGAGAGCGCCTCGTTCGCAATGAGGAGGTCAGGGGTTCAAATCCCCTCGGCTCCACCACCCAAGCCCTCAGGGGCAATCTTTTCCGCCGGCCGGAGTTTTCAACAATGAGCGGCAAGCTTCGAGCCGCGCCGAGCTTATTTCGAGGCCGCGGGCTTTGGCGCCTTCATCGGCCGAACGCGATCGCCGTCTCTCAGAAACGCTCCGGCGCGGGCGACAACCAAGTCGCCTTCCGAGAGCCCTTCGCTGATCTCAACCTTTCCTGCCTCGATCAGGCCGACGGTCACATTTCGAGTTTCGACCCGATTATCGCGCACCACCTGGACGACAGTGCCGTCCTGTCCGTACAGAACCGCTGACAATGGAATGGCGGCCCCGCAACTTCGGCCAACATCGATCGTCGCGCGGCCAAAGGCGCCGACCCGCAGCGAAGGATCGTTGCCCACGAACACGCGGACCTGGCCGAGCTGCGTCTGCGGGTTGATAGCGGTCGAAGAAACCCGCACCTTTCCCGCCAATGCGCCGACGCCGATGATATCGACGATTGCAGTCTGCCTGGGAGCGAGACGGGACAGCGCATCGCTTGGCGCTTCGGCCAAGAGTTCTAATTCTCCGCCTTTTACGATCTGGAATAATGGCGGCGCTTGCGGCGACGCCGTCGTCCCGATTACGGCCGCCACCGAATTGACCACGCCTGCCGCCGGCGCCCGCACCGTGACGACCGCGCTATTTTTTGATCCCTCCGGCGGCACCAACCGCGCCAGCACCTGACCCGATACAACCGTGACGCCAGGCTCGACGAGGACCTCGGCAATCTGCAATCCTTCGCGCTCCGGCCGAACCAGAATTTCATTGCGTGGAACGAGCACCCCGGTGACCTGAAGTGTGTCGACAAAGCACAATTGCTCGGCAGGAATTACGGTCACCGCCAGATCGGGGTTCGGACCCATGTTGCCTGGCTCGGCAGCCGATAACGGCAACGTGGCGCCGAAACAAGCAATAACCATTCCCGCCGCGATTGCGGCCACACGCGCCAACAGAGCGCGCAGCAGCAAATGTGCCGAAGGCAGCCGAACGTCGCTGCGGCCGCAGCGCGGATTGGTCCAGACGGCGAACGGAAAAAGCGCCAGCGCCGCCGTCTTGCTAAATGTCAACATCTTGGGCCAACCACCATCCTTCGGCCATCACGGCAGCTCTGTGCGTAAGGCGCTAGCGACTATCGGGGCAACTCCGTTCGCAAGTCGTTAGCGACGATCGGGGTAACTCTGTCGCCGTTGCGCAGCGAGCTGCCGGCATGGGCCACGACCATGTCGCCTTCCCGCAACCCCGTGCGAATTTCAGTATCGGTATCCGAATGGAATCCGACCTCGACCCGGCGCGTCCCAATAACATTTTCCTGAACGATCTGAACGCTCGTACCACCGGTTTGATACATTACCGCCGAGCGCGGAACCGATATTCCGCAGCTTCGATTGGCATCGATCGTGGCTCGGGCAAATATTCCAACCCGAAGCCCCGAAGCGGATTCCAGTGAAATTCGGGCGCGGCCAAGTTGCGTTGCTTGATTAACCGCGGAAGGCACCCGCCGAACCCAGCCGGACAGCTCGCGATTGTCATTGAGGAAAATTCGCGCTCTTTGCCCGGGAGAAAGTGCGGGCAGATGTATGCTCGGAACTTCCGCCTCGAGTTCGATTTCGCTGTTGACCGCGATAAGAAACATCGGTTCCTGGCCCAGCGAAGAGGCTGTTGCGCCCACGACGGCGGTGCTACGCATGACCATGCCGGCCACAGGCGCCTTCAATGTCATAGTCTCTTTTGTGTTGTTACCGGAACTCGCAGCTTCGCCGCTCTCGCGCTTCAACCGCACGAGCGTTTGACCGGCAATCACCTGGTCACCTTCGCGGGCCAGCACTTCGGCGAGTTGATAACCGGGGGACTCGAGCGTCACGACCGCCTCTTTACGAGCAACCAGAAAGCCGGTGACGTGAATGGCTTCGGAAAAGCAGGCTTTCGTCGCGCGAACCACCACCACCTGTGCTGAGGGCAGCAATTCGGCATCGGCCGCAACAGCATATTCAACTGGAAAGGCAGCGATGTTTGACCCGCTAATGAGGATCACACCCGCAATACCAATCACCACCATAGAAGGAGGCTTCACGGTCGACGCCTAAAATTCCGGACCACCACGGCTCCCATCATCGGCTGCAACCTTATTGCTCAACATTATTGCAATTGCCGCACCACCCGAAAGCCATTGCCGGAATATCGTACGTCGACATCGTAGCGAAATCGCGAATTTGACCGCACATAATCGACCTCGCTGTCGAAAGACCCGCCGCGCAAAACGCGCAGCCGGCATTGCCCGGTAACCCAAGCCGCACCGTTTGTCGGAGCCCGACGGTAATCGTCATTCCAGCAGTCTTCGACCCACTCCGCCGCATTGCCCGCGGTGTCGTAGACGCCAAATGGATTTGCCTTGTACTTACCGGCCGGAAAAGTCTGTTCACTTTCACCGGTGCTGCATGCGCGACAATTGGCATGGCGCGCGCCAGCGGCGCGGCCCCACCAATAGGCGGTGCTGGTGCCGCCACGCGCCGCATATTCCCACTCAGCTTCCGACGGCAGCCGATAGACCTGGCCTGTCTTCTGAGACAGCCACGTTACGAATTGCTTCGCATCAACCCAGCTCACGTTGATAACCGGCCGGCGGCCGCGCCCCCAGCCCCGATCGCCGGGGCGGAACTTGCATCCGTGTTCGCTCACACACCGATCCCATTCCTCGAAAGTCACCTCGTGAACGCCGATAGCGAACGGTTTCGCGATGCTGACTTGGTGGACCGGCTTTTCGCGGTCGTTATTCGATGATCCCATTTCAAACGAGCCGGCCGGCACCACCACCATTTCGGGGCATTCCGCACAGTCGCGGAAAGTGTCGCCGGGCTTGAAAGCCCCGCGGGTCGGCTCACGCGGCGGCGAGAGCGCAGCACGAGCAGGTTCCTTTTTCGGCGAAGAGGACGGCGAAGTCTTCGGGGCCGGCGGAAATGGCGATGACGGGGTCGTGGCCGGCCGTGTCATCGTTACTCCCGAAGAACTTCCTCGGAATTTAAATTCCTCGAGAAGAGAAGAGGCGACCCAAGGGACCTGTTCACCGCGCGACATGCGCGACACGGCAACGCGAGTGCGGTTGAACATCTCCTCTGCGCTCAGGTCGGGCGAACCGAGTTCTTGGAGCAACTCGCCGGCAAACCGGCTCGTTGCGCCACTGTTTTCGTCTTGGAGCAACTTGCCGGGGGCCGCGGAATACAGCACGAGCGTGCCGGTGGGCGCCTCTACCGGAGCAAGCCCGGCGGCCGATGCGCGAAACCGACGCTCAAACGGATTTCGTCGCGCAGCGTCGATAATTACAATCTTTACCCTCGCGCCTTTACGATTCACCTCGACGAGTAGCCCGTTAACACTGAAGCCATCGCGGCGCACGTCGGCTTCGGTCCAAATTTGCGCGTTGACCGGGATCAGATAAGTCCGCCGGTTGACCTGGAGGCCGATGCCGCTGTAGTAGAAGAACGCAGTCGTGCCGTTCTTGATCCGGTCGGTAAAGGCTTTGATTGCGCTTTGCATGTCCTTCTTGACAAGATTTGTCTTGAATTCGACGCTGAAATTGAGGCGGCGAAGTTCGTCCGCAATCTTCGTGGCATCTTTGATCGGGGTGGCTAACGGCGTACTGGCGTCGGGATATTTCGCATTTCCGATGACGAGCGCCACACGCTCATTATTCTGCTGGGCCAGCGAAGGCGTCGTCAGCATCACAGAAGCAAAAAAAATACTCAGCCAAAATAGCGGCCGGGTGCTAATCCCGGCGCCCGCCTTGCCGGCGCGGTTGTCCATACGCATTCGCGCTTTTGCTGCTTTGTTTCTCATTACAATTGCATAGGAGATCTTGCCGCAGGAACATTGGTCCCTAGCTCTACGCCTTTTATTCGAGAGCTTGAAGGCCGTCGATCTCCTCCTCGTCCTCCCCGACGCTGCCGATTTTGCGGTCAAATTCTAAACGGATTGGTGGTCGCGGACAACAGGCAGAAAGGGAAGCGCCAGCACCATTCGCCGATATTTGGTACCGCGCAGCCCTGCTGTCCGCCAGGCCGAGCGGTCATCGACCGTCGATTCAATGCCGCTGCGTGGTCCGAGCGGAACCTACTGACGGCGGCAGGCACGGATCGCACATTTCGCTGGGGCACGTCCCTTCGGATTGTCGCTTCGGAAATAGTGCGCGTGCAGCCAGTCCGACGCACCGTCGTTCATTCTGCGGGGCGACCAGCCTTCCTACCGCGACCCGACTCCGGTTCATCTCCCGGTCCCATGAGATGCACGAATAGACGCCACGTAAAGCTGCCTATGTCGTCCATGATTGTGAAAACGGCCGGCACGAACAGCAACGACAGGAATGTCGACACGATGAGCCCGCCGATAACCGCGATCGCCATCGGTGACCGGAACTCGCCACCGGCGCCAAGCGCCAAAGCGCTTGGTGCCATCCCGGCCGTCATTGCGATTGTCGTCATCACGATCGGTCGGGCACGCTTTTGACCGGCTTCGATGACGGCCGCCGTACGGTCATGTCCGTCGCGCATCGATTCCACGGCGAAATCGACCAGCATGATCGCATTCTTGGTGACGATTCCCATCAGCATCAGGAGTCCTATGACCACCGGCGTAGTGATCGGCGAGAACGTCACGAGCAGCGCCAGGATCGCGCCGGCGATGGACAAGGGGAGCGAAAACAAGATGGTGAGGGGTTGCTGCAAACTGGCGAAAAGCACGGCGAGGACCACGTAGACCATCACGAGGCCGTTTCGCATGGCGGCGCCAAATCCACCGAACAGCTCCGCTTGCAGCTCCGCATCGCCTCCCTCGTCGACCTTAATACCGGGTGGGAGATGTTTCATAACCGGCAGATCATTAATGGCCGCGCTCGCGTCACTGAGAGTGGAACCGCCGACAAGATCCGCCTGCACCCGCGCTTCGCGTTGGCGGTCATACCGGGAAATGCTGACCGGGCCTTCGCCGAAGCTGATGTCGGCCAAGGCATTGAGCGGCACCCCGGTGCCGCGCATTGATGGCACCCGAATCTGCTCGAGAATTTTACGATCGGCGCGCGCTTTTTCGTCCAGCAGAACACGAATCGGAATAACCCGTTCGCCATCGTTGAATTTTGCAAGCGCCGGAGCGAGGTCGCCGACCGTTGCGACGCGGATGGTCTCCGACAGCGTCTCTGTCGATACGCCCAGACGAACAGCCAGGTCGCGGCGCGGGTAAATCCGAAGTTCGGGTCGATTGAGCGTCGCCGCCGAGATGATATCGGTGACCATCGGGAGCCGCCGCATCTGGGTGGCGACCTCCGAAGCCACATTCGCTACCGTGTCGGCGTTTTGTCCGGTAACGATCAGCGTCACGTTGCGCTGTCCGTTCTCGTCCACGAACCAATAGCGAACGTCCGGAATATCCCGAAGATCTTTGCTGATCTCATGCTCAAGCTCACGTTGTGAAAGCGACCTTTCCGTTTTCGGCACGAAATTGATGATCAGCGTGGCTGTGCGGACTCCCAGCACGCCATCTGGAGTTCGACCGCCGTTAACAAACACGCTCACCACCTCCGGTTTGCGGCGCAGGAGCGTGGCAATACTGTCGGCGACGGCTTCCGTATCGGCGAGTTGCGAGCCGGGCGGCAGATCAATGGTAAGCGTCGATCGGGAAATGTCCGCAGCGGGAAGAAATCCCACCTGTAGCAATCGCGCGCTCGCCAGCGAGAGGGCGAAAAACAGCACACCGGCGATAACGGTCAAGAAACGGTGCCGTACCGCCAAATTGAGCGCGCGCGAATAGAGCTGCATAATACGCCCATCTTTTCGCTCTCCATAGTGATGCGGGATGAGGAAGTAGGCCGCGAGCATCGGCGTGATCATGCGCGCGCACAGCAACGAGAACATGACCTGCACCGAGACCGTCACGCCGAATTGCTTGAAGAACTGGCCCGGGACTGAAGGCATGAAGCTCGCAGGCACGAAAACTGCGACGATGGTCAGACTGATGGCGATGACGGCGAGCCCGATTTCGTTGCTGGCGTCGAGCGCCGCCTGGTAGGGCGTTTTCCCCATCCGCATATGACGCGCGATGTTTTCGATTTCGACGATCGCATCGTCGACAAGAATTCCGGTACTGAGCGTGATCGCCAGCAGGCTCACCATGTTGAGCGAGAAGCCGATAACGTACATCGCCCAGAAAGCGGGAAAGATCGACAGCGGCAGCGTGATGGCCGCGATAATGGTCGCCCGCCAATCGCGCAAAAACAAAAACACCACGATGACCGCGAGGGCAGCGCCTTCATACAATGTATCTATCGCCGAGTAGTAATTGCCCAGCGTTTGCGGGACTGAGGAATCGATCAATTTAATAGCGACTTCGGGATGGGCCTTTTCGATAGTCTCGACACGCGCTGCAACGGCCTTGGCCACCGTAACGTCGCTCGCACCCTTTGCACGAAAAATGCTGAAACCCACAACCGGTTTGCCGTCGAAGCGCGCAAAAGTACGCGGTTCGGCGACCGTGTCGGTGACGAGACCCAAATCGTCGAGCCGCACTTCGCCGCCGGTTGGCAATCCGATTTTGGTCGCCGCAAGGTTGCCGAGCGTTTTTGCGCCGGCAAGCGTGCGAATTGCTTGAGCACGGCCGCCGATTTCGGCGCGTCCGCCGGCGAGATCGACATTGCTGCCGCGGAGTTGCCGGCTGACATCGAGCGGCGTCAATCCCACGGCCTGCAGCCGGACAGGGTCGAGCCCGACCCGGATCTCGCGCTCGACGTTGCCTATAGGGGCGATGTTGCCGACCCCTCGCAAGCCTTGCAGTTCACGGACAACGACGTCCGAAACAAAATAAGAAAGCTGCTCGGGTGTTTTGCCGGGTGCAATCGCGGCATAGGTCAGGATCGGCAGACCTGCAATCTCAACCCGTTGAACGCTTGGTTCCTCGATGCCGCTGGGAAGGTCGGGCCGCGCGCGCGTTACCGCGTCTTTGACGTCATTGATCGCGCGATCGGTATCCGCCTCCAACCCAAATATGATTGTCGTGGCAGAAACGCCGTCGGTGATCATCGACTCGATGTGGCGGACGCCCTCGATGCTCGACACTGCGTCTTCAATGGTCTTGGTGACCTTGGTTTCCAGCTCGGCCGGGCCGACGCCAAATTGCGCGACCGCCACGGAAATGACCGGGGCATCGACATTCGGCATGCGGGTAACCGGCAGCTTGCTGAAGCTGAGCAATCCGAGCGCGACAATCGCTCCCGCTATGACGATGGGAGGGAGCGGATTGTGGATTGACCACGCAGAAATATTGACTGCCATCGTCCCCTCTCGGTTGACGGCCTGCCGACGGTTCGCGGGCGCGGACCGAGCCCCCTGTAGCCCTTTTGCCGTTGAGTCTATTTGAGAGTTGGTCGTGGCGCCAGCCGGAAGAGCGTCGGATAAGGCTCGCCAGGGTTGCTAAGACTGCGGCGGATGGGCGCGCCAACACTTCGTATCCAGGCTTCCGCGCGCCTGTGAAAGTCGCTATCGTTACCGCCGGGTATGCTTCCATCCGAGAGTTTGGGTTTTCTGAAACAAAGTGTCGCTCATGAACAACACTATCTTGGCCACCATCGCGGCGTTGTCTCTGTCGGTGATTGCGGCGACATCGGCGCCCGGCCAGCGCGCCAATTCGCCTCAATACGCTCAGCTAAAGAGCCCGAATGCTCAGTCCATCGAGAAGTTGGACATGTCGGCGGTACCCGATCTCGACCGCGACGAAGTTCGGAAAGTTCAAACAGCGCTCCGAGCGAAAGGCTTCGACCCAGGCCCGTCGGACGGGAGGGCCGGAGCAGAGACCAGAGCAGCCGTTAAAAAATTCCAAGATCGTTTTGGAATCAAGGCAACCGGCACGATCGACAACCAAACGCTGTTCGCGCTCGGCGTGGTGGGTGGCAAGACAGCCGCGGTAGAAGAAGAGCCGCGCCCACGGGCTGAGCCCAAGCAGCCGCGCAAGAAGGCTGATAAGCCCTCGACTAGTTCGCAGCAGAGTGGCCGGCGCAGCACCTCTTCTGGTGCTCGCAGCCGTTCTAACTGGTGTGCGAATTATCAGAACGGTTCGCGCAATTGCGGTTTCTACTCGTTCGAGCAGTGTCGGGCGGCAATCAGCGGGATTGGCGGCAGTTGCCAACCTGAATGATCGGCGGCCTGCCGGGCGTTTGGGAAACATGAATTCGAACAGCCTCGAATCGTTGGTCGCGCCGACGCAGGCAGATCAAAGAAAAGCGCGCTTTTCAGCTGCGCCGAGTTCCTTTAGATTGCCGGGATCGGGGCCGGAGAGCGGAGTATCGCACATGCAGTCGGGCAGCAAGCGGATCAAGGCCGCGACGTCTTTCATCGCATTGCTGTTCGCGGGCGTTGCGCTTACTGCAAGCGCTGCGGTTGCCCAGAGCAGCAATGGTTTAACCGTGTCACCGCCGGGCGCGGAGGTCTATTTCATCGATCTCAAGGATGGCGCCACCGTTCAGGAAAAGTTCAAGATTCATTTCGGCCTGAAGAACATGAGTCTCGCCCCCGCCGGCTCGAATGTTCCGAATTCGGGCCATCACCATCTGTTGGTCGATACTTTATTGCCGCCGCTCAACCGCCCCATTCCCAACGACTTCAATCACCTGCATTTTGGCGCTGGCCAGACCGAGGCGGAAATCACGCTCAAGCCCGGCCCGCATACATTGCAGCTGCTGTTGGGAGACAAAGATCACGTTCCGCATTCGCCCCCAGTGATGTCGGCGCGAATTCACGTTAATGTGGTGCCGAAAGGCGGGCCGACGCCGTCCGCGCCCGACGCCGCCGTCTATTTCATCGAACTCAAGGATGGTGCGGTCGTTCCGCCGAAATTTACCGTCCATTTCGGAGTTAAAAACATGGGGGTGGCGCCGGCCGGCTCGGCCCGCGCCAATTCAGGCCATCATCATGTGCTGATCGACACCGACCTGCCGCCGCTCGACCAGCCGATCCCCAATGACTTCAATCATCTGCATTTCGGCGCCGGCCAGACCGAGGCCATGGTCACACTGAAGCCGGGCGAACACACGCTTCAGCTGTTGTTCGGCGACAAGGACCACATCCCGCATAACCCGCCGCTGTTTTCCAAGCGCATCACGATCCGGGTCTCCGATCCGTCCCTGCGCACGCCATCGCCGCCGGGCGCCAAGGAATATTTCGTCGGCCTGCACAACGGTTCTGTTGTGCCGCAGCACGTGACGATTCATTTCGGCCTGGTCAACATGGGCGTCGCGCCCGCGGGCATCAATAAGCCCAATACCGGTCACCACCATCTCCTGATAGACACCGAGCTGCCGCCGCTTGACCAGCCGATCCCAGCCGACTTCCATCATCTGCACTTCGGCACCGGGCAGACAGAAGCAACTGTCACCTTGCCTTTGGGCAAGCACAAGATTCAGCTGCTGCTCGGCGACGCAAATCACGTGCCGCATAGTCCGCCAGTGTATTCTGAGCCGATCACTGTCACCGTGGTCAAAGATAAGGAGTAAGCCTGCGGGAATGAATCGGGCAACGACTGGTGTTTGACATGCTGGAATTTGCCGCTTGCCATTTCCGGAGGAGATTTTCGTGAAAAAGCCCGTCATCGCCATCGTGGCGGCACTATCGTTGTTTGCGGTGACGACCGTGTCAGCAATAGCCCAGGTGGATAAATCGACGGCTGTCGGTCAGTTGAACATGGCCCGCGAGCTCGGCAGGAACAACGTCCGGCAAGTCCAAGATGCGCTCCAGGCAAAAGGCTTTGACCCGGGCCCGATCGACGGAGTTGCCGGCTCAAGGACAAAAGCCGCTGTTCGCAAATTCCAGGACCGCTTTGGAATGAAAGCAACTGGCGAGATCGACAATCAGACGCTGTTTGCGCTCGGTAAAGTGGAATTGGCTACGGGTCATTAATTGGCGCAGCCTTTCCCCGCGCGCCACGCGGCAAACGCCCCTCGGGAAGCCGCTTCCGCCGCTGATTGGCCGGCTTGCGGCCGATCCAGTGGTCGATGAAGGCGGCGAGCCATTGCCGCGAGGCGAGATCGTGTACCGCGCGGTCGGCGATGTGCTCGGCGCGCTGTTTGGCGCCTGGCAGCGTCATGCGGTGCGCCCCACGAACCAGCCAGCGATACATCATGGCGTGGGTGACTTCCGGATGGAACTGGATGGCGTAGCCGGTGCCGTAGCGGAACGCCTGGACGGAGAAGGCTCCATCGCCCTCGGCCAGGAGTTCGCCGCCCGCCGGCAGGTCGAAGCCCTCGCGGTGCCACTGATAGACGTAGTCGGGCCATTCCGGGCAGACGCTGAGCCCGGCCTCGGTCGCGCGGATCGGATAGTAGCCGACCTCGGCGTGGCCTTGCGGATGCGGCCAGACACGGGCGCCAAGATGGCGCGCCATCATTTGCGCACCAAGGCAGACGCCGAGGAACGGCTTCTTTTCGCGCAGCGGTACGCCGATGAAATCAGTCTCGCCCTTGAGGAAATCGTCGGTGTCGTTGGCGCTTTGCGGCCCACCGAAGATCACCGCGCCGGCATGATCATCCATGGTTTCGGGCAGCGGGTCGCCGAAGCGCGGGCGGCGGATGTCGAGCGGATAGCCGAGCTTCGCCAATACCTGGCCGACCCGGCCGGGCGAGGAATGCTCCTGGTGTACGATGATGAGGACCGGCTTCGACATGGCGGTACGAGCGCGAGTCCTAGCCGCTTTACCGCATTTTGCAAAGATGAGCAGCGATGAGCGGCTATGTGCCTTGCGCGGACCTACGCCGTCTCTGGTGGGAAGCGATCAATCCCAGCAGCAGGCGGCGCGGGACGCGGGGGGCCACCGAGGCGACCAGCCTGTTGACAATCCCGGGCACCACGGTGCGCTGCCCCCGAATAAGGCCGCGGTAGCCCAATTCCGCGACGCGCTCGGCGCTCTGGGTCAGCGGCCTCGGCGACAGCCCGCCGCTGATGCCCGCACGTTCGGCGAATTCGGTCGGCACCGGGCCCGGGCAGAGTACGGTCACCCGCACGCCGCGGCTTTTAAGTTCGCTGCGCAGCGCCTCGCTAAACGACAAGACGTAGTTCTTGGTGGCGTAATAGACCGCCATGCCGGGCCCCGGCAGGAAGCCGGCCAGCGAGCCGACATTGAGCAGGCCGCCGTGGTGGCGCGTCAAACTGTCGATAAAGGCGAGCGACAATTCGGTGAGCGCGCGCGCATTGACGTCGATCATCGCCAGCACTTCGTCGCGGTCGCGCGCGCCGGCGAATCCGATCAGGCCGAAGCCGGCATTGTTGACAATGAATTGCGGCTCGACGCCCTGCGCGGCGAGCGCCTTGCCGATCTGTTCGGCGGCCCCGGGCGCGGCGAGATCGGCGGCGATCACCAGCGGCTTGAGCAGCCCCGTCGCGGCGATCTCGTCGGCGAGCGCGCGCAGCCGGTCCTCGCGCCGCGCCACCAGCGCCAATTCGTGGCCGTGGCGGGCAAAGACGCGCGCCAGCGCTGTGCCGATTCCGGCCGAGGCGCCGGTGATCACGGTGACGGGCCGCAAACCGCTCATTGTTTCGTGCCATCCGCGCCGGCGCGCGACGCCATTACCCGCTCGCGCAGCGCAATGCGCTCGTTGCGCGAAATGCCGAGCAGGTCCGCCGCCCGCCAAATCAGATTATCTTCGAATTCGGTGATGACCCCGTCGGCGCAGACGATCTGCCACAACATTTCAACAATGCGCGCGCGACCGCGGTGGTCGAGCGAGCGGTTGAGTTTTGCCGTAAACTTGTAGAGATCGATAGCCTCTCGCTCGGCTTCGGTGGCCTTCTCGATCAACGCGTCGGCGGCCGCATCATCCAGATTGAAGCGCTGCTTGATCACGCCATGCAGCTTGTCGCGCTCGACCTGTGAGGCCGAGCCGTCGATGGTGGCGGCATGCATCAGCAGCGCCGCGGCCGCGAGGCGATAGTCGTTCTCGTCGTAGCGCTCGGGGTGCTTGCTGCCGTCGCCCTCGCCCGCAATCAGCTTCATGAACGATTCGAACATGCCGCAATATCCAATATCACGCGTCCCCTAGCTTATCTAAGAACGGCATCGGCAGCCCGGAAGCCCGGACGGCCGAAGTTTTAAGCCAACGAAGGTCAGGCCTTTGCGACCGCGACGTCCTCCAGACCCCGGTTGCGCGGCTCCACGCCCCAGACCCAGACAACGATGATCTGTACCACCAACAGCGCGATCATCAACCAGAGCACGCCGGGTAGCTTGTAGTGCACCATCAGGAAGCCGACCACGAAAGGCGAAACCACCGTCGCGGCCCGCCCGATGGTGTTGCAGATGCCGTTGGCGGTCAGCCGGATTTCAGTCGGGAACAGTTCCGGCGTGTAGACCCCGAATGACAGTGCGGTCAGCACATAGATCGCCAGAATAAGAAAGAAGCCCACGGCAAGCACGGTCGCCGGATCGGAGGCGGCGTCGAAGCGAGCATAGAACCAGCCGAACACGATCGTGCAGATCGAGGCGCCAATGATGGTCCAGCGCCGGCCGATAAAATCGGCGGCGTAGGCGCCGATGGCGCAGCCGATCAATGACGCCGCCGACAGCACCAGCGTATAGGCGAGCGAGTGGGCGATAGTGAGGCCCTGGCGCAGGAAGAACTGCGGCAGAAAGATCACGAAGCGGAAGATCAGCGTGTTGATGGTGATCAGCACCCAGGAACCGACGACCATGCTTTGCAGGACCGGCGGCTTCAGCATGGCGGTAGCGGTGACTAGCGCAACCGGTGCTGCTTGCGCCGGGGCCGGCAACGCGCCGGCGGTGGCGGCTTCTTTTTCGATGGTTTGCAGCAGGCTTTCCGCTTCTGCCGTGCGGCCCTTCGATTCCAGCCAGCGTGGCGATTCAGGCAGCGCCTTGCGCAGGTGCCACACGATCAGCGAGCCGATGCCGGCGACCACGAACATCGGCCGCCAGCCGAAGCTCGGTATGATCAGGTAGCTGAGAATGGCGGTGACCGGGAACCCGGCGACCACGATGAAGGACATGAAGGCCAGCCAGCGGCCGCGCGTCTTCGGCGGCACGAATTCGGTCAGTGTCGAATAGCCGACCACGATCTCGGCGCCGAGGCCGAGCCCCTGGATAAAACGGCAGATGATCAACTGATTCATATCTTGCACGAAGGCGGCCGCCAGCGAGGCCAGGCCGAAGATCAAGGGGTTGATCTGATAGGTGAAGCGCCGGCCCATGGCGTCGCCGACAAAGCCGGTGATGAGCGCGCCCAGCGTCATGCCGACGAAGGTCAGCGAGAGGAATTGCAAGTTCTGCGGCAACGTAGAGAACTTGGTTTGAATGGCTGAGGCCAGCACGCCGCCGGCGACATAGAGATCGTAGCCGTCGAAAAACATGCCGGCGCCGACCAGCCAGAAGATGCGGTAGTGGAACGATTAGATCGGGAGCCGGTCGAGACGCGCGCCGGCATTCACGGACGTAGCCATGTAGGATTCTCCCCCAGCAGGAATGATGTGACCGGTCTTGGGCGCCGGGTTGCGGGGGATCGTAGTCGAGGCGGAAAGCGTGCGCTACCGGGGGTATTCGGCGCGATCGAATTTCACGGGTCCGTTGCACAGCCGGTTCGGTGGCTCGAACGTCGTTCGCCGCCTCGACCTGACGATGGAGGTCACGGCCGCGGCCGGGGTTCCAACCGGATCGGAAAACATCTACTTTATGCCGCAGTCCGGCCGTCAGTCAGGGGAATGCCGGTTGAGTTCGTTGGCAATAGTCCAAAACAACCAAAAGCGATCGTGTGCCAGGGAGCAGGAAAATGAGGGTACCAAAGTTTGCATTTTTTGCGCTCGCAGCATTGCTCCTGTTTACTTGCGTAAAGCCGTCGAGTGCCCAGACCATCGGCTACGCCGGAGCGCTCGGAAACCTCGCGGTGAGCTGCGGCAAGGATATCAATCGACTTTGCAGGACAGCCAATTTAGGCGGAGGCCAGGTTGCCGACTGCCTGGAACGCCATCAGAGCAGAGTCTCTCCCGGCTGCAAGGCGACGGCGGACGAGGTGGGCGCGCTATTGAGAAAAAGAGCCGCCGCGCGCGCCTCGGTCAGGCACGTTTGCGAATTGGACCGGCTTCAGTATTGCGGCGGCATTCAGCCAGGCGACGCCCAGATTCTGGGCTGCATGTACAAGTCGAGGAGCGTTTTGAGACCGGCGTGCCGGCAGGCACTGGCCGACTCCGGATACGAGGCGAGGCTCGACCCGGGTCCGCTGGGCGCTCAAATCCACCTGCGCTCGCACGACATCCTCAGCAGTCTCGTGGGCGTCGGGCAAACAACCGTAGGTCTCGATGTTGCGCGGATGCGCCAGATTGCCGCTCAGGCTGCTCGTGACCCGTCGCGGGCCGATCCGTTCCACCGGCCGCCACTGTTCGAACAGCTCGACAAACTCGCGCAGCTGACCATCGCCATTTATTTCGACTTCGACTCGGCGCGCATCAGTCCGCGGTCGTACCGCGCCATCGGGTTGATGGCGGATGCGCTGTATCACCCCTCTCTCTATGGCTATTGCTTCCTGATCGTGGGCAACACCGACGCCACTGGCCGCCGTGAATACAATCTCAAGCTCAGCGCCCGGCGCGCCGAGGCCATCCGGCAAGCGCTCATCAATCCGTTTGGGATCGGCAGGCTGCGGGTCGACACGCTGGGCCTGGGCGAAGAGCAGCTGCTCAATCGACGCAATCCCAAGGCGGCAGAGAACCGGCGCGTCCAGCTGGTCAATGTCGGCCAATTGCCCGGCAACCGGGAATGTCCTGTGCGCGGGCCGGTCGAAATCAAATAAGGAAAACGCGGCGCGCCCCTAATCGATTCCTTTGCCCTTGCGCCAGCTCTCGTTCAGCAGGCGCAAATTGTTCGCCACGTATTTATTGTCCGGGTCCTTGCGTTGGGCGGCACGCAGCTTGGCGCGCGCGCGCTTGTAGTCACCGCGCAGCATGTAGGAATAACCCTCATTGTTGAGGATCTCGACCGTCGGCCCGAGGATGCGGGTGGCCTCCTTGTAGGCGCGGTCGGCAAGATCGAAGCGGCGCAGGCGGTCGTAGGAGGCGGCGAGCCCCAGCCAGGCTTCAGCATCGTTGGGATGCAGCTCGACCGCGTGGCGGAAGTGCTTTTCGGCGAGACCGTAATTGTTGGCGCGATACTGGATCTTGCCGCGATTGAGGTCGTCGTTGGGATCGCTGCCGAGCAGGCCCGAATCGGCTGCGGCCGGCACGCCGAGCGGCGGCGGCACCGTTCCAGTGGCGTCGAGCGCCGCGGCGGACGGCTCGGCAGCCGTGTCGGCGCTGGCCGTCTTAGCAAACGGCGCGTTCGGATCGTCCGAATTGGCGAGCTTGTTATTGGCGGTGCTGCAGGCAGCCAGCCAGGCGCCGGCGAGTACAACAGCTAAGGTTCGGGCTATTCCTGTATGCATCACAAAGCCAATCGAAAACGCCCGTTAGCGGGACACCGGTAGGCTAGAGCAGGTTAGTTAAGAAATTCTTCACTCTTCTCGGTGCCGGTCGAGGCGGTCCGGCCGCGGCTCGATTTCCGCGAGATTGAGGCGCGGCTCAAGATCGAGATAGTCGGCGACAGCGCCGTGCTGAAAATCCAGGTCGACTAGGCAGGTGGACGGCTTCGCGCGCGGGCCGCCGCTGTTGAGCAGCACCATCGCGGTCTGGATCGCCAAAGTCGTCACACCGGCGCCGCCGACCGTCGGAAGAGACGTGTAGATCTGCGCTTCGGCCGACTTCTCGGTGCCGGTCTGGGCGACGCGCGCGCAGGCGCGCACCTGATTGACCGCCGCCACCGGCTTCACCAGAAAATCTGCGAGCCGCATTTGCAGCAGCGTGCGCGCGACGCTCTCGTCGAAGCTTTGCGTCACCGCTACCACCGGCGGCCAGGTGCCGACGCGCCATCAGCCGCGACAGCGCGTACATCTCTTCCGCGCGCCCAGCGTCAAGATCTACCACCACCACGGTGGCGTCCTCGACAGCAAGCGCGTCGTTCTGGGCAGCGACGGTGTCCTCGACCATGACGAGATCGATTGCGCGCGAGGCACCAAAGGTGGCACGTACGTCGCGCTCAAACTTGGCGTCGGCGGTGAGCACCACCACGCGAGTCTGTTTCTGGTCGGAGGCGCGGCTGAGGCGCATGGGATTTTGTCCGATTCCGCTTATTTCACCGGCGCCGCCGTTTGCGTCACCGTAGGGCCAACCGGTGTCGGATTGTTGGGCGAGGAGCTCGGCTGATAAGCGGTGGAAGTGCCGCTGCTGCTCGGCGGATAGACCTGGTTGGTGCGGTAGCGCTCGACCGCGCTTTGCATCTTGGCTCCGTTGAAGCCGATGTTCTTGTTGGCACTGGCGCGCGGCCACGGATCGACCATCTGGGTCACCTTGTCGGCGGCGATGGCGTCGCCAGCATTAAGCGAAATGGTGTCGCGGCGGTCAAAATACTCCGCGCAGCCACTGATCGCGACGAGCACGGCGGCAAGCGTGAGTGCGCGCATGATCTTACTGAATGGTCGCATCGGATACCCCCTTCGCGCTCGGCAGATCAAGCATGTGCCCGGTAAACGGCCGGTCGCCGGCGATGGCGACGCGGGCGACCACCGGCGTGAGCGCGCGCGCTTCGGCCCGCGTGACCTCGGTCTTGCCGAGCAGGAAGAAGTCCACGTCGTTCGGCGGCAGTGTGTCGTCGGCCGGCGTCTTGATGACGTCGCCCGGCCGCGTCGGACGCACCAGGTGCGGCGTGACGATGATGGCGAGATCAGTCTCGTGATTCTGATAGGACTTCGAGGAGAACAGCGTGCCCAAGACAGGGATGCTGCCAAGCCACGGCAACTGGTCGATCTGGTGGTCATTGACGGTTTGCAGAAGACCGCCGATCACGAAGCTTTGGCCGTCGCGCAGTTCAACCGTGGTCGACGCGCGGCGCACGATGATCGCGGGCACCGCGACGCCTCCCGGCACCCTGACAGAATTTGTAGTATCGATCTGGCTGACCTCCGGCTCGATCTTCATGTTGATGAGGCCGTGGCTGAGCACAGTCGGCGTGAAGGCAAGACCGACGCCATATTTCTTGTAGTCGACGGTGACGTTGCCATACGAGCCGGCCACCGGGATCGGATATTCGCCGCCTGCAAGAAAACTGGCTGTATCGCCGGACAGAGCAACCAGGTTGGGCTCAGCCAGACTGCGGGCAACGCCCTTCTGCTCGAGCGCGTTGATCAGCGAATCGATCGTGGTGCTGCCCGAAATCATGCGGGCGATCGCAAAGCCGAATGGCGACGTGCCGGACAGCACGCCAGCGGCTACTTCGCCGATCGGGATATTGGTGCTGCTTGTCGGCGTCGTGATCGGCAGGGCCGGGGCAGGCAGTTCCGAGCCGATGTTGGTCGTACTGTGGGTGCCGAATCGGTTCCATTGCAGGCCAAGCTCGCGGCCGGCGGTGCGCATAACTTCGACGAAGCGCACTTCCAGCAGCACCTGCTGCGGCGACATGACCGAGACTGAATTGATTACATCGGGACCGAACTGGCGCGCAATGGTGACGGCCTTGTCGAGCGTAGCGGCATCGGAGACTTCACCCGAAACCATGATGCGGCCGTTCACGGATGAGGCGCGCAGACGCGAGCGAGGGAAGCGACGCTTCAATTCGTTGGCAAGCCGGGTGATGTCGTAGGAAACTTCCACGTCGAAAATGCCGATCAGCTTTTTGCTCTCGTCATATACCGACACCCGGGTGGTGCCGATCTTCTTGCCGAGAATTGATAGCGAGTGGTCGGTGAGCGGATTGACGTCGGCGACATCCGGATCGCCGACCGTGACGTCGACGAAACTGTTGTCGGTGCGCACGTCGCGTGATTTGCCGATGGTAACCAACACCATCGCCGTGCGGTTGCTACCGCCGATCTGGATGACGCGCGGGCCCGCCGCATGCGCGTCGCCGACAATGCACAGCAGCGATGCCGCCAGCGCGACCAGCAACGCAATCGCAAGATCGCGCACCCAGCCGCCCCGCTCCGCACTCCTGTCCGCGTGCCGCCAAGAGAATCTGGCGGCGTACTCGGTTTCGTTATTGGTGTTCACGACACACTCCCCACCCCTGGTTAAACGCTGCGCCCTGCATCACCGGGCAAGTTCCCCTCTCTCCGCCTTGGCCATGGCATCACTGCCTTCAACCGGAACGATGTATTCCTCTTTCGATTTCGGCCGCATCACCACGACCGTCGTAGTCGCTCCCTTTTCGCTGGCGATCGACCCGCCATTTTCCAGATCCTTGAGCGTGACCTTGCGCGTATTGACTCGCGTCGTTTCACCGGCCTTGCGCAGCAGCAGCGACAGATTTCCGACCGACGCCGCCAGCCACAACTTTTGCGCTTCCACCGTGGTCACTTCAAGCGTCACCGACTTTGCCACTGCCGCCTTGGCGACGCGATCGTCGGCTATCTGGTCGACCGCAAGCACGCGCGTGTCCTGTAACACGACTTCGGTGCTCGCCGAGCCCTTGGCGATCTGGCGCGTGAGCACGACGTCGACGCGATCACCGGGCAGCACGAAACCGCCAACGCCTTCCACGTCGTTGACGCGGATGGTGACCGCCTTCATGCTCTTGTGCACCAGTGCCGACAGCGTCGCGCGCTCGCCGGCGCCGGTGATCTTGACCGCCAGCACTGGCTCGTTGGCTTCGATAGCGGTGAGAACCGCGCGGCGGCCGCTCGACAAGATATCGCTGATCTTGTGGAAAGCGCCGGCCGGCAGCGCGTGGTCCGGCCACGGCGTTTCCTTCAGCATCGCCGCGTTGAGCTCGGCGCCGAAACGCAGCGGCTGCTTGGCGACGACGATGGTTTGCGTGGCCATCGGTTTCTTGTTCGCCTGCATGCTCTCCGCCTGCATGCTCTTCGCCCGCATGTCGGCCTGGTTGTTGAGCCAGACCTCGGCGATGAACACGGCGAGCAGGCCGAAGACGACCGCAAAGCCGATCATGACGATGGTACTGGCACGCACGGCGTTTTTCCCCGTTTGACGTGACCGGAATTTGCTCTGGTCTATTCGTCAGGAGGCTAGCCGGCAGGGAGTATTCAAATGCTAACGGCGCGGCCGCATCTGAGACTATGCTGAAGGGTCGCTGAATTACTATTGTTTACGATCGGTATCAGATCGAATGAACTTTGCAGTAACCTTGCGCCAGATTAACAATACTGGATGGTATGCGTGGCCGCCCCGTAACGATCGATTCAGCCTAACGCTTCCCTGCACCCCTGCGGCGCGGCCCGCAAATCATGGATTTATGAGCATGCCAGCATTGCCACGCGCGGGCGCGCTGGAACGCCGCCACGGTCAAGCAGAGTTAGCAAGGACACAAGTGCCGTTGCCCGCCCCGCGCGATTGCGGCAACATGCCGGCCGCCCAACGAAAGGGGCCGCCGAAACTGCTGGCGGCAACGATAATATCTGGGAGAAAAGCGCGCGATGCCAAAACCTCGCATTAGCTATGTCGATCCTGCAACCGTCACGGACCCGGCGATGCGCGCCGAATTCGAGAGCTGCGCGCGGGAGGGAACACCGCGGCCGGAAAGCCAAGCAGTGCGCGCCCACGTGCCGGCGGCTTTCTGGTCGTTTGCCAATACCTGGCGCGATGTATTCAAGAACGGCGTCGCAGATCACAAGATCAAGGAGTTGTGCCGCGTATATGTTTCTCGCTCGGTGCTGTGTGAATTCTGCGGCAATCAGCGCTCGATCAAGGCGGCCAAGTCAGGCTTGAAGGAAGACGACTATTCCGACCTGATCAACTTCGAGAGCTCGCCGAACTATGACGAGCGCCAGAAAGCGGCACTCGCCTATGCCGAGGCGATCACCTGGGATATACCAGCGGGCAACGAACTCTGGCACCGTCTGCACAAGCACTTCAGCGAGCCCGAGTTGGTTGAAATCGGCTACTTCGTCGCGATCACCATGGGGCAGCAGCGCTGGCTGCGCACGCTCAACATCGAGCATCACCAGATTATGGCCGGCACCGACGCCTCGATGGCGCCGGGCTTCGAGACGGCGGAGGCGCTCGAACGTTCCAAGCAGGCCGCCGGCTACTGGGCCAAGATCGCCCCCAAACCCGCAACACAGGCAGCCGAGTGACCACACAATATCAGGCGACATCAGCCGTGCGCCCAGCCTCCGCATCGCGGATGGCCAAGGGCGAGCCTCGCATTCGCGTCAAGGGCCTGGCCAAGTGCTACGGCACCCTGGAAGTTTTCAGCCGCATCGAATTCGAAGTAGGCGAGCGCGAGATCGTCGCCGTGGTCGGGCCGTCCGGCTGCGGCAAGACTACGCTGTTGCGTTGCATCGACGGGCTGTTGCCGCACGATGCCGGCGAGATTTGGGTCGGCCGTGAGCGTATTGAAAGCCCGATCGCGGGCGTCGCCATGGTGTTCCAGCATTTCGGCCTGTTCCCGTGGAAGACGGTATCCGAAAATGTCGCGTATGGCCTGCGTATGGCCGGCACCTCGAAGACCGAGATCGACCGCAAGGTGCCGGAGTTCATCAAGCTGGTCGGCCTCACCGGCTTCGAGGAAGCGTTTCCCTATCAGATGTCTGGCGGCATGCAGCAGCGCTGCGGACTGGCACGAGCGCTGGCGGTGGAGCCGAATGTGCTGCTGATGGACGAGCCGTTCGCGGCGGTCGACGCGCAGACGCGCGAGATCCTGCAATTCGAACTGTTGCGGATATGGGAAGAGCGCCCGACCGCCATGATCTTCGTCACCCATTCGATCGAGGAAGCGGTGCTGCTCGGCCACCGGGTGATCGTGCTCAAAGGCCGGCCGTCGAGCATCCACGAGACCGTTACTATCGACCTGCCGCATCCGCGCACGCGTGTGACGCTGCGCGAGCCGCGCTTCGCCGAGTTGCGCGAGCGAGTGTGGGGCACGCTGATGCGGGAAGCCCGCGAGGCCGAATTCAAGCTCGAACGTTGAAGCGGCGCCCATGCCATCCGACCCCCGGCTCAAGGCCGCCATCGCCCACTGGGGGCCGCGCTTCGTCGCCAACGGCGTCGTGCTCACCGATTTCGAGGAAATCACCGGCTCGCTCGAGCGTTACGACGACTGGTGCAGCGCCTGGTCGGCACGCGCCACCCATCACGAGGAGCTCGGCCGCGAGGCGCTGACGCGCGGGCATACGCTCACCGCCGGTGAGTGCTTGCAGCGCGCCGGCGTCTACTACCACTTCGCCGCTTTCCTTTTCGTGCACGACGTGCCGCAGATGAAGGCCGCGCACATGAAGGCAGTCGAATGCCGGCAGGCGGCGCTGCCGCATCTGCGCCCGCCCGGCGATCGCGTGAAGATTCCCTACGAAGGCAAGATGCTGCCCGGCATCCTGCGCAGACCGGTCGGCTACGACAGGCCACCGGTGGTAGTGATGGCGGTGGGCCTCGATTCGACCAAGGAGGAAGCCGACGCCTATGAGGCGCCGTTTTTGGCGCGCGGCATGGCGACGCTGGTCTTCGAAGGCCCCGGCCAGGGCGAGGCGCAATATGAATTCGCGATCCGCGGCGACTACGAGGTGCCGGTCAAGGCGGTGATCGACTTTGTCACGACGCGGCACGATCTCGACGGCTCGCGTATCGGCATGTGGGGCGTGAGCTTGGGCGGCTATTACGCGCCGCGCGCGGCCGCTTTCGACAAACGCATTCAGGCCTGCGTCGCGCTCGGCGGTCCGTTTGACTTCGGCGCGGCCTGGGACGGTCTGCCGGCGCTGACGCGCGAGGCCTTCCGCGTGCGCAGCCATTGCGAGACGCAAGCCGAGGCACGCAAGAACGCGGCCACGCTGTCGCTGGAAGGGATCGCGGGCAACATTACCTGCCCGATCTTCATCGTGAACGGCCGGCGCGACCGCATCGTGCCGGCCGCCGACGCCGAGCGGCTGGCGCGCGAAGTGAAAGGCCCGGTCGCGCTGATGCTGATCGAGGACGGCAACCACATAGCCACCAATCGCGCCTACCGCTGGCGCTCGCAGAGCGCGGACTGGATGGCGGAGCAGCTCAGATACGCTGGAAACCGCGCGGAATCGTGTGCAACGGCTCGATACCGCTTTCGGTGATCAGCACCATTTCGCCCGTTTGCACGCCGGCCTTGCCGTCTCGCGTCACGACATTGGGCTGGATCACCACCGTCTGCCCGGCGCGGAACGGCGAATCGGGAACGGGCCCCGCCGGCCGGCTCTTGCAGCCGAGGATCGGCGGCAGATAGCCGCCCCCGAAGCCGTGCAGCAAATCATCGATGATGGTGAAGCCGGCCACCTCGATCACGCCTGACGCCTCGATGACCTGCGCGGGCGTGGCACCGGCTTTCAGCACCGCCGCGATGGCGTCGAAAGCGGCATCGGCGGCGGCGTGCAGCTCGCGATAAAGGCCCGTCGGCGCGCCGAGCGCGAAGCTTCTGAGCACCTGCCCCGGATGCTCCCAGAACGCGGCGGTGATTTCGGCTACCACCACATCGCCCGCCTGCAGGCACCGCGACGTTGGAAACTGACGCGGCACGGCGACATCGGGCGCGGTCATCGACGTGGTGCAGATGTAATGAATGCCGGTCGTGCCACCCCGGCCGACATAGGCACGCTCGACGGCATTGCCCATCTCGCGCTCGTTAACCCCCGGCTCGATGGCGGCGCGCAGTGCCGCCATGCCGAGATCGGTGAAATGCGCGCCGATGCGCAGCCAGTCGATCTCCTCCTCCGACTTGACCTGCCGCAACTGGATGTAAGCGCGGTCGAGGTTTGCGAGCCTGCCGAATTTCGCCGACAGCGTTGCGTGGTGGTCAACGCTCAACGGTCCGAGCGTGGCGACGCGATCCCGGCGCGCGCCGCGCCGCTCGAGCGCCTCGACCGCCGCCGCAAGCGACGAAGGGCCGCCCCATGCCACATCGGCCTGCGAGGCGACGAGCCGCGCCTGGGGCGCGTGGTTGACGTGCTGCACGAACAGCCCATCGCGTTTGCCCGGCGTCAGCACGCCGATTGCTTCGGCGGTCACCGGCCATTGCGTGAGCCACTGCACCGCCGAACCGAAGCGGTTGGCGCCGTAGAACAGGAGATACTCGCAACCGGCCCGCTCAAGCAGGCCCTCCGCCGCCGCGCGGCGGCGCCCCATTTCCGCGTCGGAAAAGCGCGGACAGTCCGCTGCGGCAATGCGCGCGAGATGGGGCGGAAGGGCCACTCACGCCTTCTTCGGCAGCGCCACGATCATGTCGAGCTCGATGCGCGCGCCCGGCGATGACAATTGATTGATGCACACGGTGGTGCTGGCCGGCCGCCAGTCGCCGAAATACTTGGCCATAGTGGCGTGCATGGCGTCGGCGTCGCGGAAGTCGGTCAAATACTTCGTTACCTTCACCACGTCGCGCCAAGTCGTGCCGGTTTCGTCGAGGATCGATTGGATCGCTACCATGGCGCGATCGGTCTGCTCCTCGATCGAATGCGGGTGCACGTGCTCGGCGTCCACGTGCGGGTGCTTGTGATAGAGCGGCGACGGGGTCGCGCCCGACAAGAACATCAGGTCGCAGGCGCCGACGATGCGCACCGCCGGCGCATAGGGCATGGTGTGCGCCTCTTCCGGCTTCGGGTGCACCGGCTCTAGCCTGAAGCTCGGCTTTGGCTTGCTCATTACGGTCATTGTCGTGCCTCCCGTGCATCGATCCGGCCAATTTGGAACCGAAACACGCCGACGCGCAACAGCTTCGAGTTGATCGGCACGCCGGACGCGCTAACGTGCGGCGCCAGCCGGTCAGGAGGCCCCGAATGCCGTCCACGATCCTCGATTCCGCGGTGTTCCGCGACATTTTCACTACCGAAGCGATGCGGAACGTGTTCTCCGACGAGAACCGGGTACAGAAATATCTCGACTTCGAGGCGGCGCTGGCGCGCGTGCAAGGCAGGCTCGGCATCATTCCCAAGCAAGCGGCCGAGGAGATTGTGCGCCACTGCGACGCCAAGCTGATCGACATGGCCAAGCTGAAAGAAGCGACCGAGCGCGTCGGCTATCCGGTGCTGCCGGTCGTCCAGCAACTCGTGAAACTGTGCGAGGGCAATCTAGGCGAATGGAGCCATTGGGGCGCCACCACCCAGGACATCACCGATACCGCCACTATTCTGCAAATCCGCGAAGCGCTGACGATCATCGAGCAGGACATCGACGCCATCGCCGATGCGCTGGCCGCGCTCGCCAAGAAATACCGCGACACGCCGATGGCCGGCCGCAGCAACCTGCAGCAGGCGGTGCCGATCACCTTCGGTTACAAGATGGCGACCATGCTGGCGGCGTTCGAGCGCCACAAGCAGCGCTTGGCGGAGCTGAAGCCGCGCGTTTTGGTCGGCGAATTTGGCGGCGCCGCCGGCACGCTGTCCTCGCTCGGCAAAAATGGCTTGAAGGTGCAGGACGAGTTGATGAAGGAATTGCAGCTCGGGCAACCGGCGATTTCCTGGCACACGGTGCGTGATTGCATCGCCGAGGCCGGATGCTTCCTCGGGCTGGTCACCGGCTCGTGCGGCAAGATCGCCTTCGACGTGAAGCTGTTGATGCAGACAGAAGTCGAGGAGGTCTACGAGCCGTTCCACGCCGGCCGCGGCTCGTCCTCGACCATGCCGCAGAAGCGCAATCCGATTTCATCCGTTTACATCACCGCGCAGACCGCCATGGTGAAGCAACTGGTGGCCGCGCTGCTGGAAGCCATGATCGAAGACCACGAGCGCTCGACCGGACCATGGGAGATTGAATGGATCGCGTTGCCGGACATTTTCATGCTGTCCGCCGGCGCGCTGGCGCAGACGCGCTTTCTAGTGAGTGGGCTGCAGGTGAACGAAAAGAAGATGCGTGAGAATCTCGACATTACTCATGGGCTGATCATGTCGGAGGCGGTGATGATGGGGCTCGGCGCCAAGATGGGCCGCAACCGCGCCCATGACGTGGTCTACGACATCTGCCGCGAGGTGGTGAAGACCGGGCGGCCTCTGCTCGAGCTGCTGGAAGAGAACAAGGAGATCAGCAAGCACGCCGACGGCAAAATGCTGGAGAAGCTGGTCGACCCGGCCAACTACCTCGGCGTCGCCGGCGAGATGGTCGACCGCGTGCTGAAGATGCGGAAGTGAGGTGTGGCAGCGCCGGAGGCACGGTCGGCTGCCTCTCCCCTTTGGGGAGAGGGTGAAATGAGGGGGCGAATGACTCTCGGATTAGTTGGAGCGAAAAGGTGAGTGCGATTATCGATTAAGCAGGAGGCGCGTCATGAAAAAATTGACATGTCGGGATCTTGGTGGGCCTTGTGATGCGGAGTTCACTGGTGAGTCGTTTGAAGAGATCGGCAAGAAAAGCCGTGAGCACGTCATTGAGCAAATGCAAAAGGGCGACGAGGCGCATCTTTCTGCTGCAAACAAAATGAGAAGCGCAACGCCAGAGCAACAGAGAGCTCTGATGGCCGGGTTCAAGCAGAAATTTGACGTAGCTCCGAACGTCTAGAATCGTGTTGGGTCCCCGCCTTCGTGAGGACGATATTTAGTGTCGCGGCATCGTCTTCCAGATCGCCAGCGCCACCAGCAGCGTCGCGGCGCCTAACCCCAAGAACAAGGCCGGCAACGTTACGCCGGCTTTTTGCAACAAGGCCACCACCACCGTCGCAACGGTCATGAACGCCGCGTTGAGCACGTTGACGGCGGCGATGGTGCGCGCGCGGTAGGCGACATCCGACCACGCCTGCACCGCGGCGAAGGCCGGCACGACAAACAGGCCGCCGGCCACCGCCATGCCGAAAAGATCGATGGCCGCGCGAATGCCGAGCGTGGACGAAAACACCGTCGCGGGCGCTTGCGGCGTGAGCGCCGGCGCCACGCCATGGATCGCCAACCCAAGATCGAGTGCGAACGCCGCAATCAGCACGGCGCCGGCGAGCGTGGTGTTGAGCACGATGCGCCCGCGCGCGATCATTGCGGCGGTGCCCGAGCCCACGCCGACCGCGATCGAGAACAGCGCCAGATAGGCGGTGACCGTGTCCTCGTCGCCGCCGATCAGCACCTTGATCAGCGGCGGCAGCAGCGACAGCACCACGATGCCGGTGAGCCAGAACCAGCTCGTCACCATGGCGCCCCACAAGAGTCTGCTGTCAGCCCACAAGTGGCGGAGCATGGCGGCGGTCGAGGCCGCGATATTGAGCGTGACGTTCAGGTGCGGCGCGCCCTTCCCGCTCGGCGGAATGAGCAGCGCCGAGAGCCAGCAGGCGAGCGCGAAGGCCATCACCAGCGCGCCGAACAATACGGCGTCGCCGCCATTGCGCGCGGCGAGGCCCGCGGCGATGGTGCCGGTGAGGATGGCGATGAAGGTCGCGCCTTCCACCAGCGCATTGCCTGCCGGCAATTCCTCGCGCCGCAAATGGTCGGGCAGGATGCCGTATTTGACCGGGCCGAACAGCGCCGAAACGATGCCGAAGCCGGCGAGCGCGACGAACATGATGACCACGGAATGGCGCTCATAGCCGTGGACAGAAAGGCCGGCGATGAACATCTCGGCGAACTTCAACACCTGCGCCATGCGCGCCTTGTCGAAGCGGTCGGCCAGTTCACCGCCAAGCCCTGACAGAAAGAAGAATGGCGCGATGAATACTGCGCTGGCCAACGTGATCAGCGCTGGGGCGTCGGCGTGGCCGACGTGGAAAAGAATGAGGAAGACCAGCGCGGTCTTGAGAAAATTGTCGTTGAAGGCCGCGAAGAACTGACACCAGAACAGCGGTGCGAAACGCCTCGACAGCAGCAGCGGCGGCGCCCGCACGCGGCTCAAGACTGCAGCCGGATCGAAGATTGCAGGTCGGCGAGCAGGATGCGCAGGTCGAGCTCGCGAAATTCACGGAACGCCCGTCGCAGCCAGCGTTGCAGCTCGGCATTGACCTCAGGCGGCATGTCGACGGCGGCCGCCGGCTGCAAATGGGAGAACGAGAACGGCGGCGTCTCGACGAATTTGCGCACGCCCGGCGCCAGCGCCGGCAGCCGCACCACCGTCTCGCCGCTGCCGGCGAGCTGGTATTTGTCGCGGTGCTGCGCGCTGCCGAAAATCTCATTATGCACCGGCGCTAGCACCGCTTGCGGAAACCGGCGGCGCAGGCCGCGATAGGCCTCGACCGATGTCGCGTCCGGCGTGATCACGTACAGGATGGCCGGCGCGATCGCGTGTTTGAGCGCTTCCTCGGCGAACCCAATCTGCTGAGCCAGCGCAAAAAAGCTTTCGAACGACTCATAGCCGAGATCGACGACCTTGGCGCCGCCGTCCTCGGCGATTAGGCGGTCGAACAGCGCCATCTGTCCCTTGATGTCGCCGATCGTCGATACGATCGTGTGCTCGGGCAAGAACCGGGCCAGCGTTCCGCCGCCGGCATTAAGATCGAAAGCCGCGACCGCGCCGCCTTTCTGGGCGTAGAACTCGGTGAGCAGGCGCGCCAGCAGCGTCTTGCCGACGCGCGATCGCGGCGAGGCGACGATGGTGATTGAACTGCGGAACGACATCACTTCACCGGAGGCCGTCCGCGCGTCGGCGCAGCTTACGATGCTGAGCCCGAGCGGCTCTCAAATCGGGCCCTGCCATTTCCCGCGCGCTAGCTGGCGGCCTGGCGAGCGCTGTCTTCCGCTTTGGGCGAGACCAGATCGATGAGCTTGACCCGGTCGTATTCGCTCCAGACATTGCCGAGCCAGTGGCGGACATAGCCGCGCAAAACGAACGAATAGTTCGCCGGTTCGTCCCGGGCCGTCTTGTTGGCGATGAATGACACGAATGGCGTGCTGGCAACTTCCACCTGCTCGCAGGCCATCTCGTTCAGCTTGGGGATGCTGATTTCAGAGGCGCCCTTGATCTGCTTGAAATAGGAATTGTAGGTCGGCGGATCCCACTCGAAGAACGTGGTGTCGTTGATGCGGTTTTTCACCAGGAAGTAGCTTGCGTCGCCCACGAAGCGGGCGGTCTCGGCGATTTCGTTGAGCGAGGCGATCGTGGGGCCGAGGATATGGAACACCGAAAAAGTGATCTGGCCCTTCTTGGCCGATTCGATGAAACCGATGTCGCTCAGCGCCTGCAGCGTCGACGACAATAGACCGGCCCGCACGTCGATGACGGTGACGCGGGAGTCGGCGCCGCCGAGCGTGTCGAAGATCTTCATCTGGTCGGCAACGGACGTGACGTCGACGATCTCCGTAACGTCGGGGTGGAAGCGTTTGAGGGTTCCGCGCGGGAATTCGGTGTCGAAGGCGCGGACCGGCGTCTGATGCGCGCCGAAATAATCGAGCAAGGTGCGGGCGACGGTGGTTTTTCCGACGCCGCCCTTGTCTGCGCCGACGAGAATGACTGCTGGTTTGGCCATTAGGCTACTCTTTAGGACACGGTGGGCTTTGGGCTCCTAGCATCATCTTACTACATTATCGGGCTTTGAACATGACAAGGTTTATGTTCGGCCGCGCAGATGTCGCTAAGGGCCTCCGAGGCAAATCGCTCCAGATTTCAATAAGTTTCGTGAAAATTGTGAGCGCGTCGGCCTGCAATCTTGCGACGCGCCCGCTGCGAGTCCAGCGGTCGAGGTGAAAATGATCGTGCCCCCGGCGCGCCCGAAGAATCAAGTCTCGCCCCCGCGCGGCATTGGCGCCAAATGTGTCGTTAGAGAACAAGACAGATCATGGCTCCCCTGCGGTAGCAGAGGCGCTAGTCGTCATCTTAAATGATGTATAATACTGCTTATCTGATGCTTGACATATTAGTATAGATATTTCAAATACCTATTCACAGGCTTTATTTCGAGACAAGACCCTATTCGCATGATCACCGCCGCCCAGTTGCGTGCCGCACGGGCCTTGCTCGGCATTGACCAGCGCGAGCTCGCACAGCGCTCGGGGCTGTCGCTGCCGACCATCCAGCGCATGGAAGCGAGCGACGGCGTGGTCCGCGGCAACGTGGACTCACTCATGAAGCTGGTCGATGCGCTCGCCGCCAACGGCATCGATCTGCTTGGCGAAGGCGCCACCAGCGGCGGGGGTGGCCGCGGGGTGCGGCTCAAGGCAGGGCCGCCGCCATGATGGCCGTCTACGCGCTCTATGGGGTGGCGGTGCTGCTGGCTCTTGCCCCCATCGCTGTCATTCTCGCCGCCTCTCCGCGCGCCACCGGCATCGTCTATGGCGCCAGCCTGGTGGTCACGCTGATGCAGGGCGTGATCGCGCTCATGAGCCTGATCGACCAGCCAACATCCACCGCGACTTTGCCGCTCGGCCTGCCTTGGCTGGGCGCGCATTTCCGCATCGACGCGCTGGCAGCGTTCTTTCTGGTCGTGGTCAATCTCGGCGGCGCGGCGGCGAGCCTCTACGCGCTCGGCTACGGGCGCCACGAAGAATCGCCGCAGCGCGTGCTGCCGTTCTATCCCGCCTATCTCGCCGCCATGAATCTGGTGGTCATGGCCGACGATGCCTTCAGCTTCCTGGTGGCGTGGGAATTCATGTCGCTCACCTCCTGGGCGCTGGTGATCGCGCACCACCGCGACGCTGAGAACGTGCGGGCGGGCTATGTCTATTTGTTGATGGCGAGCTTTGGCACGCTGGCGCTGCTGCTCGGTTTCGGCCTGCTCGCCGGCAGCGACGGCAATTACGTCTTCGCGGCCATGCGCGCGTCGCATCCGTCCGCCGCCCTGGCGGCGCTGGTTCTGATCCTGGCGGTGGTCGGCGCCGGCTCGAAAGCTGGCGTGGTGCCCTTGCATGCCTGGCTGCCGCTCGCGCATCCGGCCGCGCCCACCCAGGTGTCCGCGTTGATGAGCGGCGTGATGACCAAGGTCGCGGTCTACGGCTTCGTTCGCATCGTGTTCGACCTGCTGGGGCCGCCGGACTGGTGGTGGAGCATGGTGGTACTCGGCATCGGCGGCATCACCGCGGTGATGGGCGTGCTCTACGCGCTGATGCAGCACGACTTGAAGCGCCTGCTCGCCTATCACACGGTGGAGAACATCGGCATCATCTACATCGGGCTCGGCCTCGCGCTCGCCTTCAAAGCCTATGGGCTGGCATGGGCAGCGGCGCTGGCGCTCACCGCGGCGCTGTTCCACGTCTTCAACCATTCCGTCTTCAAGAGCCTGCTGTTCTTCGGCGCCGGCAGCGTGCTCAATGCCACGGGTGAACGCGACATGGAGCATCTCGGCGGGCTGATCCACCGCATGCCGCAGACCGCCTTTGTGTTCCTGGTCGGCTGCGTGGCGATCTCGGCGCTGCCGCCGCTCAATGGCTTTGCCTCGGAGTGGCTCACCTTCCAGGCCATCCTGCTCAGCCCACAACTGCCGTCCTGGGGGTTGAAATTCCTGGTGCCGGCGGTGGGCGCGCTGCTGGCGCTGTCGGCGGCGCTGGCGGCGGCCTGCTTCGTTAAGGCCTTCGGCGTCAGCTTTCTCGGCCGCGCCCGCACGCCGGCGGCGGCCGAGGCGCAGGAGACCGATGGCTATTCGCTCGCCGCCATGTATGTCCTCGCCGCGCTCTGCCTGATCGCCGGCGTGCTGCCCGGGCTGTTCATCGACGCGCTGGCGCCGGTTGCCCAGGCGCTGATCGGCGAGACCATGCCGCACCAATCCGGGCTCGCTTGGCTCACCATCGTCCCGATCGCGGAAAGCCGCAGCTCATATAATGGGCTGCTGGTGTTCGTCTTCGTCGTGCTGTCCGGCTCGGTCGCGGCCTTCGCCATCCATCGGCTGGCCTCCGACCGGCTGCGGCGCGCGCCGGCCTGGGATTGCGGCTATCCCGACCCGAGCCCGGCAACGCAATACACCGCGTCGAGCTTTGCCCAGCCGATCCGCCGCGTTTACGGCACCACCGTGTTCCACGCCCGCGAAATCGGCGAGATGCCGCCGCCGGGCTCGACCGCACCGGCGCGGTTGACCGTCGATCTGCGCGACCTGATCTGGGAGGCGCTTTACGCGCCGATCGCGGGCTTCATCGGCATCGCCACCGACCGCCTCAATATTCTGCAATTCCTCACCATCCGCCGCTATCTCACGCTGGTATTCGCCGCACTGGTGCTGTTGCTGCTGGTGCTGGCGATATGAGTTTCGTCCGCGACTACGCCTTCCAGGGCGCGCAGATGCTGCTGGTGCTGCTGCTCTCGCCGCTGCTTACTGGCTTCGTGCGCAAGGTGAAGGCGCGGCTGTTGCGCCGGCAAGGGCCGCCGCTGTTGCAGCCCTATCGCGATCTGATCCGGCTGATGCGCAAGGACGTGGTGCTGGCGGAAAGCGCCTCCTGGTTGTTCCGCGTCATTCCCTACCTCGTGTTCGCCGGCACCTGGGTGGCAGCGTCGCTGGTGCCGACCTTCCGCGGCGGATTGTTGTTTTCCTGGTCGGCCGATTTGATCGCCATCATCGCGCTGATCGGCAGCGCGCGCTTCTTCCTGGCGCTTGCCGGTCTCGACGTCGGCACCTCGTTCGGCGGCATCGGCTCCAGCCGCGAGGTGATGATCG
>CAZLWN010000028.1:0-32383 GCA_964563195.1 uncultured Undibacter sp. | reverse complement strand
AAACAATCTTAGTGAACCACCAAATCACTGGTACTGAAAAAGGGGGCTAGACAGGTGAGGTCGGATCCCGATCGCTTGAATTCGGCGGAAAACAGCAGCTTTGCATCCGGAACAATCAAATACGTAGTATCCGCACCCTCGTTAAAAATTGAGGGCGCTGCTTCGCTCGGTACGGGGCTTATACCGGATGCGGTACTCATCGTTGAGCAGCAATCCGGATAGATGTTCGATTATCGCTATACCATTTGATTCTTGGCTGAGCGGCCAAACGACTGACCTTGCCGACAGGCTTGTCGCTGCCTTCGGCTCTATAACGTTTGCGGGACTTCACGGTGACTAGCCCCTCCCCGACGCGCAGCCACGCGCAATCGTAACAGCAAAGCTTACGGCCAGGGCAAGTGTTTAAGCCCGACTTATCCTACGGTTAAGCCGCCCGCCGGCTGACCCTGACGATTCATGCCTCGGCCTGTGGCCACACAGCCGTGGGCAACGGCAGCTCACCGAGACGAAAAATCCGTCCGGCAATCCCATTAATCGTTTGCGTACAAACGATTGAGGTTTGTCAATGTCATTTTGCTGCAACGCGGTATGCATTCTAAGTACTTGAAAGTAAAAGCCATGTTTCAGCCAAACTGGGCCCACCTGCGTGAGTTACCCCTATTTTGCGAGTTGGATGAAACAACCATCAACGCATTGCTATGCACGGCGCGCATGCGTCGTTTCCCGAAGCAAACGAGCCTAATTCGCGAAGGTGAAACCCCGAATTTCCTTCATATCGTCGTTGACGGCTTGGTGGCGCTGTTCAGCGCCCACAATGGCGAGGAAACCACCATTCAAATCGCGGGGCGTGGGTCGACGCTATTTTTGGCGGCAGCCGTCCGCAACGCTGTGCATCTTAACTCGGCTCGCACGCTTACGGCCTCGCAGATCCTGACGATCCCGGCGCAGACCGTGCGCGATCTTTGCGAACGCGATGTCGCGGTCGCCCGCGCCATTATCGCCGAATTGGCGGAACATTGTCACTATTCCGTCCGCACGCTTAAGGATATAAAACTGCGCCCCAGCGCCGAGCGATTGGCAAACTGGATTTTGCGCACCGGCACCATCCAGGGCAAAAACGGTCACATTGAAATGCCGTTTGAAAAGCGCACCCTGGCATCTTGCTTAGGAATGAGCCCGGAGAACTTATCACGGAACTTGGCACTGCTGACAAAGCACGGCGTGCGTATTGCCGGGCAAGATATCGTAATCGAAAATCCATCGGCATTGACGAAATTTGCCAAGCCGAATCCGCTCATTGACGACTGAACGCCTGTCTGGCCGCCTATGCGCCATCTGCTTGCTGTCTTTATATCGGCGATCCGGCTGGCATCGGCCGCCGCAATATCCTCCGCCGACGCGATGTAACGATTACCAATAGCTATAGAACAAGGTTGCGAGTACTGCCACCCCGATTACCCCTATCACCAACAATACCAGCAATCCCGCCAGGTCGTTCAATTTATCGCGTTGATAACCACTTTTCGTGTTCATTGGGCATCTCCTCGGATTTTTTTCCTGTGGAGACCAGCCCGGCAACCTAAGGATCAGCTCGCCCCTAATGCTCGGGTCCCAGCGTCCGCAGATTTGTTTATTTACTCATTATCCGAAGGGAATATTTGCGCATTGAGCTATGTCAATTCGCACTCTATTGGCCGCCGTGATGTTGCAGTGCCGCGAGCGCTCGAAATGGGGCAAAGGCGGAATTGACGCCGCATAAGTGTTCTGTCTGCCATTGCCCCAAAAGCAGACCGATCCAAACGCAGGATCAGCATTCAAATAATAATATACCTAAATGCATCAGATGCCCCATTGCTCATCGCTACCGCCTCAACTCATTGAATGGCGACGAAAAATAGTCTCGCACCTTGATATAGGTCAAAAAGGCTTCAGCATCGTCCTCGATGATTACACGGCTCTTGGTGCTGCCAGAGGATAGCTGCGGCAATGCCCAAGCACGTTCGGCGCCTTATTTTTTTGCTTGTTGGATTTGCCGTCGTTGCGGTCGCGGCACGAAATTATCTTGCCGACAAGTCCTTCTATGAATACGGGCACTATCGCGGCAACGCGGTGGCAGAAATCGCCCGCGACAAACCCAAATTCCAGGGCACCAAATTTTGCAAGTCCTGCCACGCCGCGCAATATGCCCAATGGTCCAAGGGCGTCCACGACAGCGCCAATATCGGCAAGTTCGTGAAATGCGAAGTCTGCCACGGCCCCGGCGGCAGTCGAGACCCCGAAAAAAACTATATCAATGCCGCGACCGGCCCGGTTCACCCGAAAAACCTGAAGCTAGTCATCCCCAATGACACCAGGGCGCTCTGCACACTTTGCCACGAAAAGATGCCGAGCCGGCCGAAGCAACAGGCGCAGATCGTGGTCGATGATCACGCCGGTACTCAACAGTGCACGCTCTGCCACGATCCGCATTCACCGCGGACCTTCGTGGGCGCCCTCGTTGCTCCGGTGCATCCAGGCGACGCCGCTGCAGGCAAGAGCAAGGTCGGAGCCTGCGTCAGTTGTCACGGCAATGCGGGCGTCAGCCTTGGACTTCCCGGCCCCACCCTCGCCGGACAGAGCGAAGCTTATCTCGTTGAGGCTCTTGCGGCGTACAAGACCGGCAAGCGCAACAATGCGCTGATGAAAGCCATGGTCGCCAATTTGAGCGATAGCGATATCGCGAATGTTGCCGCCTATTATGCCGACCTCAAATGCGACGTTGCCCCGAAAGCTGCCGACCAGGCCGCAGCCGCGCGCGCAGCCGGCGCGTTAGTGTGCACGAACTGTCACGGGGCAAATGGCATAAGCGCTGATCACGCCGCGCCGAATCTTGCCGGGCTATCGAAGGCTTATCTCGCCAGTGCCATAAGATCTTACGCCAGCGGGGAGCGATCGCATGTGGTCATGTACGTGCTCGCCGATGCGGCGAGCGACGCCGAGGTGGAGAAGATAGCGACCTATTACGCCCGTGCCACGTGCAAGTGAACCAACGCGGAACCCGCGGGTTCCGCCAGGAGGGCAGTTGATATGGATGAAAAGGAGCAGTTCGGGGAACGTCAAGCTGCGCGCCGTTCATTTCTTGAATGTCTTGGCGCCACGGTTGCCGCCGGCGCCGCCGCGGTCGCGACCGGCGCCGTACTACCAAAGGAAACGCAGGCGGCGGCGAGCGCGGCGCCGGCTCCGGCGATCCCGGGCTACGACTGGGACAAGCACCAATGGGCTTTCGGTGTCGATGCCACGAAATGCATCGGCTGCCTGCGCTGCGTCGAAGCCTGCAAGGTGGAAAACGATGTCGCCCCCGACGCGCACCACTTCCGAACCTGGGTAGAACGCTATGTCCAATTGGAGGGCGAGGAGAAGGCCCAAATCGACAGCCAAGCCGACCCAGTCAACATCGAGGCTTCCGGGTCCGAAGGAAAATACCGATTCGCCAACCGCTACAAGGACGAGAAGGTCGACAAGGCCTTCTTTGTTCCTAAGCTGTGCAACCACTGCACCCATCCGGCCTGCGTACAGGTTTGTCCCACCGGCGCGACCTTCAAAACCGAGGACGGCGTGGTCGTCATCGACCACACCTATTGCATCGGTTGCCAGTACTGCGTGCAGGCTTGCCCGTACGGTGCGCGATTCTTCAACGAAAAACTCAAGGTCACCGACAAGTGCACGTGGTGCTATCACCGCATCACAAAGGGATTGCTGCCCGCCTGCGTCGAAGTATGTCCGGTCGGTGCCCGCGTCTTCGGCGACCGCAACGACAGGCAGAGCGCGATCAGCCAGTTCATCAAGAACAATCGGGTCGAGGTACTTCGACCCGAAACCGGCAACGCCCCGAACGTCTTTTATGTCGGCATCGATAAAGAGGTAAGCTGATGGAACCGCTTTTCGCCGCCGCGCCGTACACCGGCTACGTCTATCCCAACGAGACGGTTTTCCCGTGGGGGGTGTTGATCGTCGTCTATCCCTATCTCACCGGATTGGTGGCCGGCGCTTTCACGGTTTCGAGCCTATATCAGGTGTTCGGTCTGAAGCAGCTTCGTCCGGTCGCCCACCTCGCCTTGGTGACGTCGCTGTGCTGCATGATCTTTGTGCCGTCGCCGCTGCTGCTGCACCTCGGTCATCCTGAACGAGCGTTCAACGCCGTGTTCACACCGCATTGGAGCTCGGCGATGGCCATGTTCGGCTATTTCGCCGGCTTCTACATCATCCTGCTAGTGATAGAAACCTGGTTCGTGTTCCGACCCTACATGGTGCAGCAGGCGCAAGCTCGCAAAGACCTGTTGGGCCGCCTGTACCACGTGGCCTGCCTCGGCTCGCATGACTTGTCCGAGAAGGCGATGCGTTTCGACCAGAAATGCATCTTTGCCTTGGCCATCATCGGCATCCCCGGCGCGCACGGCCTACACGGTTATGTTGGATTCATATTCGGCTCGCTCAAGTCGCGGGAATGGTGGTCGTCGGACCTCATGCCAGTCATCTTCCTGTTTTCGGCGATCATCTCCGGCGTTGCGCTTTTGATTGTGCTCTATGTTCTGTCATGCGCGTTGCGCCGGGTTGCCGTCGACATCCCTTGCCTAAAAGGGATGGGTTACACGCTGTGGGGTTTCGTCATGGTCACTCTGCTGCTGGAGGGCGTGGAATTCGGCGCCATGATGTACAAGGGCCGCGAAGGCATCGACATGATCGTCTTGTTCGTGACGAGCCGTCTGGTCATTCCGTTCTTCGTGCTACAGTTCACCATAGGAGCGGTGATGCCGATCCTCATCCTTTCTTACATGTTCTGGCGCGGCACGACGGGACGCGCGCTGGTCCTTGGAATCCTGATTAGCGCTCTGTTGGTGATGTTCAACGTGATCATGATGCGCTTCAACGTGGTCATCGGCGGACAAGAGATCTCCAAGACCGGGAAGGGTTTGTTGACGTTCCCGTGGGAGATCTTCGGCAGAGAAGGCGTGTTGGCCGCGACTGGAGTGCTCATCGCACCGTTCATCCTATTATTGGTGGTGATCCGGCTGCTTCCGCCTTGGGAAGACACAATTCATCACGAGGAAAAAGCGCTGGCGTGAAGCCGGCGGGGTAAAGCGAGGTTTGGAAGGAAACGACATCAAATGGCGGGTTAACCGCCTCGATCATTGAGCTTTCAGCGGCAGTGATGCTGCTAGGGGGTGTCTGATGTCAATGGATGGCGACTATCAAACGAAAGACGCAGCCTACGACGCGATAAACAAGAAACTGATCCTCGGTATAGTTGTGCTTGGGATCGTGGTCATCGGGGTTTGGAGCTTTTTTGCGGGATTAGCATCATAAGTACCAAACCGGATCCGGCGCGCCGCAATTTTTTGGTGAGGCAACCTTACTTGGTAGGAGCCTCTCGGTAACGCTGTTTAAAAGTTGGTCTAGTCCTCGAAAGTTCTTCTAACGGGCAATCATTCTAAGTAGCGCGCTGGAATACCCAACGCGGCATTTTTCCGCCACAGTGGGAACAGCGGAATCTTTACAAGACAACATGGTCGCCGGCATTCGCCAAATACAGTCGCCGACAACCGTTGACGAGCGGAAAGGCGTGCGATTCCGCGTGGGTCATGCAAGACCCACGCGCGGATCGCGGTCTTAAGTCATTCGGCAAGAATCGGCGCGGAAGGCGACCCAGCTAGCTCAAATCGCAATCATTTTTTGAACTTGTGGCCGTTTGCTTGGTATTGCTTGCCCTTGGCATTGCGCGGGCCGCCGCCGGCCGGATTGACGTGGCAATAGCCGCACGGCTTGCCTTCCTTGGCGGCATATGCCGGTGTCGCCTGCGCACTTTGAGAAGCGGCAACGAGTACCGCTGCGCCGATCATGCCCGCAACCAATGCACCAGCCCCCGAGGCAATTATTACCCGCACCGCGGTTACCTTGCTTGAACAGTATGTCTTCCTCATCACCCGCTCCCCCGTTTTAACGCCGCAATAACGGCTTTCACTAAAGCATATCTAATCAATATCCGGAATGTGCCCCCTTGACGTAAGTCAATCTACGGCGCGTCCAAATTCGTCGTGCGAACGTTGCCTTTCGGCATTAGTGGATGTCTGCAATGGTTAAACATTGCCGCTTTCGCGACCGCCGCGTCAGGTCCGGGCGACCGCCTGCATAAGATATTATTTCGCGCGGTCGGCAGGGCCATTGCGTGTCGACGGCACGACCAACTCAATATTTTGTATTAATCCGGCGGCTTACGCGAAATGTGATAAGACATAATGCCGGCGAGAAAATCACGACTTTCGATGCCGACGAAACCGACCCCCTCTAGCAGCGCGGCCAATTCGCGTGGCCTATAGAAGTGGCGAATTGCATCCGCGAAATAGCCGACACATTTCATACTCTCGGCGGAACTGCCGAAAAGCTTTGCCGTGAACCATACCGAGAAGCGCAAATAGATTAGATATGGGACTTCGATTATTCTCGATGCCGGGCGAAGCATATCGTTATGACAGAAAACGCCCCCCGGTTTAAGCACGCGATGAATTTCCTTAAATACCTTGATGATCTCGAGATGGCGTGACGCGAATTGCAGCGTCACGGCGTCGAATAAATTATCGCGAAAAGGCAAAACATGGGCATCGCAAACGCGTGCGTGGATCGTCAAATTGCGCTCGCCAGCACGGCGCTGGCCTTCGGCCGTCATATGCTCACTGCCATCAACCGTATGGATTTCGAGCCCCCGATCGATCGCGAAAAGCCTCAGGGGGATGTCATGCATGCCAGAACAAACGTCGAGTACTTTTGCTCCGCGCGGCAAGTATCTACTAATTGCAATAGCGAATGTATTGCTCCATCGTGAACAGTTCCCAAGCGATGCCACTGCATTGCCTCTATCGTAATAGCTCGGCACGTCCCGAAACACTTCCGGGATCGAGGTTCGCCACGTCTCCTCAAAAAGATGGGAGCGGAGATTTTCTCTTTTCAATAAATCCGCTGAGATGTTCATGTGATCCCACCGCTCTAAAGCCAATGAACGCTCTGCCAAGGCCTAAAATAGCTGAATAAGTAGGCCGCGGCAACGTATTGATCTTCATCAACATCCGATCTGACCGCGATGCAAGGTCTCCCGGTCGACCGCCCTTTGACGTAAGCAAATGCGATCTGGTTCACCCGTGATTTCAATTTCTGATAGAGGGTATCTCATGAACCAGCAACCCGAGCCGCATCCGGATTATGAAAGCCTGCAAGAAGATTTCGATTCCATCGCGCAGTGCATCGCAAGATACCGTTACGCGCGCGCCATTCATAAAGAGTTCATGAATTGCAGTGCCGAGGAAGTCGCTGGAATCGCGTGAGCTCAAGATAAGTTTGAGCGAGCTCGCGGCTCTTACAAAGTAAGGGCCGCCAGCCACCGATTTATTGCAGAAACTGCTTATCACGCTTGGCGTCGATCCGCACGGGCTTGCGCCTGACGATCCAGTGGTCATATGCGACCTTCAGCAGCTGTGCATCACCTGCGGCTACAAGCGGCAGTATGAGTTTGATCTGGCAGAGGGAAGTCCCCCGACACGTTCCCCTAATATTGCCCGAATGCATTTACGCTTGACGCGCTGCTCAAGGGTAAGTGGCAACGCGCCCGCCGAAACAATTCCGATATTTTGTGCGTCTGGGATGCAATTTGTTACAACGCTTCGTTTTTTATCGCTTGTAAGAAGAAACTCTAAGAGCGAACATTGGCGGCACGGACAGCGAACGTTTGTTTTATCTTGACCTGAATCAATGCCGATTGCGCCAACCGGCGCTGCACTACACTCCGCGCATCGGGCGAATTCTGCACCGCCTGCAAATCGGCCGCGAGGCGTATCCATGATCTCATTGTTGCGGGCGCTTAGCGTCGCGTTGATTGGCCTTGGTGGCGTTCACGCCGCCAGTGCCCAAGCTACCAATCTCGACAACGCGACCTGCCTTAGCTGCCACGCTACACCGGGATTCGCGGCAACCGGCGCCGACGGACAGGCGCACGCGCTGTTCGTGCCGGCCGGCCAGTTCGCCGGCAGCGTGCATGGCTCGCTGCCGTGCACTGCATGCCATGCGGCGATTACCGAGATCCCGCACAAGAGCGCCCCTCCGACGCCAGCCGCGTGGCGGAGACAAACTCCCGCCCTGTGCGGAAGCTGTCACACCCAGGCGCTCGCTGACTACCAGAAGTCTGTTCACGGCAAGCAAGTCATGAACGGCAGCAACATCCATGTCGCGGTTTGCACGGACTGCCACACGACGCACGCCGTCGCGCACCCGCAATCGGCCGCGGCGCGCCGCGCCATCACGAAAACGTGCGGCAATTGCCACGCCGGCGCCATGGCGAGCTACACGGACACCTATCACGGCGAGATTCTCGCTCTCGGCTATGCCAATGTCGCGACCTGTACGGACTGCCACAAGGGACACGCGATCCTGCCGCCAAACGACCCGACTTCGAGCGTGTCGTCGGCCAACCGGCTCGGCACCTGCCGGACCTGCCACAAAGACGCGAGTGCCGGCTTCGCCACCTTCCAAGCGCACGCCACCACCAAAGATTTCGCGCGCTATCCCTATACCTGGATCGCTTCGAAGTTTGTATGGATGCTGATCATCGTCACGTTCGCGATCTTCTGGACGCATTCGCTGCTCTGGTTCTACCGCGAACTGCGTGACCGGCAGCAGCGCCGTTTGCGGCCACATGTGCAGGCGCAGGCCTTGCCGCCGCAAGACGGCCGCTATGTCAAGCGCTGGAGCGCCGCCTGGCGGTGGGCGCATCTGGCCTTTGCCGGCTCCGTCATTGTGCTGATCATGACCGGCATCCCGCTGCTTTATCCGGAAAGCGCCTGGGCACCGGTGCTCATCCGGATCCTGGGCGGACCGGAAATCGCCGGCCTTGCACATCGGATCGCCGCGCTCGTAATGGTCGCAATTTTTGCTGCACATCTCGTCTATGTCGCCATCCATCTTTGGCGCAACTGGAAGAGCGTCCGCTTGTTCGGGCCCTACTCGCTGCTGCCAACCTGGCAGGACGGCAAAGACGTGGTCGCCATGCTCAAATGGTTCATCGGCGTCGCGCCGCGGCCGGTGTTTGACCATTGGAATTACCAGCAGAAATTCGACTACTGGGCGCCATTCTGGGGCGTCACCATGCTGGTCGCGACCGGCGCCATGATGTGGTTCAAAGGCCTGACCGGTGCCGTCCTGCCAGGCTGGAGCTTCAACGTCGCGACCGTTATCCATGGCGATGAAGCCGTGCTAGCCGCGGTCTATCTGTTCACCATCCACTTCTTTGCCAATCACTGGCGGCCGGACAAGTTCCCGCTCGATGTCGTCATGTTCACCGGCTCGATGCCGCTGGAGGAATTCAAACGCGAATACGACATCGAATATGCCCGCCTAAAGGAAAACGGCGAGCTTGAGAGCTATCTTGTCGATGCGCCGTCGCGGCCGATGACGCTTGGCTCTAAAGTTCTGGGTTTCAGCCTAGTATTCATCGGACTAGCGTTGCTGGTCATGATGGTGATCGGGTTTGCCGGAATCCTGTGACGGGCAGGCGCGCGCGCCGGCAGACTATGCGTGCATGCTCGAACTCGCCACCCATTTGAACTGCATTTGTTCCGACTTGATTTTGATCAAGGCTAAATTCGCTGGGTCCCACTGGAATTTTTGGCTGCAATGGCTTAGTGACTAGGGTTGCTTTACGCTTAAAACCCCCTCGTCATCGGCGGAGAATATGGAAATGAAGACCCACGCAAAGTTGATCTTGGTCGCAACCGCTGCAGCGCTGCTGATTGCCGGTTCGGCAATGGTCCTCACCGTACAGACGGCCAAGGCTACGCCGCAATATGCACAGCAGACCGGCAAAGCCTGCGGCTACTGCCATGCGAATCCGGCGGGCGGTGGCAAGCTCAAGGCAGCCGGCGTGAAGTTCCAGAAGAACGGCCATAAGCTCTAAACAACGACGCCGCTTCTTGGCGGCGATAACAATTTTTATTTGACTCCAGGTGGCGGGCGCACTGGCAGAGTTGGCTGTGCGCTTGCCATTTGGGGTGATTTGGTGCTGGGAATTTCGAAAGCGTGCGCGACGATGCGATTGCGGTCTATTACGCGACGCGCGATGGACAGGCGCGGCGAATCGCTGAACATATTTGGCGGCGATTGGGTGACGGGCGGACGCTTCCTGCACCGCGGGATTTGCTGCCGGTCCCGCCGCACCCCGCCGAGCTCGCGCAGGCGCCGCTGATCGTGTTGGTGGCGGCGGTGCGCTATGGCAGGCACCTGCCGGAAGTGGAACCTTTTCTGAACGCCTACAGTGCCCTGCCCGCGCCGCCCCCGCTCGCGCTGGCATCGGTCAATCTCAGCGCGCGCAAACCCGGCAAGACGACCAGCAGCGGCAATCCCTATCTGCGCAAGACAATTGCGCGGCATCGCCTAGCGCCGGTCGCAGCCATCGCCTTCGCCGGCCGGCTCGACTATTGCCGCTATAGCTGGAGCGATCGGCAGATCATCCGCTTCATCATGCTGTTGACCGGCGGGCCGACCGATCTCGACACGAGCGTCGAATACACGTCATGGAGTGCGGTCGACAAATTCGCGGACCAGATTGCGGCGCTGCGGCAGAGTGACTAACGCATTTCGCCGCCGTTCAAGACTTTGCGCGCTCAACGCGCCACCGGTTCACCTCACCGGCAGATCTCCTTGCTCGCGCAGCTTGACGGCGGAGGGCGCCTTGGACAACCACATCTGATAGAGCGTCACCAGCACCATGACGGCAAAGCACGCCGCCATCAGGGCGCCAGCCGTGATTTCTACATAGACGAAAGGATGGAATATTTTGATGACATACCAAGAGCTTACGTCAACCGCGATGGCGGCAAAGGGCAGCGCGACGATCGCGCATTTGAGCCAGACTGGACGAACATAGGCGTGGCTGAACATCAGCCCAACCAGGAAGAAGATGAAGGTCAAGCCGAACAAATGGATGTGCGAGACACGCACGAGGGTCGGAATGGTCGCTCCCCGATCCTGTTCGGTCACCTTCTTCAGATTGTCGTAGCCGTTGAGGTTCGGCAGATGCGGGTTGCTGCCGTCGTGACAGGCCATGCAGCGCTTATCGAGAATCGGCCGAATAGTTTTATCGTACGCGGTTCGCTTGACGCCGGCTTGCACCCAGTTGACGACGACAGTCACTTCATCGTGCGGCAACATGGTCGACATCGGCCCATGCAGCGCCGATTCCAGACGTGATGCATTTCCACTGCCACTATACGCGACGATGAGATCCTGCGGCGTCAGCAGCAGTGGGTTGCCGCCGGCTTTGCCCGCATAAGTGAAATACATATTGAGTAAGGCAAACAGATAACCCATGCTAAGGATCAGCAGCGCCGCTGTGTAAAGCACGCGCTGGCTGTACGGCAATTCCGAAAAATGCAGATAGTGCCGGTGCAAAGGTAGGTCACTCATGGTCGGTTCCATTCTATTAGGCGCTTTACTTTACTCTTACGCGGAACGATCGCATTCCGCGCTATTGGTAGGCGACGTTGCGGGCACGGCAAGGAGATATTTCCAGATCGTTCCACGTCACTTACTCGGTTGAGCTGCCGGCACGACGATGTACAAGGCCGGACGCGCCTTCTGGCGCGAATAGTGGGCGGCAAGATTTTCAATGTCGGTCTCGCTGAGCGCGTCCGACATCGCAGCCATCTCGTTGTTGCGCCGTGTGCGGGTGCGATATTCTTTCAGGGCCTTGACGAGATACTCCGGCCGCTGGCTGGCGAGTGCAGGGACGTGCGGATCGACGCTGTTGCCATTGATGCCGTGGCAGCGATCGCAGCGCTGCGACCATTCGGCTGCGGTCAGCGGCTTGCGCACGTTTGGCGCCGCCGGCTGTTGATTGGCGTAGAAAGCAGCGAGATTTTTTTTTGTAGTATCGTCGAGCGCGGAAACCATGCCTTTCATCGTGTCGTCGCTGCGCGTGTCGTCCTTGTAGGCCAGCAGCGCCGCGACCAGATATTGCGAGTCCTGTCCTGCGAGACTCGGATTGGCGGGCGATGAGCTGACGCCGGTGTCGCCGTGGCAGCCGGCACAAGCGGCCGAAGCCGCCTTGCCCGCGGCCTGATCGCCGGGAGACGGCGTCGCTGCGCGCGCCGGTTTTTGCAAGGCATAGAACAGTGCGATGTTCTGGAAACTATCGTCGGGCACTTGGGCGAGCATCGCCGTCATTACATTGTTCTTGCGCCGCCCCGACTTGTAGGCCTGCATTGCGGTGACCAGATATTTCGGGTCCAATCCGACGAGGCTTGGTATGCCGGCGATCTTGCTGACCCCCTTTTGACCGTGGCAGCCGCCGCAGGCCTTCGCCGCCGCCTCGCCGGCCTGCACCGGATCGGGCTTGAGGGAGGCTGCACTGGTATTCGGTTGCGGTGGATCAAGAGTGGCATAGTAGGCGGCGACGTTGACCAGGGCGTTATCGTTCAGGTACTTGACGACATTGCCCATGATCGACTGGCGGCGCTCGCCCGATTGATAGGCTTTCATCTTGGTATAAAGATAGACCGAGCGCTGGCCGGCAATGTGCGGCACGCCTTCGGTCGTGCTGATGCCGTTTTCGCCGTGGCAGCCGGCACAGGTCGTATTGGCCAATCGCTTGCCGTCAGCCAGATCTTCTTGCTTGACGTACAGTGGCTTGAAATCCTTAGCGCCGTCCCCGGGCGTGATGGGCGTCGTTTGCGCCGCGGCAATCATGGCCGTGCCAACACCGATCGCCAGCGCTGTCATGGCAGCCGCGGGCTTCAACACCATTCGGCCGTTAAACGATTTCAACAAACGAGTTCTCCTCATTCATGCCTCCTGGCATGCATTCAACTAGCAAAATCTTGCACCTTCAGCTTCTATTTTGACGGCGATGCCCCTTTGGTCGCATAGAATGACGCCAGACTTTCTATGATGGCATCACCGTAAGGCACGCTCATATTGTGCATGACCGAGCTATGCCGGCGGCCATCGCGATAGGCCCGCAGCGCCATGATGAGATAATCCTTGTCCTGCGCGTTGATCCTGGGGAATGCCAAGTTAGCGCCGGGTGTTGCCGAGCCATGGCAACGGTCGCATTTCTCGGTTGTCTCGCGCACCAGCGCCGGCCCGTCCTCGGCGGCCCGCGATTTCTGGACCGTGTAATAGGCCGCAATATTTTCGATATCCTTGTCGCTCAACGCTGCGACCGCTCGCTGCATCGCCTCGTTTCGCCGCTTGGCGCGATAAGCCTTGATCGCATTGACCAGATAAGTGGGATCCTGGCTCGCCAGCGATGGGGTACCCGAATCCATGCTCACGCCGTGCAAGCCGTGGCAGCCGGCGCATAGGATGGTCTTCGTCTCGCCGCTGGCCGGATCGCCGAATGACGGCGGCGGGCGGACGGCCGGTGTCTGCGAAGCAAAAAATAACGCCAGACTGTCGACATCGACTTTGTTGAGGCCGCGAATCAGCACATGCATCGGCGAGGTCTCGCGCATGGCGTTGAGATATTCCTGGACCGCGGTCGAGAAATAATGTGGCTGCTGGCCCGCAAGGTTGGGGGTGCCAGCGGTCTTGCTGACGCCATTCTCGCCGTGGCACTTGGTGCAGGCCGGTGCGAGCGACTTGCCGTGCTCGAAGGGCGAGAAGACAGTACCCTGCTCTGGCGCGGCTGTCGGCAGGCTGGAGAAATAGGCGGCGACATTGCGGGTATCGCTCTCTGTCAGGTGCGCGGCGATGTCGCGCAGGGCGCCATGCAGGCGTGTGCCGTCCTTGTAATCCTTGAGCGAGGCGATCAGGTAATGGTCGACTTGCCCGCCCAGATTCGGGATACCGGGCGCCTTGCCCTTGCCGTCGAGACCGTGACAGGGTGCGCAAGCCTTCTCGGCAATGGCTTTGCCGGCGGCAAGATCGACGGCGAAGGGTTTATTGGCGGCGTCTTTGTCGCCCGACTTGTTGTCCGAGCAACCGACCAGCATCGCTGCCAGAAAGATGCCGATCAGAACCTCTATCTTCGTAATACGATGGTGAACGAGATACATTGCGGGCCCTCTGGCAGTTCGACGAGTTCATATCGCCAGTCGCCCGATGAAACCTGAGATCACCATATACAACAAGATCAGGCCACAGGCCATCAGGGTAAATCCAAGGATTTTTGACCCCACGGTCATCGGATGCGTCGGCGCATCGACCAGATAATTATCCAGCTGATTGGTGTCGACCAAACGCTGATATTCAATCGCGTGCTCGCGTTTGAACTCCTCCAGCGGCATGCGGCCGGTAAACATCAAAATGTCGAGCGGGAACTTGTCAGGCCGCCAATGATTATTAAAAAAGTGGACGGTGAACAAGAAGCCGGCGGCCAATACAGCCTCTTCACCGTGGAAGATAAAGGCAACGTTGAATACCCAACCTGGCAGGTAGGTGGCAGTGATATCCTTGAACCAAATCATGGCGCCGCTGCCGCCGATAATGGCGACGCCCCAGAACGGCGCCCAGTAATCGAATTTCTCCCAATAGCTCCAGCGGTCGAAATTCGGCTTCGGCGCAATTCCGAAGAACCATTTGAACATGGCGAATATGTCATAGATATCTTGTAGGTTCGGAACCAGCGAGTTCGGCCCAAACAGCTTGAAAGTCCGCCATTTTGGCCCTAGGCGAATCGCAAGATAGCCTAAGTGCCAGACGAAGATGCCAATGAACGCCACCGCAGCTGTACGGTGGATGATGCCGGTTACCCGCGGCCCGCCCAGTGCACCGCTCACGACCGGCGCCCACGACGAGTTGGAATAGAACAGCGTCATGCCGGTCAGCACCAGCACAATCACGGAGATTGCAAACAGCAGGTGAGCAGTACGCCAGACCAGAGGCCACCGGTTGTAATAGACCTGCTTTTCCGGCGGCGGCAGCTCGGAAATATTGACGTGCGGCCGGTGCTTTTTCTGCTGGTGATCCCTGAACTCCCGATAATACCACAACGCTGAATGCGTCCAGAAGAACGAGAACACGCCGCCGAGCAGCAGAAGCATAAATTTCGAGGCGAGCCACGTGTACGGATAGCGGGCGAAATCATAGGTATTGGCGTGCGGCTCGAACGACAGGAAGCCGGGCTTCGCGTCGAGATGGCAGTTTTGGCAGGTCTTTAATCGATTGGCTGGGAAAACGCTCGATTCCGGATTCCTCACGGCCTTGACGTTGTGACTGCCGTGGCAATTGAAGCACTTGGCGGTGAAGGTAAAGCCTAGCTTATTGACCTGGCCGTGATAGGTGTCGAGATAAGATTTCCATTCCTCTTGGTGGCATTTGCCGCAGTTCTTGGTGATGGCGAGCTGGGTCGCGGGCTTGAACGGATCTTGGATGTTCATTCCGGTATGGCAATCCGAGCAGACCGCCGCATTTGCATTGCCAATCTGCAGTACTTGCTTGCCGTGCACTGAATTACGATAGACCTTGAGCTCCTCGGTGTGGCACTTGCCGCATGTGTAGGGCAGGTTGAGCCGCCACCAGTTGTAATTGGCGGTTCCCTCCGGATAAACGTAATGCGCATCGTGGCAAGCGTAGCACGTGGCGTTGGTGCGCGACTGATCCTTCATGCTGGGCCGCGCATGAATCGACTTTAGGTACTCCTCGACCTGGGTGACCACTTTCTCCAGTTCGACAAATTGCTTGGTGTTGGTCTTGCCTTCGTCTTTGGCGCTTTCATACAGACTTTGATGGCATTCGACGCAGCCGACCTGGACGGTGGTCTTGGCGTGTGGAATCTGCGTGATATTCTGGTGGCAATCGACGCATTTCAGATTGCCATGCACGCTGCCCGCAAAGCGGTCCGTCATGAGCCCCGGCACGCCACCCCGCTGGGCCCGGGCGGTCGGCAGCAAGCCTTCCACGCCGTGGCAGCCCAGGCAGGTATCGTTGGTCAACGCCGGCATTTTGGCTGGCTCGGTCGGTGTTGCCAGAGTTGAGGCCGGAGCGGCCGCAGATGGTGCGCTGGGGGGCTGGGTCTGCGCGCAGGCGTCCGAAATATAGAGGCCCGTCACGGCGAGAGCCAAGAAGCCGGCCAAAGCCCAAGCCGCGAAACTACGACGTTGCGGAATCTTCGACCGCGCCGATCGAAGGCGCGATGGCTGCCCTGCGGCGGATTCGTTCACCTCATACGCCGTCTTTTCTACCAATGACATTCCGGGGCCCCGCCGCCACGAATTACAGTCCATTAGTGCGATTTGCATCGTGGCAGTCTCCGAATGCATTGTCCCTTGAACGTGCCCGGAAGCGGGATGCCACATCCCGGTCGACGGGAAATCGAGGCGGGTCAGCAAGTGTTGGGCATTGTCGCGAAACCGGTGGGCTCCGGCAAGACTGCTATATGATTAGCTGGTCCGAAGTATTGATTGAAATCAACAACCTAATCGCTTTGCGCCGGGCGGGAGCGGCCCGGCCCCCCGCTTGGCGTCCGCCACCGGGGGGACCAGCGTAAGATATTCGTGCGTACTCATAAGCGGATGCACAATTGGTTGCATATCAAGCGCGTTTGACCCAAATCAAACAAGCCCGCCGTAGGACGATAGGCGTCTGCGGACGTGCCGCCCGCACGGGACAGCTTGATGGCCGGCCCACATTTCGGGCGCGGGCGGCCCGGGCGAAGCTGGCGCGCCGGGATTTTAATTGGGTGACACGCACGCTTGTGCGCGGCGCTCACCGACTGGTCCTGATCGCTTTGAACAGAGCCTGCCGAGTCTCGTCAGAGCCGGTAAACAAAGTTGGAGAAAGCCAGCGGAAATTCCGTATTTCCTCAGAAAGCGGGATGTATTTATAAAAGTCGTACTCAAATCCGGCCAGATATTGGAGCCTTAGGTTTTTGTCGGTGTTGATTTGGGCATCAGCCAGCCAGGGCGCTACATCGGCGTATTGCGCCAGATAGGTTCCAAACAGGTCGATGGCGGAAGAAAAACTGACTTCGCGTAACGACGCGAGGACGCGCGCATATTCGGGCCGGCGCAAACGTTCGTTTAACCTGTCAAGGTCGATTTTTGTCGGGTCCCGATAGCCGGATACGACCAGGTCATAGGTTCTCCCGCGCCGATTATTGGCCCACGCGACTCCTCCAGAAACGACTCTAAAGAAGGTGGCGAGTTCAGACTTTATGGTCGCACGCGCGCTTTCGTACAACGGAATCCATTGTGTGATGACGCCTCCCGGGTTGAGGCGTTCTTTGGCCAGCTCGAAATACTCCCGCGTGTAAAGGTTGCCTGCGCCCTTGACCCAGGGATGAATTGGGTCGGACGTGATGATGTCGAATTTTTCCTTGGTCGTAAGTATGTAATGGCGGGCATCGTCGTAAACGATCTCAACCCGCGGATCATTCAATACATCATAATTTGCTCGTTTGAAGTATGGTCCCACATTTTTCGGCACCAACGGTTCAATTTCGCAGATGACGATTCGTTGAATGCTCGGGTACAGAAGGAAAGAACCCGCCGTGATGCCGGCGCCGAACCCAACGACCAGCACGGAGCGCGGATGGGGATGCAGCAATGCCGAAAGGTGGCCCAGCATTCGCTCCACACGCAAATCGGCTGGAAGTGTCGAGGCTACCACTTTACCGCCAATATGGAACTGGCGGGCCTTCGTACCAATTTCAGTGACGGCGATCGAGCTGGTGACGCCCTCGCCCAAAAAAAAGACTTTCGAAATGTTAGCGAACTTCAAAAAATCGCGCCCATAAGCTATTAATTGCGCCGGCGTACGTGGGACGCCATAGATCAAAAGCGAAGCGACGACGAGCGCACTGGCGGCCACGACCACCTTGCTCGTTGTCGAATTTGTTTCTGCCGGGAAGACCTGCGGCAGTGAGCGAACGAGGGGCGCAAACATCAATAGCCCGCCGCAAAAGGAAAGGGCGATCAACAGGCGCTCGACTTGCTGCGTTCCGAGCCATGCAATCAAGACCATGCTGACGCTTAGCGCGCCCACGATTGCTCCGACCGTATTGCTGGCGTAGACCGCGCCGACGATCCAGCCGGCGTCCTCTTGACCCGACGAGGCGGCTGCGAGGGCGAAGGGAAAACTTGCGCCCCATAGAATAGCGGCCGGTAGCACGGCCCAGGCGCAACGCAGAACGTCGAGTTGGTAGTTGACCCATGGACTTGGCGCTAGGGCGCGATCAATCGGCCAAAGTGGAAGCACCGCCGCGATCATGAAAGCAGACCACGCAATCGCAACAACAAGGAGGAACTGACAGGCGCCGAGCGCCGCGGTCGCGTCCTTGATGCGCCGCGCGCGCCGGGAGGCGGCGGCGCTGCCGAGGCCCAACCCTAAAAGAAATACGGCCAGAATAATTGAAAATGTATAGACCGACGGACCGAACAGCAGGGATAGCAGCCGCGTCCACACCACTTCGGCGCCGAGCGCCGTCATTCCGGAGAGGGCGATCGTCAGGTACACCGGCCAGAAACGCAAAATCTGCGTTCTTGGAATTTGGCCGCCCTTTTCGGTGCGGTCACCGCCTGCGGCAACGTATAGCGTTGCAAAAGCCAAGGTGGCACTGACCAAAGCGACGGTACCATTCACTGACGCGGCAAAATAAGTTGCCGTCGGCATGTCGTATAGTCTCAGCAGATAAAAGCCCGCCAACACGCAGCCAAATATCGCTCCGACGATGTTGCTGGCGTACAAGCGGCTCAGTCGCGCCATGCCGACAGGCGTAGAGCGGACCAGCCTCGCAAGGCAGGGCAGCGCGGCGCCCATGAGTATCGTTGGTGGCAGCAGCAACACGGCACAATAGCCGCCGCGCTGCAAGATGCCGGTGAGCCCCCGCACGGCACTTGCGGCATAGAGGCTGCCGATCTCGGACATGCCGAGCATCAATGCAATGCCGATGCCGCCAATCGCAATTTCGATAGCCGCATAGACCCGCAACGGGTGCCAACGAGTCGTAACGACGTAGGGCAAAAGCAGGCTGCCGAGACACATGCCGCCCATAAAAGTGCCCAACAAGATGCCTAGCGACACGGAGGACGAACCGAGCACCAGCTCGAGCATCTGAAACCAGACGATTTCGTAACTTAAAGCCGCGCAGCCGCTGCCGGCCGATAGGAAAATCACCGCAAAATACAGCGCCTTCGAATCCTGGGAAAGCTTGATACGGCTCATGCACCTTTTCCGATAGTCAAGAACATCGGCACATTTTAGGCGCAACGAGAAGCGCGTGTTACCCAAAAATCAGAGGAGCGACCCGAGGGCCGCTCCTGATCACCTATTGCCGAACATGGACGATGTGGCGTTACGGCGCCTTACCATTTTACGCCGGCGGACACCTGGCCCACGACGATGTCGTAGTTTGCAGGGCCGATGCCGAAGATGGTCCAATGCTGCGTCGTGGGGTCTCCGGCGAGGAGTAACCCGGACTGCACTCGCGGGGCCTGCCAGTCGTAAGAGTCGAGCCTCTCCCACAGCACGCGGGCTTTTATAAAAGGTCGGAACGTCGTACCGGTGTTGGGGAAAGACGTGCCATCGAACAGATATTTTGCCTGAGCGTCGAGACGATTCAGGGTGCTGGCATTAACCGGGAACACCGGTTGCGGGGTGTTTAAGCAACCGTAGGCTGTGCAGTTTGAAGTCCACGCCGATGTGGACCTGGAATAGGTATAGTTTACGTTCACAAACAGCTTGTCGGGAATCACCGTGAACTTGCTGCCGACTATGACGGTGTCAGTCTTGTCGTGCGTTTCCATGTTCAGGGTCGGCGTGGCGCCGTTTTCGTAGATTTGCAGATACCCGTCTTCGTGGGTGTAGGACACGTAGAATGCGACGCTATGATTCATGTTCCACGCAATGTCGGCGCCGGCGTTCCACGAATGGTCCTGTTTTAGACCGATTTCGCCAGCACCGGGACCCAGCGTACTAAAGGGGATAATCCCGTAGTCGTCGTACCGGATGCCACCGTTTGGTGTAACCTCGATATTGTTGGTCACTTGGATTGCCCAGGCAGCCATGCCCTTGAAGCGATTCCGGTCTGAATATTCCTTCACCCGGAACGCGGAGTTATTGTTCGCCGTGTGGCTCGAATCGGTCACTGAATTCCAATAGTAAGTTCCGTCATACCGCCGCTCACCATACTGCAAACTTGTCCGCAAAGTTGACCAGTCCCAATTGGCAGTGGCGAAGGCCTTCACGGTATTCTCGTTGGTGACGTTGACATCCGAGTAGTCGGCGCCGCGATCCCAACGCTCCCAGGCATAACCGGAACCCACGGTCAGCCATGGCAACGCCTGCCAAGCCAGATCGGCGCCGGCGTTCTGCTTGGTAAAGTTGAGAGGTATCGCAGTGAGCGGCGCCTCAGCACTCGCGCTCGTATCGGGATTCGCAAACAGCCCTGTAATAGTAATGGGCATCTGATTGCTATGGTAGTCGTAGTAACGGTAGCGCAGCGTCGATTTCAGAGTCGGCGTGATGTCCGTATGCAGCACGTTATTGGACAGTGTCGTGCGCGCGTCACCGTCGAGGCTGCCCCGCGTGAGCGTCGCGAGTGGCACGGCCGGGTTAATCGTTGACGGTAGGAACGAATCGTCCTGGGTCATGATCGAGTATTGGACCGTGCCCATATAGCGGCTGTTGAACGGCAGGCCGACGCCACCGGACAGATTCAGGGTTTGCGCCTGATTGTCCGGCCACAACGCATAACGATTCCAGAGCGGAAGCGTTGCGGTGTTAGCCGTAACCCACGGGCTCTGGAATGTCAGAGAATCGAAGCTGTCCTGGTACACGGAGAAGCCATAACCGAGCGAGACGTTGAACGGCTTGCCCCAGGGCGTAGTGCCGGCATATTCACCTTTGATATTGCCGTTCTGGGTCACGTCGTCGACCGGCTTGGGAAGCTCGGTAGGGGATCGCGTGTTTGCTCCGCCCCGACCGGGAGGGAGAGACCACGCCAGTGCACTTAAGCCCTGGGTGCCGTCGCGGTGCATATGCGAGTAGTCGATGTTGAAATCCCAATTATCGTTCGGAGTCCAGCGCGCCGCCGCGCTCGCCGTGTCGCGACGGTACTTAAGGTCAAACAGGGTGCTGTTGGCGCTAACGAAGGGTGCCGTTGCCGCCGTTGGGACCCCGGCCGCGGTCGGATAGGTCGGCGTAGACAGGACATTGCCACCACCAATCGGTGAATACGTCGTCTTGGCGTTTTTCGCAAAGACGTGCGGGGTTTCGTCCCAGCCGAAGGTCAGGTAGTACGCGCCCGGTTGCGCAAGATCGAGGCCAAAAGCCTGATCATCCCAGCCGACATTCTTGCCCCAAGCCACGAAATCGAAGGGATAGACACCGGTCCTATGCGCACCAAACAAGAAATTGCCGAACACGCCGGGCCGCAGATCACGATACTCGTAGAACTTTCCGAGCGTCGTCTTATCCGGGTGGTTCAGGTCAAAGCGACCGCCGATTTCGGCGAAGCCGTCGTACGTCCATATTGGTTCGGCTGCCGCCATCGGCGACGGCTTTTCGCCAGCGAACGCCGGTGACGCAAGTCCAGCGCCGATGACCAAGGCAGCGCACGTTGCGAATAATCCAGCACGCCCATTCATTGTCTGCCCCTACCCTATTATTCTTTCAGTACGCCATCTCGGCTCCCCAGCACCCGCCCTTAGCGCAGGAAGAACATTCCGTTCGGATGATTCGAGCCGTGGATGTTGCTGTGACAGTTGCCGCAGGCTCGCCCCGTTGTATACGGGACGTTCGGAACACCGAATCCGCCGGTGAGACCCGTACTATGAGCCATCGAGTGGCATTCGTGACACAACCGCGGCCGCGCCACCTGCAGCAGGTACTCATAATTCGAACCGTGAGGCTTATGGCAATTCACGCAACTCTCACGCACAGGGGCGTGCTCCCACAGGAACGGTCCGCGCTTCTCGGCGTGACACGTGTAGCAATTCTCGTTGACCGAGGCTTGGCGGAGCAGGCTTTCAGTCGCGGTGCCGTGGGGGTTATGGCAGTTCGTGCAAGTGATCTTGTTTTCCCTAATCGGCATGTGGGACGAGTACTGCATCTGCGCCCGCCTGAGCTTGTGGCACTGATAACAAACCTCGGCCTCGATCTTTTTCTTCAGTTGATGTTTGCGCGACACCGCCCTCATGATCGTGTGGCAATTGGTGCAGGCGAGCCCGCGCGATTGGTGAGTGCTACCGGCCCAGTACGTCCGCTCGCCGCGCTGGTGACAGTTGAGGCAGACGGCGTTTCTTTCGTCGACCGATCGCGGATCGTCTTTGCCGAAACCCATTATGCCGCCGACGCCGCGCCCGCCGCCGAGCCGCACGTGCTCCGAGCCCGGCCCGTGGCAGTTTTCACATTCGAACTTGCCTTGGCCCTTTGCGGTCATGCCGATCTTGCCCATCAGAGTTTTTTTAAACTCTGCGACGAGCGGCGCATGGCAGGTCATGCAAACCTTCTGGCCGACATAACGGGCTGCTACGGCCGGTCCACGAGCCCTCGCCGCCGGCGTGCTTGCAGGCGGCGCGGCGTTCGGCTGATTGCCGTTTTGAAGCCCGCGCAGGAAGTCGACAAGATTATCGGCCGCGGCCAATTTCTGCGTGCCTTCAATCGACGGCGGTTGATCGGCGCCAATCCGGCGCACGAACGAGCGCAGCGCAGCATAGGCACCGTCGCCGGACTCGCGCCGAGCGGTTTTGTTGAGGTCGTGATCGGATTTTTGGGCGTCGGTACGATTAGGCGCCGCGGCAACCGCCTGAACGTACTCGCTCAAAGCGGAAACTGAGTCTTTGCCGTTGTTCGCTTCAACGGCGTTTGCCGTCATCGCGAACAGGGCCATTGCCATGGAAAAGACAACGCCGGTCGCAACCAGTGTCGCCAATTGCCGGCGCCGTTCGGCGCAACGACTGCGTCCGCTTACGAAGGGCAACCAACGTGCATACGAAAAAGTACGCCCCGCACCTACCGACTGATGCATCCAGACCCCCGCCCCGTACGCTCGAGCACCCGACGCTATTTTCGTTGGATTATTTTGGGGCGCAAGGGAAAAAAATGCGTATTCCGCAATTTTGAGATGAGTGAGCTATAAAAGTCACATTTGATGTAGATCAAGCCAGTCAAAAAATAGTTTTGGTCGGCCGCTTTTTTTCGTCTTTTAGCTAGTGCGCTTGTTTGTCGAGGTAAATTTGCCATGTTTGACTGCGGAACATATACTAATCTAATATCGGCAAGTTCAATCTTTTACTTACCACTACTTGCGAGGCGATGCCGCAGCGGTAGCCTTTCGACGCGTTCGGCAAGGAGAGCCTCCCTGGTTCACACAGGAATTCGCGGCACGCCCAAAAAAATCCGCAGCGATGTTGTTCGAGTGACTGTCGGCACCGCGGCTGCAGTATTGGCCAGCGCAACTGTCGGGCTAATCACCCCAACTCCGGGGCAAGCGAAGGTAGAATTTGCGGCTCAGACTAGCCTGCCTTGCGGGCAATGCGACGTGAACCCGGCGGGTGACGGTAAGCTCAAATCCGTCGGTCAGAAGTTCAAGGCTGGTGGATTCAAGCTCATGAAATAGACCCGTTTATTCCGTAACATCCCGACCGGGAGGCCGATCCCGCGTAGTTCGGATTGTCAGCGCGGACGACACCAGAGGTGTCTCGGTGTCGGGCGGCCGGTAGACGCGCACGGCGCGGAGCGATAAGTCCAGTAACAAATGACCTTATGGCTGATCATTGGGCTGATGACCGCGGCGGCGATCTTCGTCGTTATCTGGCCGCTTGCCCGCCGCGATACCGCTGCAAGTTCGGGCAGTGATATTGCGGTCTATCGCGATCAGCTTGACGAGATCGAACGTGACCTGGCGGCAGGCCTCATTGGCAACACCGAGGCTGAAGCAGCGCGCGTAGAAATCTCCAGGCGCCTGCTTGCTGCCGACGCCACCGCCCAGGCGACGCCGGCGGCTTCGAACCCGGCGGCAGCCACCTGGCGCCGGAGGGCGGTTGCTCTTGTCGCACTAATCTTGCTGCCGACCGGAGCCGCCAGCCTGTATCTTCGACTTGGCGCTCCGGAATTTGCCTCAGCGACAGTTGCGGCCGACCGTAGGGGTTCGCCCAGTCAGGAGGCTTCGGTCGCAGCCATGGTGGCCAAGGTCGAGGCGCACCTCCAAAGCAACCCCAAGGATGGCCGCGGCTGGGAGGTTTTGGCACCAGTCTACATGCGGCTCGGCCGCTACACTGAATCGGTGAACGCCTGGCGCAACGTCTTGCAGCTTCTAGGCGAGAACGCTGATCGCCAAGCCAATCTCGGCGAAGCGCTGATGGCGCAAGCAAACGGCATCGTGACCTTCGACGCCAAGGCCGCGTTCGTGCGCGCGGTAACACTCGACAACACCACCGTCAGCGCCCGCTACTATCTCGGCATCGCCGCCGAACAGGACGGGCAGCGCGACAAGGCTGCGACAATCTGGCGCGATCTTATTGCCGAAGCGCCAGCCGGAGCGCATTGGGTGAGCGATGTGCGCGCCGCGCTTGCGCGAGTGGAAGGCAAGGCTGCGGCAACGCCGCCCGGCCCGTCGCCTGCGCAGATGGCGACTGCCGCAAAACAGCCGCCCGAACAACAGCCCGGAATGATCCGCGGCATGGTCGACGGTCTCGCAGCGCGCCTGAAAAAAGATGGCTCCGATCCCGACGCTTGGGCGCGGCTGGTGCGCTCTTATAAAGTGCTTGGCGAACCCGACAAAGCGGCCGCAGCCGCAGCCGACGCCCGCAAGGCGCTGGCCGGTGACCCTGCCAGGCTGCAACAGCTAGAAGCGGCGCTCAAAGCCCTCGCCGCGGACAAAACCGCGGCGTCGACGCCGGCACGCGGCCCCAACGCCGCGCAAATGGCCGTGGCCGGCAACCAAGCGCCCGCACAACAAGCCACCATGATTAACAGCATGGTTGATCGGCTGGCGGCGCGGCTCAAGACCGACGGTTCCGATTCCGACGGCTGGGCGCGGCTGGTGCGCTCCTACAAGGTGCTCGGCGAACCCGACAAAGCAGCCGCAGCAGCAGCCGACGCCCGCAAGGCCCTCGCCGGCGATGCCGGCAAACTGCAACAGTTCGAAGCTGCGCTCAAAGAAATCGACGCTGGCAAAACTGCGCCGGCTGCGCCTGCGGCCAGCTCTGCCCCTGCGAAAAAGGCGGAGGGCGATGCGCCACCGGATCATCAGCAGGGTACTGCGATCCAAAACATGGTCGGACGTCTCGCCGAGCGTCTCAAGAAGTCGGGATCCGACCCCGAAGGCTGGCTGATGCTCACGCGGTCTTATTTGACTCTCGGCGAAAAGGATAAAGCGATGGCGGCTATCAGTGACGGACGTCGCGCGCTAGCCGGTGAACCGGATAAGCTGGCCCAGTTCAACGAGGCACTTGAGCGCTTCAAGCTCGGTGAATAGCCGAAGGCACAACTCAACGCGACCAGAAAAGCCGTTGCGGGCGTACAAATCACTCTCAGGAAGCGCGCGGCTGAGACGGTCAATTGTCTTTTGCGCCCTCGAAAATCCACTCCCAAATATTGGTGCGAAGGCAATCCGGCAGCGGCTTATGCCCGAATGGCATGCGTATCTGCGGGGACGTTCGTCCATATATGAGCGCGATCAGCGAACTGCTGTCAGGTTCTTTTGGAATCACGACGGCGCCGAATTTCGTGCCCTTCATCAGTCCGGCGTAACTCGTCAGATCGACCCCGCTGGCCTTAAAGCCCTGCCCGTCCGGCGGCGTGTGGCAGGAGATGCACCATCCTGTGAAAATCGGAACAATATCTTCCCGATAACTCATCTGGCCGCGCTGCGCGCAAGCTTGCCGAACAGGCGTCAGCGTCGTCGCTCCGGCAATTAAAAGCCCGCCGACTATGATGCACACCAAGGTCAGGCCGCGTTTTCTCATGAACCACATCGCTACCGCTTCCTTTTGAAAGCCCCCGCCATATCCTCACGAGCATCGCATAATACTGACGCTATAATTGGCAATCCACAAGGCGGCCCCGAAAACTCGATTTGGAGTAGAGGGGACAAGCCGTAACCGTGGTTGTTGCAACCCGAAGCGCTCACAGGAGGTGAGCGCCCCGGAAGGCAAGCACTTGGCGGTTCGACCGGAATGGCTTTTTACATGGTACGGGCGTCACGAATAATTCCGGAAATAGCGTAGCCACCAAAGGTAGCGATCGCAACGACAAAAAGGACTTGCGCGGCGGCACGCAACCATTCTGTTAAATGCGAAGTGCCATCCGCCGCCCAGACCACGCACCCCCTCTATCATCAAACCTATTTGGTTCAAGCGAATTCATTGACCGCGGCGAGCGCGTCGCAGATCACCATCGCGATCAGGACTACTGCGGCCGACGCAAACCGACGCATACGCAACCTTTTACCCCGGACACCCAGCCGGCATCCGGTATTCTGCACCAGGCTTGGTGCGCCGCCATGCCTCGTGAGTTTATTGGGTTATGTGATATCGGATAGGGCTACTCGGCGCGCGCGGCCGCCGCATCGATTAGCTTGCGGCACTCGCTCAACTCGTGCAACGCCGCATGCAACTTACGCACATCCTCGCGCGCCAACGCTCCGCGCGGGTCTGGCCGTGCCGGGTGCGCGACCGCCGCGACGGGTTGCGACTGCGCCGGCCGGAGCATCGGCTCGCTGTTGTCGTGGATGGCGCGATCGGTCGGCTCGATGCGCGGCACCGGTGCGCTCTTGAGCGGGGGCTCTTGGCGCGATTGCGCAACATCGGGCTGGTCGCCCAGATCGCGTCCGATCAGCGAACTGAACCGGCCGCGCAAGCTGCTCTCCTCCTCGAGCAATTCGGCAGCGGAAGCCACCTCTTCGGCAAACTCCTCGACCTCGCGCGCACCATGAGGTGGTTGCGGCGCGCCTTCCTGCCAGACCACCGTCACGAATTTAGGACCCTGCTCGCGCAGGATCCGCTGCACGCCGCGGATGGTGTAGCCTTCGCCGTAGAGTAGATGGCGGATGCCGCGTAACAGATCGACGTCGTCGGGGCGGTAGTACCGCCGGCCGCCGCCGCGCTTCATCGGCTTGATGTCGCGGAAACGGGTCTCCCAAAAGCGCAGCACGTGCTGCGGCAGATCGAGATCATCCGCGACTTCACTGATGGTGCGAAATGCATCCGGCGCCTTGCTATCCAAAGCGGCCATACTCCCTATCTCGATGAACGCAGGTTACCGACGCCAACGTGTTACTAAACGCAACACTTCAAGTCGACTGGCTGAGGCCTTCGCCGCCGTTGATGCGCTGCTTGAGGATCGCCGACGGCTTGAACACCATCACTCGGCGCGGCGAAATCGGGACTTCCTTGCCAGTCTTGGGATTGCGCCCAATGCGCTGGCCTTTTTTGCGCACGACGAACGAACCGAACGAGGAAAGCTTCACGGTCTCGCCCCGTTCGAGGCAGTCCGTGATCTCCTTGAGCACCAGTTCCACAAGCGCAGCGGATTCCGTGCGTGAGAGGCCCACTTTCTGGTAGACCGCCTCACACAAGTCGGCCCGCGTCACAGTTTTTCCGGTCATCGCCTGCCCTGCCCCCGGCGAAGATATCCCGCTGAATTATCGACGATATTAGCATCGCTGGGACGGGTCAACGGGGCGTTTAAAATTTGAAGGGGTGCCAGCGGTCGTCTCGGTCTTCTCTCCGACGGCCCCGCCAGCCAAACGCCCGGCCGGGAGTACTGGCCCAGCTCACCAGCGCAACAGCGCCGAGGCCCAGGTGAAGCCCCCGCCCATGGCTTCCAGCAGGATGAGATGACCGCGCTTGATGCGCCGGTCGGCGACCGCATCGGCAAGCGCCATCGGTATCGAAGCCGCCGAGGTGTTGCCATGACGGTCGACCGTGATCACCACCTTGTCCGGGGCAATGCCAAGCTTATGGGCCGAGCCGTCGATGATCCGCTTGTTGGCTTGGTGCGGGACGAACCAGTCGATGTCGGCCGCGCTATAGCCGGTCGCCTTGAAAGCGTCCTCGATCACGTCGGTGATCATGGCCACCGCGTGCTTGAACACCTCGCGGCCTTCCATACGCAGATGGCCGACGGTCTGGGTCGAGGACGGGCCGCCGTCCACGTAGAGTTTGGCCCTGTGGCGGCCGTCCGAACGCAGATGGGTGGTCAGGATCCCGCGATCCTCAAGCTTGCCGGGCTGCTGCTGCGCCTCAAGCACCAGGGCGCCGGCGCCGTCACCGAACAAAACGCAGGTGGTGCGGTCGTTCCAGTCGAGGATGCGCGAGAAAGTCTCCGCCCCGATCACCAAGGCCCGCTTGAAGCTGCCGGCCCTCAACAGCCCGTCAGTGACGGACAAGGCATAGGTAAAGCCCGAGCACACCGCCTGCAGGTCAAAAGCCGCGCCATGCGTGATGCCGAGGCCGGCTTGCACCGTGACCGCCGTCGCTGGAAAGGTCTGGTCGGGCGTCGAGGTTGCCAGCACGATTAGGTCGATCGAGTTCGGCTCAACATGGGCACTGGCAAGCGCGGCGCGGGCGGCATTGAGCGCGAGATCGGAGGTAAATTCGCCGGCGGCGGCGATATGGCGTTCGCGGATGCCGGTACGTTGTACGATCCACTCGTCGGTGGTCTCCACCGAACGCGCAAGCTCATCATTGCTTAGGATCCGCCCCGGGAGATAACTGCCGCAGCCCAGCACCACCGAACGCGTGATGGTCACGAGCCTGCTCCGCTCGCGAGCCGCGCCGTCGCGGTCGCCCGTAGGTCGCGCGCCATCGTCTCGCCGATCTTGGCGAGCAGTTCGTAGCGCACCATGTCGTAACCGATGTCGATCGCGGAGGCGAAGCCTTCAGCGTCGGCGCTGCCATGGCTCTTGATCACGATGCCGTTGAGGCCAAGGAAGACACCGCCGTTCGACTTGCGCGGATCCATCTTGTCGCGCAGCGTGCGGAATGCCTGCCGCGCCAACAGATAACCGAGGCGGGCAGCCCACGTCCGGTTCATTGCCGCCCGCAGATATTGCCCGAGCTGGCGGGCGGTGCCCTCGGCGGTCTTGAGCGCGATATTGCCGGCAAACCCTTCGGTGACAACGACGTCGACCGTACCCTTACCAATGTCGTCGCCCTCCACGAAACCGTTATAGTCAAAATGCGGGAAATTGCCTTCACGCAGAATGCGCCCGGCTTCGCGCACTTGCTCGAGCCCTTTGACTTCCTCGACGCCGATATTAAGCAGGCCCACGGTCGGCCGCTCGACATCGAACAGTACCCGCGCCATGGCGCTGCCCATGGCAGCGAGATTGATCAGGTGCACTTCGTCGGCACCGATCGAAGCTCCGACGTCGAGCACAATCGATTCGCCTCTCACCGTCGGCCACAGCGCCGCAATCGCCGGCCGCTCGATGCCCTCGATCATCTTGAGATTGAAGCGCGCCATGGCCATGAGCGCGCCGGTATTGCCGGCCGAGACCACGGCGTCGGCTTCGCCTTTCTTGACCGCATCGATGGCCAGCCACATCGAAGACTTCCAGCGGCCGTAGCGCAGCGCCTGGCTGGGCTTGTCGTCCATGCGGATCGCCACATCGGTATGAACCACCCGTGACTTGGCCTTGAGACGCGGCAGACCCTCGATCAGGGGCTTTAGTAAAACGCGGTCGCCGAACAGCAGATATTCGATGTCGGGATGGCGGGTGAGCGATAGATCGGCGCCCGGCAAAACCACCGATGGCCCATGGTCTCCGCCCATGGCGTCAAGCGCGATACGGACGTTATCGGGCATAGATCGGCTTTGGCGGCGTGAATGGGAGCGCCGGCAACGCGGTCATCCGGCTTCGATGCTTGGCGGCGACCATAACCGCTCGGCCAAGGCAAACAAGCCGGTTTTGGCGGCGTTCCACCGCTTGGCCGCGGGTCACGACTGGCCGCCGCCGAGGCGCTTTTTCAGTGTTTCAAGGGCGGCGAAGGGGTGCTCGCCGCTATCCGCGATTTTTGGCGGCGCAAATTCGGCGCCCGGCCTGCGCGGATAAGGATCGATGCCAAGCAAGACGAATTCGGTCGCGAGCGCGCCTAGATCAACTTTGCCGCCGACCATTGGTTCCAGAGGCTCCCCCTCGCTGGCTGTCGCCCGGCGGCCACTAGGTTTGGTGGCACCGAGTCCCTCGCCGGGCGCCGCAGGCGCAAAAACAACGTCGATTGCCTCCTCAAGCCTGCTCTCGATTGGCTCCAGGGTAACCACGCAGGTCTGGCCGACTCGAGCGTGCACTTGGCCGGAAACGTGAACGCCGGCCTCTTGGCGGACGAGATCGAACACTGCTGACAGCTGCGGTAATTCCCGTACCCCCGCGAGCTTGGCCAGCGCGGCGCGAACGGCGGCCGGCGCCTCGACCTCCATATGCCGGCCGGTGTCCGGTATATCCTCCACCGCCACCGGCACATTCCAGGGGCTGTCGATTTTTTCCATTTAATTCAGGTTCTTAGTCAACGTCTGCGTGGACTACCGCCGGGTCCGGAAAGCGCAAGCGGCCGGCTGCAATGCAGGCGGACTCCTGCGCCTTAAGATCACGTACCGCCTCCCGCATATAGGCCGCAAGGCGGACCGCAGCCGGAGATGCCGCTGCTCCATAGATATTCCGCGTCAGAGCCTCCACCAGGGCCCGGTCGTCGGCCGCCGCCAGCGCCGCCCCATAGGCTTGCGCGCGACCATAAAAGGCCTCGCCGACGCGGCGCATTTCTTTCGGCACCGCCAGGTCGCCAACGCCGATTTCGCGGAGGTTGCTATCCATATCTTGACAAAAATGATCGAAAACGCCCTGCCCCAAGCCGCGCAGGTAAGGATCTTGCCCGAACCGGTCCAGTAGCACGGCCAAATGCAGCACGATCAGCTCGAAACGGCCGTTGAGCATCTCCAGCACGGCGTAATCGCGGTAAAAGCCGGGCATTCGCGCCTGCGCCACGATCGTGCCATACAGGCCGGAAATGGTGCCGCTCCGCCTGGAGCGGCCAAAAAGGGGAAAATTCATCGCGTTGGTTCAGCGCTGACCGGGGCTCGCCGCCGGTTAAGTCAAGCCTAGCGCCGGTGCAAGATCGAAATAATGAGCGCGCCGCATTTGCACACCAAGACCGCGCATCTTCTTGCCAGGCGGTTCCGGCTGACACCGGCGCTTGTGCTTGCCTGCAGCTTGGCGCTCCCCGGCTGCGGCGCCTTCACCGAGACCTTCCAACGCGGCTACGTGCTGCAGGAAGGCGCACTCGAACAAATTCCGATCGGCGCTTCCCAGGAGCAAGTGCTGATCGTGCTCGGCACGCCCTCAACCGTGGCCACCGTGAACGGCGAGGTGTTCTATTACATCTCGCAACAAGCTCAGCGTTCGGCAGCGTTCATGCCGCAAGAGGTCGTTGATCAGCGCGTTGTTGCAGTCTATTTCGACAAGGACCGCCGGGTTCGGCGGCTGGCAAATTACGGCCTCAAGGACGGCAAGGTTTTTGACTTTGTATCGAACACGACGCCGACCGGCGGTCATGAACTGCAATATTTGCATGGCGTTTTCAAGGCCCTGAATCCATTCGCCGGTTAAGCGGCACCGGTCGCGCAACGGCCAGCGCTCGAAAGACAAAAGAAAAAGGGGCTCGCGCGCGGCGAGCTCTTTTCGCTTGATTGATCTGCGCTTGCTAGTGCGCCAGCACCGCCAGCAGCAAGAGCGCCACGATGTTGGTGATCTTGATCATCGGGTTCACGGCGGGACCGGCGGTGTCCTTGTAAGGGTCGCCGACCGTGTCGCCGGTCACCGCGGCTTTGTGGGCTTCCGAGCCCTTGCCGCCGTAGTGGCCGTCCTCGATGTATTTCTTAGCGTTGTCCCAGGCACCACCGCCGGAGGTCATCGAGATGGCAACAAAAAGGCCAGTGACGATGACACCGAGCAGCATGGCGCCGACCGCCGAAAACGCCGCCGACTTTCCGGCCGGACCGCCGCCCGCGATCAGGTAGATCACGAAGTAGACCACGATCGGCGAGAGCACCGGCAACAGCGAGGGCACGATCATCTCCTTGATCGCGGCCTTGGTGAGCATATCGACTGCGCGGCCGTAGTCGGGCTTGTCCTTGTGCTTCATGATGCCGGGCTTCTCGCGGAACTGGCGGCGCACTTCCTCGACGATAGCGCCGGCCGCACGGCCGACCGCGGTCATGCCCATGGCACCGAACAGATAGGGCAACAACCCACCGAACAAGAGACCAACCACGACGTAAGGGTTGGTCAAAGCGAAGTCGAGATGAATACCCTGGAAGTAGGGATGCGTGGCCGCACTCTTGGTGAAGAACTGCAGATCCTGGTTATAGGCCGCAAACAGCACCAGCGCGCCGAGACCGGCGGAGCCGATGGCATAGCCCTTGGTGA